>NZ_JBTOLZ010000001.1:0-321820 GCF_054552075.1 Roseivivax sp.
CCGCTGAAGTCGCTCTCGGACATGCTCAAGGGCAAGCAGGGCCGGTTCCGTCAGAACCTGCTCGGCAAGCGCGTGGATTTCTCGGGCCGTTCGGTCATCGTGACCGGCCCGGAGCTGAAGCTGCACCAGTGCGGCCTGCCGAAGAAGATGGCGCTCGAGCTCTTCAAGCCCTTCATCTACTCGCGGCTCGAGGCCAAGGGCCTGTCGTCGACGGTGAAACAGGCCAAGAAGCTCGTCGAGAAAGAGCGCCCCGAGGTCTGGGACATCCTCGACGAGGTGATCCGCGAGCACCCGGTGCTGCTGAACCGCGCGCCGACGCTGCACCGCCTGGGCATCCAGGCCTTCGAGCCGGTCCTCATCGAGGGCAAGGCGATCCAGCTGCACCCGCTCGTCTGCTCGGCCTTCAACGCCGACTTCGACGGTGACCAGATGGCCGTGCACGTGCCGCTCTCGCTCGAGGCGCAGCTCGAGGCGCGGGTCCTGATGATGTCCACGAACAACGTGCTGTCGCCGGCCAACGGCGCGCCGATCATCGTGCCGTCGCAGGACATGATCCTGGGTCTCTACTACACCACCATCATGCGCGAAGGCATGAAGGGCGAGGACATGGTCTTCGGCTCGGTGGAAGAGGTCGAACACGCGCTGAACGCGGGCGAAGTGCATCTGCACGCCAAGATCCACTGCCGCGTGAAGCAGATCGACGACGAAGGCCAGGAGGTCATCCGCCGCTACGAGACCACGCCGGGCCGCGTGCGCCTGGGCGCGCTTCTGCCGCTCAACACCAAGGCCCCCTTCGAGCTGGTCAACACGCTTCTTCGGAAGAAGGACGTGCAGCGCGTCATCGACACCGTCTACCGCTACTGCGGCCAGAAGGAATCGGTGATCTTCTGCGACCAGATCATGTCCATGGGCTTCAAGGAGGCGTTCCGCGCGGGCATCTCCTTCGGCAAGGACGACATGGTCATCCCGCAGGACAAGTGGTCGATCGTCGAAGAGACCCGCGAGCAGGTCAAGGACTTCGAACAGCAGTACATGGACGGCCTGATCACCCAGGGTGAGAAGTACAACAAGGTCGTGGACGCCTGGTCGAAGTGCAACGACAAGGTGACCGAGGCGATGATGTCGACCATCTCGGCGGCCAAGACCGACGAGAACGGCGCCGAGGCAGAGCCGAACTCGGTCTACATGATGGCCCACTCCGGCGCCCGTGGCTCGGTGACCCAGATGAAGCAGCTGGGCGGCATGCGCGGCCTGATGGCCAAGCCGAACGGCGACATCATCGAGACGCCGATCATCTCGAACTTCAAGGAAGGTCTGACCGTTCTTGAATACTTCAACTCGACGCACGGCGCCCGGAAGGGTCTGTCGGACACCGCGTTGAAGACGGCGAACTCGGGTTACCTGACCCGCCGCCTGGTGGACGTGGCGCAGGATTGCATCGTGCGTCTGCACGACTGCGGCACCGACCGGTCGATCACCGCCGAGGCGGCGATCTCCGACGGTGAGGTGGTGGCCTCGCTCGGCGAGCGCCTCCTGGGCCGCGTCGCGGCCGAGGACATCCTGAAGCCGGGCACCGACGAGGTCCTGGTCAAGGAAGGCCAGCTCATCGACGAGCGCACCTCGGATGCCATCGAGGAGGCCGCGGTCCAGAATGCGCGCATCCGCTCGCCGCTGACCTGCGACGCTGAAGAGGGTGTCTGCGCCATGTGCTACGGGCGTGACCTCGCGCGCGGCACCATGGTCAACACCGGCGAGGCCGTGGGCATCATCGCGGCGCAGTCGATCGGCGAGCCGGGCACCCAGCTGACCATGCGGACCTTCCACATCGGCGGCGTCGCCCAGGGCGGCCAGCAGAGCTTCCTGGAGGCTTCGCAGTCGGGCAAGATCGAATACGAGAACCCGAACACGCTGGTGAGTGCTGCCGGTGACCTGCTGGTCATGGGCCGCAACATGAAGATCCGCATCGTCGGTGAGGATGGCGCCGAGCGTGCCAGCCACAAGGTCGGCTACGGCACCAAGCTCTTCGTCCAGGAAGGCCAGGACATCGAGCGCGGTGACAAGCTCTTCGAGTGGGACCCCTACACCCTGCCGATCATCGCCGAGAAGGACGGTGTGGCCCGTCACGTCGACCTGGTGAACGGCGTCGCCGTCCGCGAGGAGACCGACGAAGCCACCGGCATGAGCCAGAAGATCGTGACCGACTGGCGCGCCGCGCCCAAGGGCAACGAGCTCAAGCCCGAGATCATCCTTCAGGACGAGAACGGCGAGCCGGTGCGCAACGACCAGGGCAACCCGGTCACCTACCCGATGTCGGTGGATGCGATCCTCTCCTGCGAGGACGGCGAGTCGGTCAAGGCCGGCGACGTCGTGGCGCGGATCCCGCGCGAGGGCGCGAAGACCAAGGACATCACCGGCGGTCTGCCACGTGTGGCCGAGCTCTTCGAGGCACGCCGTCCGAAGGACCACGCCATCATCGCGGAAATCGACGGCTACGTGCGCTTCGGCAAGGACTACAAGAACAAGCGCCGTATCACCATCGAGCCGGCGGACGAGAACCTCGATCCCAAGGAATACATGATCCCCAAGGGCAAGCATATTCCGGTGGTCGAAGGCGATTACGTCCAGAAGGGCGACTACATCATGGACGGCAACCCCGCGCCGCATGACATCCTGTCGATCATGGGTGTCGAGGCGCTGGCGAACTACATGATCAACGAGGTCCAGGACGTCTACCGGCTGCAGGGCGTGAAGATCAACGACAAGCACGTCGAGGTCATCGTCCGGCAGATGCTGCAGAAGTGGGAGATCCTCGACAGCGGCGACACCACGCTCCTCAAGGGCGAGCATGTCGACAAGATCGAGTTCGACGAGGCCAACGCCAAGGCCGAGAAGAAGGGCGGGCGCCTGGCCAAGGGCGAGCCGATCCTGCTCGGCATCACCAAGGCTTCGCTGCAGACGCGGTCCTTCATCTCGGCGGCCTCCTTCCAGGAGACCACCCGCGTGCTCACCGAGGCCTCGGTGCAGGGCAAGGTGGATAACCTCCTGGGTCTGAAGGAGAACGTCATCGTGGGCCGGCTGATCCCGGCAGGCACCGGCGGCGCGATCAACCGCGTCGAGAAGGTCGCCTCGGACCGCGACAACGTGGTGATCGAGGCGCGCCGGGCGGAGGCCGAAGAGGCCGCCCGCCTCGCCGCCCCGGAAGAGGACCTCGCCGGTGGCGAGAGCCTCGACACGGTGATCGAGGACACCTCGGAAAGCCGCGAGTAAGCGCCGCGCGAGAGAAACAGGAAAAGGCCCCCGGCGGATCGCCGGGGGCCTTTTTCGTTGGTGGGGTTGGGTGTGTAGGGACTGGGTAGGTCGCTGCGGGCTATGCGCGGTCAGGAGCGACGGGGCAGGGGGGCGGTTGCTGCGGCTACGTCGCTACAGAGGGTCAGCAGCAGCAGCGCTGGGACGCGAGGTCGGCGCGCGCACGGGTCCGGGGCGCGGAAACCGGCCCGCGGCTCAGAAACCGGTATGTGGGGCAGGGGGAGCCCAGAGAATTGGGCCGGAAGGGGGCCACCCGAGGGCCTATTGGTCCCGCATCGCACCGAAGCGTGGGGGCGAAGAGGCCCCGGAAATGGCCCCCAAGGGCCGACCCCGAAACGGCGCCGCGCGCCTCACCCGCAGCCCGCGATCTCCACCGCGTGGCTCTGGCCGAGCACGGTGAAGGTCAGCGCCGAACGGTCGAGCGCGAAGGGCTTCTGCTCCATGTGGCGGATCTCGGTCGCGGCGATCAGCGTGCCGCCCTCGCGCCGGGTCGCGGGCTCGGCGACCCAGAGGTAGGGATTGCCGGTCTCCACCACGGTCTCTTCCTCGCGGCCCGCCGGCGGCATCTCGATTCGCGCCTCGAGCCGCAGCCCGTCGCCCTCGCGCGGGGCGATGGAGCAGCTCACGCCCCCGACGCCCACCTCCTCGGCGGAAAAGGGCCGGTCTGCCAGCGCCGCCACGATCGCCGGGTCGCGCGCGCCCTGGCCCGCGGGCAAGAGACCCGAGAAGCGCAGCTCGTGCGGCATGCAGATGTCCTTGCAGACACCCAGCTGCATGTCGCCCGCCAGCCGCACGTCGCCGGGTCCCGCGGGCCGCACGGCCAGCGGCAGGACCAGCTCGGTCTCGTAGCCGATGCTGCGCATCCCGGCCTGGTCGAAGACCTCGGGGCGGGGCCAGATCACCGAGACGCCGCCGAGGTTGTCGGACCCGCGCCAGCCGAACTCCGGCGGGATGCCGGCGTCGCCCGGGGCGCGCCAATAGGTCTTCCAGCCGGGCGCCAGCTTCAGGTGCAACGCGGCGATATGGGTGCCGTCGGCGCGCCGCCATCCCGGGCGCAGCTCGGCCGCGACCACGGCGTCGAGCTCTTCGGCCGGGGCGGGCGCGGGGGTGACGGTGAGGGCGAGCGCCGCGGCGGCGGCGAAAAGACTGGCACGGATCATCGCACCGATCTGCCGCGTTGGGGGTGAAATGAAAAGTCACGTCTCGGAGACAAGCCGCGACCTTGCGCCCCCGCGCGCCCGTCGCCATGCTGAGAAGGTCATGCAAGGACAGGACATGCTATCCACCGACCCGGAAACCGATCTGACCGGCCGCATGCTGATCGCCATGCCCGGGATGGAGGACCATCGCTTCGACCGCGCGGTGGTCTTCATCTGCGCGCATTCGGAGGACGGCGCCATGGGTCTGATCGTGAACAAGCCCGCGCCGGGAATCGAGCTGGCGACCCTGCTCGAACAGCTCGAGATCGACATGGTCGAGGGCCTGGGCATGGAGCCGGTCTTCTTCGGTGGCCCGGTCGAGACCGGGCGCGGCTTCGTGCTGCACAGCAGCGACTTCCAGTCGGATGTGACCTCGCTCGACGTGACCGACGGGCTGGCGATGACCGCGACGCTCGACATCCTCGAGGAGATCGGCGCGGGGCGCGGCCCGGCGCGGCGGCGGATGTGCCTGGGCTACGCGGGCTGGGGGCCGGGGCAGCTCGAGGCCGAGCTGCAGGCCAACGGCTGGCTGGTCTGCGATTCCTCGGACGCGCTGGTCTTCGGGCCCGATGCCGCCGCCACCTGGGAGGCGGCGCTGGCGACGCTGGGGGTGTCCTCGCTGATGCTCTCGGCCGAGGGCGGGCAGGCCTGAGGGGCTGGGCCTGCGCGTGAGCGTCGGATTGGGTGCGCCGGGCCTAAGGTGTTGATTAAAAATCGCTATTTATGAGTCGCGCGGCCTGAATTTTGGCGGTTTGAGTGCTGGTTTCGGCCCGCGTCGCCGCAACTCAGCAGAGGTCGCACTAGCCAAACCGCCGGGCCTCGCGGGCCCCGCCTAACTCGCTCGCCAAACCCCCGCCTACCGCGGCGCGGCGGCGCGGCTCAGCCGGTCGTTGATCGCGATTCCCAGCCCGCGGTGCGGCACCGGGGCGACGGCGATGACCGACCGCCCCATGCGGTCGAGCGCGTGCAGATGCGCGAAGAGATTGGCCGCCGCTTCGGTCAGATCCTCGCGCTCCGAGAGGTTCAGATCGCAGGGCATCTCGCCGAAGCCCAGCCGCGCCTCGCCCTCCTGCCATTCCGCCGCGTTGAGCCGCATCTCGGCGCGCGGCGCGTAATGCGAGGGCGTCTGCCCGGGGGCCGAGATCGCCTCGGTGTCGCGCCGGGTGAAGACCCGCGCGCCCAGGGTCTCGGCCAGGGCTTCGGCGGTGATCCCGCCGGGCCGCAGGAGCGTCGGCTTGCCGGTCAGCCCCAGGATCGTCGATTCGAGCCCCACCTCGGCGGGCCCGCCGGCCACCACCGCGTCGATCCGCCCGTCGAGCGTGTCGAGCACATGTTCGGGCCGAGTCGGGCTGATCCGCCCGGAGCGATTGGCCGAGGGCGCCGCCACCCCGCCGCCGAAGGCCGAGAGGAGCTGCCGGGCGACCGGATGCGCGGGCATTCGGATGCCGACCGAGCCCAGCCCCGCCGTGACCAGCTTCGACAGCGGCGCGCCTTCACGCAAAGGCAGCACCAGCGTCAGCGGCCCGGGCCAATAGGCCGCGGCCAAGGCCTCGGCGGCCTCGGACCAGACCGCCAGCGCCTTGGCCTGTTCGAGGCTCGCGACATGGGTGATCAGCGGGTTGAAATCCGGCCGGTCCTTCGCTGCGAAGATCCCCGCGACCGCGGCATCCGAGGAGGCATCGGCGCCGAGCCCGTAGACGGTTTCGGTCGGAAAGGCGACGAGTCCGCCGCGGCGCCAGATCTCCGTGGCGCGCGTGATGTCGGCCTCTGCCAAGGTCAGACGTTCGGTCATCCTGGGCCCCCGACCCCGTGACGCGGCGTTTCTGTTGCCGGGTCGCACCCTTGCAATACAGGTTTTGCCAAGTAGAACCATGCTCTGGCTTGGGTCGCCTCCCTAGTGGAAGCCGCCGCCCTTGCCAAGACGCCGAGGAGATGTGTCATGCCTTATGCGGCGCCCGTTGCGGATTTCCGGTTCCTGTTCGACCACGTGGTCGACCTGGCCCGCGTGACCGAGAAGGATCGATATGCCGATGCCACCCCCGACGTGGTCGAGGCGATCCTGACCGAGGCCGGCAAGCTCAGCGAAGAGGTCATCGCCCCCACCCGCCGCAACGGCGACACCGACGGTGCGCGGCTGGAGAACGGCGTGGTGCGCACCTCCAAGGGCTTCAAGGAGGCCTACCAGGCGCTGGCCGAAGGCGGCTGGGTCGCCATCGCCGCGGGCCAGGAGCACGGCGGCATGGGCCTGCCGCAGGCCATGGCCACCGCGGTCAACGACATGCTGTCGGCGGCGAATCTCTCATTGCAGCTCTGCCCGCTCCTGAGCCAGGGCCAGATCGACGCGCTCGAGGCCTGGGGCTCGGAGGAGCTCAACGCGCTCTACCTGCCGAAGCTCATCTCGGGCGAATGGACCGGCACGATGAACCTGACCGAACCGCAGGCGGGCTCGGACGTGGGCGCGGCGCGGGCCAAGGCCGAGCCCAACGGCGACGGCTCCTACGCGGTCAGCGGCCAGAAGATCTACATCTCCTGGGGCGATCACGACGTGGCCGAGAACGTCTGCCACCTGGTGCTGGCGCGGCTGCCCGACGCGGCCCCCGGGACCAAGGGGCTGAGCCTCTTCATGGTGCCGAAATACATTCCCGACGCCGAGGGCAACCTCGGCCCCGCGAACAGCCTGCGGGTCGTCTCGCTCGAGGAGAAGCTGGGCCTGCACGGCTCGCCGACCGCGGTGATGGAATACGACGGCGCCCAGGGCTGGCTCGTGGGCGAGCCCAACGGCGGCATCAAGGCGATGTTCACCATGATGAACAACGCCCGGCTCGGCGTCGGCGCGCAGGGCGTCGGCATCGCCGACGGCGCCTATCAGCACGCGCTGGCCTATGCCCAGGACCGCACCCAGGGAAAATCGCATCTGCCCGACGCCACCGGCAGCATCGTCGATCATGCCGACGTGCGCCGGATGCTGGCCTCGATGAAGGCCGATGTCTTCGCCGCCCGCGCCATCGCGCTGGCCTGCGGCGTGGCGATCGACATGGCCCGCGCCGGCGGCGAGGCCGAATGGGAGGCGCGCGCCGCGCTCCTGACGCCCATCGCCAAGGCCTTCGGCACCGAGACCGGCATCCGCGTCGCCAACGAGGGCGTGCAGGTCCACGGCGGCATGGGCTTCGTCGAAGAGACCGGCGCGGCGCAGTTCCTGCGCGACGTCCGGGTGACCGCGATCTACGAGGGCACCAACGGCATCCAGGCCATGGACCTCGTCGGCCGCAAGATGATGGACGGCGGCGAGGCGGCCTTCCTGCTTCTGGACGAGATCGAGGGCTTCGCCGAGACCGCCCGCAGCGAGATGCCGGACCTCGCCGAGCCGGTCTGGCAGGCCACCGAGACCCTGCGCGAGACCGTCGAATGGCTGGTCGCCGAGAAGGACATGAACGCGCGCTTCGCGGGCTCCATGCCCTTCCTCATGGGCTTTGCCCGGGTGCTCGGCGGCTATTACCACCTGCGCGCGGCCAAGGCCGACCCCGAGGGGCCCCGGTCGCGGCTGGCGCGCTTCTACATCACCCGGCTCCTGCCGGAACACGCGGGGCTCCTGGCCCATGCGCGCGGCGGGGCCGAGGACCTCTATGCGATCACGCCGGACGACCTCGCGGCATGAACGTGGCGGCGCGCGGCATAAGGTATCCCTGGGAGGAGCCGCCCGCCGAGGGCGAGGCCATCGAGGTGGCCGAGGGCGTCCTCTGGCTGCGGCTTCCGCTGCCCATGGCGCTCGATCACGTCAATGTCTACGCGCTGGACGACGGCGACAGCTGGACCGTGGTGGACACCGGGGTGCACAGCCGCCGCGCCGTGGCGATCTGGGAGGCGCTCCTGGCCGGGCCGCTCAAGGGCAAGCCGGTGGGGCGGGTGATCCTGACCCATCACCATCCCGACCACGTCGGCATGGCCGGCTGGTTCAAGGAGCAGCATGGCGCCGAGATCGTCACCACCCGCACCGCCATGCTCATGGCGCGGATGCTGACGCTCGACGAACAGGCCCGCCCGACCGAAGAGACCCTGCGCTTCTGGCGGCGCTGCGGCATGGAGCGGCGGATCTACGACGAGCGCGCCGCCAGCCGGCCCTTCAACTTCGCCGACATCGTGCATCCGATCCCGCTGGGCTACAGCCGGATCAAGGAGGGCGACCGCATGGTCATCGGCGGCCGCGACTGGACCGTGCGGATCGGCAACGGCCATGCGCCGGAACATGCGACCTTCTGGTCCGAGGACGGCGAGCTGGTGCTGGCGGGCGACCAGATCCTGCCCTCGATCAGCTCCAACATCGGGGTCTATGCCACCGAGCCCGAGGCCGACCCGGTCGCCGACTGGATCGAGGCCTGCACCCGGCTCAGCGAACACGCCACGCCCGAGCAACTGGCCCTCGGCGGGCACAAGCGGCCCTTCCGGGGCATCCCGACGCGGCTGCGCCAGCTGATCGACAACCACCACGGCGCGCTGGGGCGGCTCGAGGCCTTCCTGGCCGAGGAGCCGCGCAGCGCCGCGGAATGTTTCCCGCCGCTCTTCATGCGCCGCATCTCGGACGGCGAATACGGGCTCGCCATGGTCGAGGCCATGGCCCATTGCCTGCACCTCTGGCACCACGGCCGGGCCGAGCGTCACCTCGACGCCGCCGAGGCGTGGCGCTTTCGCGCCATATAGGGCGGATGCGGCCATTCGCGCGCCCGTGGCGGCGTGACAGCCCCGCTCGAATCCGCTAGATCGCGGGCCGACACGCAGTTTGGAAGGATACCAGCCATGGCCGAACACAAGCACGGCGAGATGGACATCAAGGACCACGAGAAGACCTTCGCGGGGTTTGTCACCTTCACCATCCGCACGGTGGTCGTGATCCTCGTGGCGGTGGTTCTGCTGGCGATGTTCAACGCCTGATCGGCGCCGCGCAAAGCGCGAGGGAGGGGACGGTTCATGCGGAAGAGATTCCCGCGCCTGCCGGCGCTGCCGGTCCTTGCGGCCCTGGCGCTGGCCGCCTGCGCCGAGCCGCAGAGCAACGCCGCCTCTCCCGAGGAGATCACCCGCGCGGCCTATCGCCATGACGGGCCGCCGGCGCTGACGCTCTACACCATGGTGTCGAACAACTCCGGCGCCGGGGCCCATACGAGCCTGATGATCAACGGCTCGCAGCGGGTGATCTTCGATCCCGCGGGCTCGGTGAAACACCCCCAGATCCCCGAGAAGGGCGACGTGCTCTATGGCATCACGCCCGAGGTGGCGCGCTTCTACGAAAGCGCCCATGCCCGCGAGACCTATCACGTCGTCGTGCAGCGCGTTGAGGTGAGCCCCGAGGTGGCCGAACGCGCGCTGCGGCTCGCCATGGCCAATGGCGCGGTCGGGCCGATGTTCTGCACCAGCGAGACCGCGGGCATCCTGCGCCAGCTGCCGGGCTTCGAGAGCATCTCTCCGGTGCTTTTCCCGAAGCGGCTGGCCGAGCAGTTCGGCGCGGTGCCCGGCGTCGAGACCCGGGCGGTCTACGAAAGCGACGCCGACGACAAGACCGAAGCCGTCGAAGCCTTCCGGAAGTCCGGCGGCGCCTGAGGGCGTCTGAGCTGGGGCGGGGGCTCCGGCGCGGTCCGTGCAGGGCAGGGTGGTTGGCCCCGCATGCTCCTGGAGCGCCAGACCAGGACCCCGCGAGGAATGCGCGAGACAGGATCAGTGGTGTGCACCGCGCCCCCTCGGACCTCGGCCCAAGACCCAGCACCTCAGTCCAACGGCAGGACCAATCGGCCCCCGAGCCTCAGCCCAGGAACCCGAGCCCCAGCCCCAGCACCGCCGCGCCGGTCAGCATGGCGGCGGGCACGTTCTTCGACCAGTAGCCCACCGCGAAGGTGACGAGCGCCGCCACGAAGCGCACCGGCTCGAACTCGCCGCCGGTGCCGCGCGGCCAGATCACCAGGGGCGCGATCAGCGCCGGCAGCACCGCCACGGCGGTGTAGCGCAGGTGGCGCAGCACCCAGGGCGGCATCTCGCGGTCGCCCACGAGGCCGAGGAACAGGAACCGCATCCCGAAGCTGCCGAGCCCCAGCCCGACGATGACGATCCAGAGGGTGCCGGTGTCGATCATGTCCGCGTTCCTTCCGCGCTCCGCGCCTCGAGCCGGCGCTCGGTCTCGGCGCCCGCGACCATGCCGATGATGCCGCCGACGATCAGGCCGAGGTTGAAGGGCAGCCAGGCGAAGACCAGCGAGCCGGTCACCGCCGCCAGGGCCGCCACCACATGCGCGGGCGTGCGCAGCATCGGCCCGATCATCGCCAGGAAGGCGATGGGCAGCGCGAAGTCGAGCCCGTAGCCTGTCGAGATCGCCCCGCCCACGAGCGCGCCCAGAATCGTCGCGAGATACCAGACCGGACAGATCGGCGTCGCCACGCCCAGGAAGTAGCCGAAGCGCTGGGCGGCGCTTTCCGCCGGGTGACGCTCGTAGTCGAGCGCCGCGCAGGCATAGACCTGGTCGACCAGGAAATAGGCCGCGACCGCGCGCTTCCAGAACGGCAGCTTGCCGATATAGGGGGTCATGGCGGCGGAATACATCGCCATCCGCAGGTTGATCGCCAGGGCCGAGGCCAGGATGATCAGCACCGGCGCCTGGTCCTGCAGAAGTTGCAGCGCGGCGAACTGCGAGGCCCCCGCGATCACCACCACCGAGAAGGACAGCGCCTCGAAGACCGAGAGCCCCGCCTCGGTCGCCAGCACGCCGAACAGCATGCCGAAAGGCACGATCACCAGGAGGAAGGGCAGCCCGTCCTTCACGCCGCGCCGATAACTTGACATTACGTCCGAACCCGCCATGACTTCTGCCCCGACCTTTGCTTGCGCGAAGGCTTAGCCCCGTGGCAGGGAATGTGCAAATGCCTGACAATGCCGACGAACCCGGCGATTACCTGATCGCCCCCGCGCCCCAGGGGCCGGGCCTGACCCGCCGCGTCATCGGCCGCGACCAGACCGGCGCCGAGGTCGAGATCCCGGTCGTCGAAGAGCGCCCCCTGACGATCTATCTCAACGGCCAGGAGATCGTCACCGCCATGACCATCGGCGACCATCCGCGCTACCTCGCGGTGGGCTTCCTGCGCAACCAGGGGATGCTGGGCGACGGCGAGCGGGTGACCGCCATCGACTTTGACGAGGAGCTCGAGACCGTGGTGGTGCGCACCGCCTCGCAGACGAGCTACGAGGAGAAGCTGCGCAAGAAGACCCGCACCTCGGGCTGCGCGGTGGGCACCGTCTTCGGCGACATGATGGAGGGGCTCGAGGGGCTGGAGCTGCCGCAGACCGAGGTCCGCGCCTCCTGGCTCTATACGCTCGCCCGGAAGATCAACACGACGCCCTCGCTTTACCTCGAGGCCGGGGCGATCCACGGGACGGTGCTCTGCCAGGGCGACCGGCCGCTGGTCTACATGGAGGACGTCGGCCGCCACAACGCCGTCGACAAGATCGCCGGCTGGATGTTCCTCGAGGATGTGCCGCCGGGCGACAAGATCCTCTATACCACCGGGCGGCTGACCTCGGAGATGGTGATCAAGACCGCGCTCATGGGCATCCCGGTCCTGGCCTCGCGCTCGGGTTTCACCGCCTGGGGCGTGGAGATCGCCCGCCAGGTCGGGCTGACCTGCATCGGGCGGATGCGCGGCAAGCGCTTCACCTGCCTCGCGGGCGACGCGCGGCTTTTGCGCGACATCGACCCCGAAAGCGTGCCCGAGGAAGACCGCAAGTCCCGCCGCAAGGGGGCCGGCGCGTGAGCGCGCCCCTCGGTGTCATCCTCGCCGGCGGCAAGGCGAGCCGCATGGGCGGCGGCGACAAGGGGCGGCTGGCGCTGCGCGGCGCCTCGCTCTTTGCCCATGTCACCGACCGGCTTGTCCCCCAGGTCGCGGGCCTCGCGCTCAATGCCAACGGCGACCCGGCGCGCTTTGCCGACCTGGACCTGCCGGTCCTGCCCGACAGCCTGCCGGACTTCCCCGGGCCGCTCGCGGGCGTGCTGGCCGGGCTGGACTGGGCCGCCGAGGCGGGCGCCGAGACGCTGGTGAGTGTCGCCGCCGACACGCCGTTTTTCCCCCGCGACCTGGTGGCGCGGCTTGAGGCCGAGGCCCGCGGCATGGCGCATCCGCTGGTCCTGGCGGCCACGCCCGATCCCAAGCGCGGGCGGGTGCGGCACCCGACCTTCGGGCTCTGGCCCGTGGCGCTTCGCGAGGATCTGCGCGCGGCGCTCAAGGCGGGCACCCGCAAGGTGGTGCTCTGGACCGAGGCCCACGGCGGGCGCGAGGCGCTTTTCGAGGACCCGGGCGATCCCTTCTTCAACGTCAACACGCCCGAGGACCTCGCCCGGGCCGAGGCGCTGGCGCCATGAGGATCTACGGTGTCACCGGCTGGAAGAACTCCGGCAAGACCGGGCTGATGGAGCGGCTGGTCTCGGAGATCAGCGCGCGGGGGTTCTCGGTCTCCACGGTGAAACACGCCCATCACAGCTTCGACGTCGACCAGAAGGGCCGCGACAGCCACCGCCACCGCGAGGCGGGCGCCCGCGAGGTGCTGCTGTCGTCGCGCAACCGCGTGGCGCTGATGACCGAGCTGCGCGGCGCCGAGGAGCCGACGCTGGAGGCGCTCCTGACCCGGCTCGCCCCTGTCGATCTGGTGCTGATCGAGGGCTACAAGCGCGACCGCCATCCCAAGATCGAGGCCCATCGTGCCGAAACCGGCCAGCCGCTGATCGCCCCCGAGGACCCGACCATCCGCGCCGTGGCCTCGGACAGCGCCCCGGCGCTCGACCGGCCGGTCTTCGGGCTCGACGACACCGCGGCGATCGCCGATTTCATCCTCGCGGAGGTGGGGCTGTGAGACCCTTCGACCGCACCGTCATGGTCGATTGGTCGGGCGGCAACGACACCGGCCCGCGCCCGCGCAAGGATGCGATCTGGCTCTGCGAGGCGGGCGGGGACCCCGAATACCTGCGCAACCGGCAGGAGGCCGAGGCGCGCCTCGCGGCGCTGCTCGCGGCGGCGCGCGACGCGGGCGAGCGGGTGCTGATCGGCTTCGATTTCCCCTTCGGCTACCCGGCGGGCTTCGCCGAGGCGCTGACCGGGCGGGCCGATCCCTTCGCGCTCTGGGACTGGTTCGAGGCGGCGCTCGAGGACGGCCCGCGCGGCAACAACCGCTTCGCGCTCGCCGACCGGATCAACGCGGGCTTCCCCGGCACCGGGCCCTTCTGGTTCAACGGCGGCAAGGCCGATCTGCCGCATCTGCCCCGGCGCGACACCCGCGCGGGCCACGGCATGGCCGAGCATCGCGCCGCCGAGGCGGGGATCAAGGGCGTCTTCTCGACCTGGCAGATGGGCGGCGCGGGCGCGGTCGGCGGCCAGGTGATGACCGGGCTGCCGGTCCTGAACCGGCTGCGGCGGCGCTTCGGGGCGGCGGTCTGGCCTTTCGAGCCCGAGGCGCTGGCGGAGGCGCCGGCAGTCTTCGTGGAGATCTGGCCGGGGCTCATCAACCGCGCGGTGAAGGCCGCCGAGGCCGCGGGCGGCATCCGCGACGCCCACCAGGTCCGGCTGCTGGCACGGGCGCTCGCCACGCTGCCGCAGGAGGTGCTGGAGGACATGCTCGCCGTCACCGCCCCCGAGGAGGGCGCGATCCTCGGCGCCGGGCAGGAGGCCGCGCTGGAGCGCGCCGCGCGCCTGCAACCACCGCCCCTGCAGAACGATTGCTTCGCCCTGCCGCCGGGCGTCGACTGGACGCCGGTCGATGACGCTCTGGCGCTTCTGCGCGACCGGCTGCGCCCGGTCACCGGGGTCGAGACCGGCGATCTCTTCGAGGCCGAGGGTCGCATCCTCGCCGAGGATCTGCAGGCCCGTCGGGCCAACCCGCCGCATCCCAACAGCGCTGTCGACGGCTACGGCTTCGCCCATGCCGCGGCCCTGGCCGCCGCCGAGGCGGGCGCCGTGCACCTGCCGCTGCACCCCGGCCGCGCCGCCGCGGGCGCGCCGTTTCAAGGCGTGCTGCCCGAGGGCGCGGCGCTCCGGGTCTTGACCGGCGCGGATCTGCCCGAAGGCGTCGACACCGTGGTCCTCGAGGAGGACTGCGCGGTCGATGCCGCGGGCCTCGCCTTCCGCGGTCCGCCGAAGCGCGGCGCCAACACCCGCAAGGCCGGCGAGGACATGCAGGCGGGCGCGCGCATCCTTTCCGCCGGCCAGGTCCTGCGCCCGCCTGACTTGGCACTGGCCGCCGCCACCGGGCATGGAGACCTGCCGCTCCGCGCCCGGTTGCGGGTCGCGGTGCTCTCGACCGGCTACGAGGTGGTGGAGCCGGGCGCCGAAGCCGGGCCGGGGGCGATCTACGACGCCAACCGCCCGATGTTGCTTTCGCTCCTGCGGCGCTGGGGCCATGCGCCGCTCGACCTCGGCCGCATCCCCGACGACCGCGCGGCGCTCTCCGCCGCGTTCGACCGGGCGCGGGAGGAGGCCGATGTGCTCCTGACCTCGGGCGGCGCCTCGGCGGGCGACGAGGACCACGTCTCCGCGCTCTTGCGCGCCGCCGGCGCGATGACCGAATGGCGCATCGCGCTGAAACCCGGCCGCCCCTTGGCGCTGGGCCTCTGGCAGGGGCTGCCGGTCTTCGGCCTGCCCGGAAACCCGGTCGCGGCCTTCGTCTGCACGCTGATCTTCGCCCGCCCGGCGCTGTCGCTCCTGGCCGGCGCGGGCTGGCAGGCGCCCCTGGGCCGCGAGGTGCCCGCGGGCTTTGCGAAACGCAAGAAACCCGGCCGCCGCGAATACCTGCGCGCGCGCCTGCGCGACGGCCGCGCCGAGGTCTTCCCCTCGGAGGGCTCCGGAAGGGTCTCGGGCCTGTCCTGGGCCGAGGGGCTGGTCGAGCTCGACGACGGCGCGCGGGAGATCTGCGAGGGCGATCCGGTGCGGTTCCTGCCTTACTCGGAGTTCGGGCTGTAGGTCCTGGTGGCTCGGGCCATGTGAGTGTGGGTCCGGGCCGCCTGCGGCGCCCCGGACCCGTAGGGGGCGCTGCCCCCTCTGCGGGCGTGCCGCCCGCATTCACCCCCGAGGTATTTTGGCCAAGCTGAAGGGCTGGGGGGGGGGCTGCGGGGCCGGCGGTGGCGCTTCGGGGGTGAGCGGGGTTGTTTTGGGCTGGTGGTGCGGCTGGAGGGGTGGCGCGTTTTTGCTGGGCGTCGCCTTGGGGGCGGCGCCGGGATGTCGAGGGTTGGTGCTGGAGGTGGCTGCGGCGGCGCGCCGCGCTCAGGAGCTCAGTCGAAGGTGCCGGCGACGCGGCCGACGAGCATGAAGGCGCGGGCGCTGCGGGTGTCGGCGAAGGCGGTGATCTCGGTGTCGCTGGCCTCGGGTTCGAAGCGCGCCAGGCCCTTGTCGAAGAGCCGCAGGAAGTGATGCGCGGCGTCGCGGAAGATCGGGTCCTCCTTCATCCGCGTGCTGGTCAGCGCCAGCGAGGCGCGGTCGCGCACCCCGCCAAGCGCCGCCGTGGGCCGCCCGCGTTCGCCCTGGGCGAAGCGGCGCCAGAGCTCGGGGCGCGCCATGTCCGGGCGCAGGTCGTCCATGTAGATGCCGTCCTGGCTGAGCAGGGTCAGCACGTCCTGGCTGGCCTGGATCAGCTGGGCGGCGGGGCGGTGCTTCAGCGCGCGGCGGAGGGCGGCGAAGCCGACCTCGTCCTCGGCGGTGTCGGGGAAGTTCAGCGCGCGGATGAAATCGCCGTTGGGCAGGCTTTGCACGAAGACCTCGGCGGGCGTGCCGAGCGCCAGGTCGGGCTGATCGGCGTCCGGGCCCTCGGGGCCCTGAGGGGCGCCTGCGCCGCCGCTGCCACCCGCGCGGCGGCCGAGGCCCTCGCGGGCGCGGGTCGAGGTGAACATCGCCAGCGCGGTCTCGGTCTTCTTCTGGGTGGCGGCGATCTCGTCGAGCTTCTTGGCGATGGCCGCGCCGCTGTCGGCGCCGCCGTCGCGGCCGGACTGCTGGTGGGCGCGGCGCAGCGCCTCGACGGCGGCGTCGAGCCGCGCCGCCTCGGCGCGGATGATCCGCCCCGAGCGCACCGTGAGCGCGCCGACCCAAATGAGCCCGAGCGGCAGGACCAGCGCCAGGAGCGCCAGGAGCAGCACCGGGGCGCCCGTGCCATCGCCCATGCCGATGCCGCCCGCGGCCAGCGCCGCGCCGGCCAGCACCAGCCAGGCGAGCCCCGCCAGGAGCGCCGGACCCGCGACGCCCGCGGGCTCGGGGCGGTCCCGCGGGGGAAAGCCGCCGAGACCCTTGCCACGGCTCTCATTCGCGTCGGCCATTCTGCGCCGGCCCTTTCAGCCTTCAGACAAACTCGATCGAGAGGATCTCGTAGCTCTTCTCCCCGCCCGGGGTGCGGACCTCGACGCTGTCGCCCTCGTCCTTGCCGATGAGCGCGCGGGCGATGGGCGATTTCACGTTCAACAGGCCCTTCTCGATGTTGGCCTCGTGCTCGCCGACGATCTGCCAGACCTTCTCTTCCTCGGTGTCCTCGTCCACGACCTTGACCGTGGCGCCGAATTTCACCGCGCCCGAGAGGGTCTTGGGGTCGATCACCTCGGCGAGGCCCAGGATGCTCTCGAGTTCCTTGATGCGGCCCTCGATGAATCCCTGCTTCTCGCGCGCGGAATGGTATTCCGCGTTTTCCTTGAGGTCGCCCAGCTCGCGGGCCTCGGCGATCGCCTGGATGATCGCCGGGCGTTCCTCGGACTTCAGCGTCTTCAATTCGCGTTCGAGCGCGGTATACCCCGCGCGGGTCATCAATATCTTGTCCATGGTGTCGTCCGAACGTCTGATCTGCCGGGGCGCGGCCGCCGAAGGGGCCGCAAGCGGTTCTGAAATACCTGACCCGAAGGGCCTCTGATTGCAAGGGCGCACAGGCACTTGCGCGGGCCGGCAAGCGCCCGTTTGCGCGCCAAAGGGGCGCTGCGGGGCGGGCTGGCGCCCCGCGGGACGCGGTGTCACAATTGACCCTCCCGGCCCCCAGCCTCTAATTCAGGGCAAGTTTGACAGCGAAGCGGGCCGCGCCGGGCGGTCCTGAAGGGAGAGACATGACCGATATCCAGCGCGAAGCGATGGAATACGACGTGGTGATCGTCGGAGCCGGGCCCGCGGGCCTGTCCGCCGCGATCCGGCTCAAGCAGCTCGATGCCGATCTCGAGGTCGTGGTGCTGGAGAAGGGCTCCGAGGTGGGGGCGCATATCCTTTCGGGCGCGGTGCTCGACCCGTGCGGGCTCGACGCGCTGATCCCCGACTGGAAGGAGAAGGGCGCGCCCCTGAACGTGCCGGTCAAGGAGGATCACTTCTACCTCCTGGGCGAAGAGGGCAAGGTCCGGGTGCCGAACTGGCCGATGCCGCCGCTGATGAACAACCACGGCAATTACATCGTCTCCATGGGCAACGTCTGCCGCTGGATGGCCGAACAGGCCGAGGCGCTGGGTGTCGAGATCTTCCCCGGCATGGCCTGCTCGGAGCTGGTCTGGGGCGACAACGGCGAGGTCAAGGGCGTCGTGGCCGGCGAGTTCGGGCTGAACGCCGACGGCAGCCAGGGCGAGGGCTACGAGCCGGGCATGGAGCTGCACGGCAAATATGTCTTCCTGTCCGAAGGCGTGCGCGGCTCGCTCTCCAAGCAGGTGATCGCGAAATACGGGCTCGATGCGGAGAGCGAGCCGCAGAAGTTCGGCCTCGGCATGAAGGAAATCTGGGAGATCGACCCCGAGAAGCACCGCGAGGGCTCGGTCACCCACACCATGGGCTGGCCGCTCGGCAAGAACGCCGGTGGCGGCTCCTTCATCTACCACCTCGAGAACAACCAGGTCTACGTGGGCTTCGTGGTGCACCTGAACTACGAGAACCCGCATCTCTACCCCTACATGGAGTTCCAGCGCTTCAAGCATCACCCGATGGTCGCGGAGCTGCTGGAAGGCGGCAAGCGCGTCGCCTATGGCGCGCGGGCGATCACCGAGGGCGGCTACCAGTCGATGCCGAAGATGGTGGCGCCGGGCGTGGCGCTCCTGGGCTGCTCGGTGGGCATGGTCAACGTGCCGCGCATCAAGGGCAACCACAACGCCATGCTCTCGGGCAAGGCGGCGGCCGAGGCGGCGCACAAGGCGCTGCAGGCGGGCCGGGCTTCGGACGAGCTGGCCGACTACGAGAAGGAGGTCCGCGAGGGCGCCATCGGCCAGGACCTCAAGAAGGTGCGCAACGTCAAGCCGCTCTGGTCGAAATACGGGCTCACCACCAGCCTGGCGCTGGGCGGGCTCGACATGTGGACCAACACGCTGGGCTTCTCGGTCCTGGGCACGATCAAACACGGCAAGAGCGACGCGGCGGCCACCGGAAAGGCCTCGGAGCATGCCAAGATCGACTACCCGCGCCCGGACGGCAAGCTGAGCTTCGACCGGCTGACCAATGTCTCCTTCGCGGCCACCAACCACGAGGAAAGCCAGCCCGCGCATCTCAAGCTCAAGGAGCCCGAGAAGCAGGTCGAGGTGGACTGGAAGCTCTATGCCGGGCCCTCGCAGCGCTACTGCCCGGCGGGCGTCTACGAGTTCGTGACCCCCGACGAGGGCGGCGAGCCGCGCTTCGTGATCAACTTCCAGAACTGCGTGCACTGCAAGACCTGCGACATCAAGGATCCCGCGCAGAACATCGTCTGGACCACGCCGCAGGGCGGCGACGGGCCGAACTACCCCAACATGTGAGCCGCGCCGCGGCGCCATACGGGAACGTGACGGATGGGGCGGCCTGCGGGCCGCCCCTTGCATTGCAAGCCGGTGAGCCGCGGGTTTACCATCGCCCGAACGAGGTTCGAGCCGAAGGAATGCCGCATGACGGGCACTAAGCGCCACTGGATCCGGGCTGGCCTGCTGGCCGCCGCGATGACGCTGCCGGGCGCCGCGGGGGCGCAGGGCGTCGCCGGCGACTACCTGGCCGCGCGCCACGCCGGGATGACCGGCGATTTCGCCGCGGCGGCGGAATATTACGACCGCACCCTGATGCACGACGGCGAGAGCCCGGAGTTCCTCGAGCGCGCGGCACTGGCGCATCTGTCGCTCGGCAATGTCGCGCGGGCGGCGGACCTGGGCCAGCGGGTGATCGCGCAGAACCAGAGCACCCAGGTCGGCCAGATGGCGGTGCTCGCCCGCGAGATGGGCCTCGAGAACTACGGCGCGGTGCTGGCCGCGATCGACGAGAACCGCGGCGCGGGGCCGCTGGTCGACGGGCTGATCCGGGCCTGGTCGCTCCTGGGGCAGGGGGATATGTCCTCGGCGCTCAACGCCTTCGACGCGGTGGCCGACACCCAGGGGCTGGCGCCCTTCGCGGGCTACCACAAGGCGCTGGCGCTGGCCTCGGTCGGGGATTTCGAAGGCGCGGAGGCGCTCTTTTCCCAGGAGATGGGCGGCGGCGTCGATGCCACCCGCCAGGCGATCATCGCCCGCGCCACGGTGCTGAGCCAGCTCGGCCGCGCCGAGGAGGCGCTGGCGCTGATCGACCGTTCCTTCAGCGCCGAGTTCGACCCCGAGCTGCGCGACCTTGTGGCGGCGCTGGAAGAGGGCGATCCGGTGCCCTTCGACCGCATCCGCGGCGCCAAGGACGGGCTGGCCGAGACCTTCTACACCATCGGCTCGGCGCTCAGCGCCGAGGCCAGCGAGGATTTCGTGCTGCTCTACGCCCGGGTGGCCCAGCATCTCGCGCCCGATCACACCGATGCCACGCTGATGGCCGCGGAGCTTCTGCGCGCCCTCGGCCAGTTCGAGACCGCCGCCGAGACCTATGACACCGTGCCCCGCGACGACCCGGCCTTCCATGCCGCCGAGATCGGCCGCGCCGAGGCCCTGCGCGAGATCGGCCGCACCGATGCCGCGCTCGAGGCGCTGCAGAGCCTGGCCGAGACCCATGGCGAGCTGCCGGTGGTGCAATCCACCCTGGCCGATTTCCTGCGCCGCCAGGACCGCTACGAGGCCGCAATCGCCGCCTACAGCCGGGCGCTCGACAGCTATTCCGAGCCCGACCGGGCGCAGTGGTTCCTCTATTACGCCCGCGGCATCGCGCAGGAGCGCTCCGGCAACTGGGAGGCCGCCGAGGCCGACTTCCGCGCCGCGCTCGAGCTCAATCCCGAGCAGCCGCAGGTCCTGAACTACCTCGGCTATTCGCTGGTCGAACAGCAGGAGAAGCTCGACGAGGCGCTGGACATGATCGAACGGGCGGTGGCCGCCCGGCCCGATGCGGGGTATATCGTCGACAGCCTGGGCTGGGTCTACTACCGGCTCGGGCGCTACGACGAGGCCGTGGGCCAATTGGAACGCGCCGCCGAGCTGATGCCCATCGACCCTGTGGTCAACGATCACCTGGGCGACGCCTATTGGGCGGTGGGCCGCGAGCTCGAGGCGGAATTCATGTGGAAACGCGCGCTGTCCTTCGTCGACTTCGAGGATGTGTCCGAGGATGCCGACCCCGATCGCATCCGGCGCAAGCTCGAGGTCGGGCTGGACCGCGTGCTCGAAGAGGAAGGGGCCGCGCCCCTGAGCGTGGCCGCGGAGAGCGATGGTTGAGGAACAGGCACCCGCCAAGGTCAACCTCTCGCTGCACATCACCGGACAACGCCCCGACGGCTACCACCTGCTCGATTCGCTGGTGGTCTTTGCCGATCTGGGCGACGTGGTGCGCGTCGAGGAGGCCGATGAACTGACGCTCGAGGTGACGGGCCCGATGTCCGAGGGCGTGCCCCCGGGCGAGGAGAACCTGGTCCTGCGCGCGGCGCGCTTCCTCGATCCGGTGCGGGGGGCGCGGATCACTCTCGAGAAGCACCTGCCCAGTGCAGCGGGTATCGGCGGCGGCTCCTCGGATGCCGCGGCGACGCTGCGCGCGCTGGCCGAGCTCTGGGGCATGCCGCTGCCGCGCCAGGCCATGGCGCTCGGGGCCGATGTGCCGATGTGCCTGGTGCCGACGGCGCAGCGGATCTCGGGGGCGGGCGAGGGCGTGCGCGGGGTGCCCGGCCTGCCGGCGCTGCCCGCGGTGCTGGTGAACCCCGGGGTGTCGGTCTCGACCGCGACGATCTTCGCCGCGCTCGAGAGCCACGAGAACCCACCCATGGCCGAGATCTGGCCCGCAACGCCCGATCCCGCCGCGGTGGCGGCCTTCCTGTCCGAGACCCGCAACGACCTCTCCGCCCCCGCCGAGGCCGAGGCCCCCGCGATTGCCGAGGCGCTCTCCGCGCTCGGCGAGGACGCGCTCTTCCAGCGCATGTCCGGGTCTGGCGCGACCTGCTTCGGCCTCTACGCGGATCTTCGCGCCGCCGAGGCGGCCGCCCAGCGGATCGCCGCGGCCCGGCCCGGCTGGTGGGTCCGCGCGGTGACGCTGAACCCGTGAGTGGAGAGAGAGGTAACCCGTGAGCGGGGTCAGGGGGTAAAGGGTGAGCGCGCGACCGGGAAGCGGCCCGAGGGGGTGAAGGCGTAGGCTTTTTTCCTCCTCAACGCCCTAGGATCTGATTTGAGCCCAACGCTTTCCGCCAGGCAGGCACAGCCCGCGACGACGTCCAATCACCCTGAATGCTTGGCCCCGCCCTCACCATCCAGCCTCGCCCGCCATCCCAACAAAGGGCGCGCACCGGACCGGGGCCGGCGCTGCTGACTTCCGAGCGGGGCGCTTTATTCCAACAAGGTCAGGACGAAAGACGAACTAGGCACTCCATCCCAAGGAGCGCCGGCCCAAAGGGCCGGTCCGGCGCGCGCCCGGCACCTTCGGTGCTATTCGGGCGCAGGTTGCGCAATGGGGATCAGCCTGGTGCGTCCAATCAGTGAGCGCTCGGGGACGTTCGCTCAACCCACCGCGGCAAACACACCACCCACCTCCCAAGCCAACCCCAAAAGCCCGCCGCCCCCTCACCCCCGGCGCGCCAAACCCCCAGGCTTGACCGGGCCCAAAATACCTCCCGCCGGAGGCACACCCGAGGCCGGGGCCGAACGGCCCCGGACGAGACACCAAGCGCGGGCGGCCCCGCCGCCCGCTCCGCCCTCTTCACAAGAACCGGTTCACCAGGTTCTCCAGCCGCTCCTGCCGGCCCGAGCGGGGCTTGGGGTTGATGTCCTGGGCGAGCACCCGGTCGAAGAGCGTGCCGAGGTCCTGGCCCAGCACGTCGGAGCTGTCGTAGCCCGCGTAGCGGGCGGCGCGGGCCTCCTCCAGGCCGCCGTCCTCCAGCATCGCCCAGGCCGCCTTGAAGCCCGCTGCGCAGACGTCCATGCCGCCCACATGCGCCAGGATCAGGTCCTCGGCATCAAGCGACTGGCGCCGCAGCTTGGCGTCGAAATTGGTACCGCCGCTGGAGAAGCCGCCGGCCTTCAGCACCTCGTAATAGGCCAGCGCCACCTCGGGCACGTTGTTGGGGAACTGGTCGGTGTCCCAGCCCGACTGGTAGTCGTTGCGGTTCATGTCGATGGAGCCGAGGATCCCGAAGGCACCGGCCATGGCCAGCTCGTGCTCGAAGCTGTGCCCGGCGAGGATCGCATGGCCCTGTTCGATGTTCATCTGCACCTCGCCCTCGAGGCCGAACTCCTTGAGGAAGCCGTAGACCGTGCCGACGTCGTAGTCGTATTGGTGCTTCGAGGGCTCCTGCGGCTTGGGCTCGACCAGGATCGCGCCCTCGAAGCCGATCTTCTTCTTGTAGTCGACCACCGTGGCGAGGAACCGCCCGGCCTGGTCGCGCTCGCGCTTCAGATCGGTGTTCAGGAGCGTCTCGTAGCCCTCGCGCCCGCCCCAGAGGACGTAGTTCGCCCCGCCCAGCTTGTGGGTCGCATCCATGCAGGATTTCACCGTGGCGGCGGCATAGGCGTAGACATCGGGGTCGGGGTTGGTCGCGGCACCGGACATCCAGCGGCGATGGCTGAACATGTTGGCGGTGCCCCAGAGCAGCCGAGTGCCGGTCTCTTCCATCTTGGGGCCGAAATAGTCGGTGATCTCCTCGAGGTTGGCGAGGCTCTCGGCGAAATTGGCGCCCTCGGGGCGCACGTCGACGTCGTGGAAGCAGAAGAAAGGCTGGCCCAGGATGCGGAACATCTCGAAGGCGGCATCGGCTTTCATCTTGGCGCGGTCCATGCCCTCGCCGAACCAGGGGCGCTCGAAGGTCGGCCCGCCGAAGGGGTCGCCGCCCTCCCAGGCGAAGGAATGCCAATAGGCGACCGAGAAACGCAGGTGCTCGGCCAGGGTCTTGCCGCCGAGGGTCTCGGCGGGGTCGTAGTGGCGGAAGGCGAAGTCGCTGGTCGCCTCGGGGCCGGCGTAGCGGATCTCGGGAATGTCCTTGAAGAAATCGGTCATGTCAGTCCTTTGAGTGCGGTATAGGCCGCGCGGTAGCGGGCCTGGGCCTCGGAAAAGGCGCCGGTCAGGGGTGACTCGGGGGCGAAGACCCGCTCGGTCTCGGGGGGCGTGGCGATCTCGGGGCCGGCGCCATCGGCCATCATGGCGAGCCGGGCCGCCCCGAAGGCGCCGCCGAAATCACCCGCGACGGGGCGTTCGACCGGTAGGTCGAGCGCGGTTGCCAGGGCGCTCAGCCAGTAGTCCGAACGCGAGCCGCCGCCCACGGCGATCAGCCGCTCGATCCTTGTGCCGGTGGCGGTCAGCGCGTCGAAACAGTCGCGGATCGCGAAGGTGACGCCTTCGAGGACCGCGCGGGTCAGCGCGGCCTGGTCGGCGCCATGGTCGAGATGCAGGAAGGCGCCGCGGATCTCGGCGTCGTTGTGCGGGGTCCGCTCGCCGCCGAGATAAGGCAGGAAGAGCGCCCGGCCGGGCGCCTCGAGCGACCCGAGCGCGCCGGTCAGCGTCGCGGCCTCGGTGCCCGCGGAGCGCGCATACCAGTTGAGCGCATCGGTCGCTGCCAGGATCACCCCCATCTGGTGCCAGGTGTCCGGTAGGGCGTGGCAGAAGCTGTGCACCGCGGTTTCAGGCGCGGGCTGATAGGCGTCGGCGGCGGCAAACAGCACCCCCGAGGTGCCGAGCGAGACGAAGGCCTCGCCGGCGCGGACCACCCCGCAGCCGATCGCCGAGGCGGCGTTGTCGCCGCCGCCACCCGCGACCACCACGCCTTCGGGCAGGCCCCAGCGCTGGGCCAGTTCCGGGCGCAGGGTGCCCGAGGGCTCGGAGCCCTCCACCAGCCGGGGCATGAGATCGCGCGAGAGGTCGGTCGCGGCCAGGAGCGGCTCGGACCAGTCCCGCGCGCCGGTGTCGAGCCAGGAGGTGCCGGCGGCATCCGACATCTCGGCCACCGCCTCGCCGGTCAACCAGAGCCGCAGGTAGTCCTTGGGCAGGAGCACCCGGCGGCAGGCGGCGAAGACCTGTGGTTCATGCGTCTTGACCCAGGCGAGCTTGGGCGCTGTGAAGCCGGGGAAGACGATATTGCCGGTGATCGCGCGGAAGCGCGGGTCGGCGTCGAGCGCGGCGGCCTCGGCGGCGGCGCGGGTGTCGTTCCAGAGGATCGCCGGGCGCAGCGGCCGGTCGTCGGCGCCCAGAAGCGTGGCGCCATGCATCTGGCCCGAAAGCCCGATGGCGCGCACGGCAGAGAGGTCCCCCAGCCCGGCGATGGCCGCGGAGGCCGCGGCGCACCAGTCCTCGGGGGCCTGTTCGGACCACCCGGGGTGGGGCCGCGCCACCTTAAGCGGCGCGGTCTTCTCGGCGCGGATCTCCTGCGCCGCGTCGATCAGCACCGCCTTGACGCCGGAGGTGCCGAGGTCGAGCCCGATATACATGGCGCTCTCTCCGTTCGGGGGCCTTAGGCCACCGCCTTGTCGCGGGGGTTCTTGCCCAGGATGATCATCGACAGGATGTCGTCCTCGGTGACGTCCTCGACCCTCTCGGTGCCGACCAGCTGGCCGTTCTTCATCACCGAGACCCGGTCGCAGAGGTCGAGCATCTCGCGGGTGTCGTGGCTGATCAGGAAGATGCCGAGGCCCTGGGCCTTCAGCTCCTTGATCAGATCCGCGACCATCTGCGTCTCATGCACGCCGAGCGCCGCTGTGGGCTCGTCCATGATCAGGATCTTGGCGTTGAAATAGACCGCCCGCGCGATGGCCACCGACTGCCGCTGACCGCCCGAGAGCGCCGAGACCGGCTCGGTGATCTTTTTGAAGTTGGGGTTCAGCCGCGCCATGATCTTGCGGGTCTCGGCCTCCATCTTGGCGTCGTCGACCAGCCCCAGCGCGTTCACCAGCTCGCGCCCCAGGAAGAGGTTCGAGGCGGCGTCGAGATTGTCCGCCAGCGCCAGCGTCTGGTAGATCGTCTCGATGTTGTGGCGCCGGGCGTCGCGGGTCGAGTTGATCTCGACCTTCTCGCCGTTGATGCGGATCTCGCCGGAATCCATCCGGTAGGCGCCCGAGAGGATCTTGATCAGCGTCGACTTGCCGGCGCCGTTGTGACCCAGTAGGCCGACGACCTCGCCGGGCATCAGGTCGATGGACACGTCGTCCACCGCCTGGATGCCGCCGAAGGCGATCGAGATGTTCTTCAGTTCGACCAGGGGAGTCGTCATTTTCCCTCTCCCGTCCATTTGCGGTACTGGATGTCGATCCACACGGCGAGCACGAGGACGCCGCCGACCACGATGTTCTGGAAGGGCGCGTCGACGCCCATCATCGCCATGCCGGACTGCAGCGACTGCATGATCAGCGCGCCGAGGATGGCGCCGTAGATCGTGCCGATGCCGCCCGACAGCGCCGTGCCGCCGATCACCGCCGCGGCGATGACGCGCAGCTCGTCGAGCGTGCCGATGTCGTTGGTGTGGTTGGCCAGTCGGGCCGAGGCGACCACCGCCGAGATCGCGCAGAGCGCGCCGAGGATGGCGAAGACCTTGACCGTCAGGAAGCGGATGTTGATGCCCGAGAGCTCCGCCGCGTCGGGGTTGCCGCCGGCGGCGAAGATGTAGCGCCCGAGCCGGGTGCGAGTGGCGATCACGGTCATGACCACCGCCACGGCGATCAGCACCAGGACCGAGAAGGGCAGCCCGTAGGAGGCGGTGTAGCCTTCCGGCAGGACCCGGCCCGCGGCCTCGAAGTCACGCTCCAGCACCCGCTGGGGGATCTCGTAGGAGGTCAGGATCCAGACGAAGCCCAGGATGCCGATGGCGATGAGGCCGGCGACCACGCCCTCGGCCCAGAGCGGCTTGACGTGGAAGCCATGGGCGACCTTGTTGCGCCGCGCCGACATCAGTGCGAGCAGCGCCGCGGCCACGGCGATCAGGCCGACGACCCAGCTCCAGGTGGTGCCGAGCGTGCCCTGGATGCCGCCGAAGGCGACATAGGTCTCGTCGAGCGGCCCGATGGTCTGGCCGTTGGTCAGATACCAGGCGACGTTGCGCCAGACCAGAAGCCCGCCCAGCGTCACGATGAAGGCTGGGATGCCCTGATAGCCCGCGAGGTAGCCCTGGAAGGCGCCGATCAGCGTGCCGACCACGAGCCCCGCGCCGATGGCGATCCAGGGCAGCGCCGGGTGGCCCAGCTCGAAGCCCAGCCCCAGAAGCCAATCGGTCTGCATCATCGCCATGACCGCCGAACAGGTGGCCAGAAGCGCGCCGACCGAGAGGTCGATGTGCCGGGTGACGATGATGAAGACCATGCCCGTGGCCATGATCGCCACCGAGACCGTCTGGATCGTCAGGTTGAAGATGTTGCGCGGCGTCAGGAAGCGGCCGCCGGTGAGCATGTTGAAGATGAGCGCGATGAGGATGAAGGCCCCGATCATGCCCAGCAGGCGCGGGTCGATCTCGAGGCTTTTCCAGATAGATCGGCGCTTCGGCGCGCCAGGGGACGCGGCTTGGGTCGTATCGGTCATGGGATTGGCTCGTTTGTGCTCGGACCGGGCGCGACGTCAGGCGGGTCCCGGCACGGGATGAATGGCGCGGTGCGTGGCGTGGCGCCCCCGCGGAACCGCCGTCCGCGGGGGGCCTTTTCTCAGGCTTGGATCAGTTGCAGGGGGCGGGACCGCCCTCGACGCCCTGGCAGAGCTTCTCCTGGTCGATCCAGCCGGCCTCGACCACCACGGTCAGGTTGTCGGCGGTCACCGGCACCGGCTCGAGGAACTCGGCCCAGAGCGTGGTGCCCGCGGGCGAGGTCCATTCCTCGGCGCCCTCGATCGCCGACATCTCGGTGCCGCCGGCCAGTTCGAGCGCGATTTCACCGGCGCGCTGGCCGAGGTCGCGGGCGTCCTTCCAGACCGAGACGGTCTGCGTGCCCTGGGCGATGCGGTTCAGCGCCGCGTGGTCGCCGTCCTGGCCCGAGACCGGGATGCCTTCCATGCCCTGGGCGGTCAGCGCCGCCACGGCGCCGCCGGCGGTGCCGTCGTTGGAGGCCACGACCGCGTCGACGTTGTTGTCCTGCGCGGTCAGGATCTGCTCCATGTTGCGCTGGGCGTTGGCCGGAAGCCACTGGTCGGTATAGGCCTCGTCGACGATGGTGATGTCACCGGCGTCGATCGCCTCCTGCAGGACCTCCTGCTGGCCGCCGCGCAGGAAGTCGGCGTTGGGGTCGGTCGGCGAGCCCTTGATCATCACGTAGTTGCCGGTGGGCTGCGCCTCGAGCACGGCGCGGGCCTGCATGCGGCCGACCTCGACGTTGTCGAAGGTCAGGTAGAAGGCGCGGTCGTCCTCGATCAGGCGGTCGTAGCCGACCACCGGGATGCCCTCGGCGAAGGCCGCGTCGATGGCGGGGCCGATGGCCTGGGCGTCCTGGGCCAGGATGATCAGCGCGTCGACGCCCTGGGCGATCAGGCTTTCCACGTCGGAGAGCTGCTTGGCCGAGGAGGACTGCGCGTCCGCCGAGACGTAGTCGGCGCCTGCCGCATCGAGCGCCGATTTGATCGCCGCCTCGTCGGTCTTCCACCGCTCTTCCTGGAAGTTCGACCAGCTCACCCCGACGGTGAGCGATTCGTGGCTCGCGGCAAGCGCCGCGGAGCTGAAGCCGACCGTCGCGACGACGGCGGCGAGAATTGCCTTATGCATATGTTCCTCCCTTGAATCCCGTCAGCCGCAAAGGACGGACGGCGAGTCTTGTGACCCTGGTCCGGGACGATGCGGATATTTTCTTCACCTGTCAAAATAAAATTGACAGAAGAGGGCAGAAAGTGCCGGAATGCAGCCCTGGGAGGGCCAGCATTCCGCTGGCGAGAGGTCATTATGTCCAGCGACCACGCGGGTTATATTCGCGATGTGAAGAAAATAGAGGCGCTGGGCGCGTCGCCCGATCCGTCCGATTCGGGAGGCGCGGGGGGCTGCGGTCCGCTTCTCGGACATGACCATGCCGAGGCGAAACCGTTGCGGCAACAGGTATTCGAGCATGTCCGTGCCGAGGGCCGCGCGACCCGCGCCGACATCGCCCGGGCGGTCGGGATCAGCGCCGGCTCGGTCACCCAGATCAGCGCCGACCTGATCCAGCGCGGCCTTCTCGAGGAGGTCGAGGAGACCGACCGCGCGCCGGTCCGGGGCCGCCCGCCGATCGCGCTCCGGGTGGTGGGCGGCGCCGGCCGCGTGGTCGGCGTGAAGCTCTCGGACCAGGTGCATTCGGCGGTGATCACCGATTTCGCCGGGCGCCACTGCGGGGCGGCCACCGAGCCGGGCACCACCGGGCGGCTCTCGACCGAGGCGCGGCTGGCCGAGCTCGAGCGCATCATACGCGACGCGCGCGCCGCGGCGGGCGATCCCGCCGATCCGGTCGCCGCCGTCGCCGTGGGCCTGCCGGGGCTGATCGACCACGACCGCGGGCAGGTCACCTGGTCGCCGCTCTTCCGCGACACCGACATCGAGCTGAAGGCCACGCTCGAGGCGCGGCTCGGGGTGCCGGTGCATCTCGACAACGACGTGAACATGCTGAGCCTCGCCGAGCTCTGGTTCGGCGCCGGGCGCGGCAAGAAGGACTTCGCCGTGGTCACCATCGAGCAGGGCGTCGGCATGGGCATGGTGCTGGGCAACCAGCCCTTCCGCGGCGCGCGCGGCATGGGGCTGGAGCTGGGCCACACCAAGGTGCAGCTCGACGGGGCGCTCTGCCGCTGCGGCAAGCGCGGCTGCCTCGAGGCCTATGTGGCCGATTACGCGCTGGCCCGCGAGGCCGCGATCGCGCTCGATCACGGGCCGCATGCGGCCAAGGCCCCGCAGGCGATCATCGAGGAGCTGTTCCAGGAGGCCCGCGCCGGCAACCGCGCCGCGCGGACGATCTTCCAGCGCGCCGGGCGCTACCTGTCGCTGGGGCTGTCGAACGTGGTGCAGCTCTTCGATCCCGAGCTGATCATCCTGTCGGGCGCGCGGATGCGCTACGACTACCTCTACGCCGACGAGGTGCTCTCCGAGGTGGCGGCGCTGTCGCTGAACGAGGGCCGCAGCCCCGCGCGGATCGAGATCCACGCCTGGGGCGACCTGGTCTGGGCGCGGGGCGCCTCGGCGCTGGCGCTCTCGGCCGAAACGGACCGGCTTTTGGGAGGTGCGGGATGAGGCATCTTGCGACATGCGCGGCTTTGGCGGGGCTCGTGGCGCTGCCCTTGGCGGGGCAGACTGTCGCGGGCGAGGGCGCGCCGCGCTTCGAGCCGGTGGCGGGGCCGCTTGCCGATCACGTCTATTCCGGCGGCTGGGAGCATTTCGTCGGTGGCGGCGTGGCGGTCCTCGACTGCGACGGCGACGCGCTGCCCGAGCTGTTCGCCGCCGGGGGCGCGGCGCCCGCGGCGCTCTTCCTCAATCGTGGCGGCATGGAGTTTGTGCCCGGGGTGCTGCCTGACCTGAAAGGCGTGACCGGGGCCTACCCGCTGCATCTCGACCGGGACGGGGCGCTCGACCTCTACGTCATGCGCGTCGGCCCGGACCTCGCGCTTCTGGGTGACGGCGCCTGCGGTTTCCGCGACGGGACCGAAGAGATCGGCCTGCCCACAAGCGACCAATGGTCGACCGCCTTCACCGCCTGGTGGGAGCCCGGCGACGACCGCCCGACGCTGGCGGTGGGCCATTACGTCGACCGCAGCGACCCCGAGGGGCCTTTCGAGGCCTGCGACAGCAATACCATCCTGCGCCCGGGCCCGGGCGGCTACAGCGCCGAGGTGCTGTCCCCCGGCTTCTGCCCGCTCTCCATGCTGGCGGCCCAGGACTGGCGCGGGGGGCCGACGCTGCGGATCTCCAACGACCGGCATTATTACGTCCGGGGCGGGGCCGAGCAGATGTGGGACATCGCCGAGCGCCGCTTCCTGACCGAGGCGGACGGATGGGACGGGCCGATGCTCTGGGGCATGGGCATCGCCGCGCGCGACCTGACCGGCGACGGCCGCGACGAAGTCATGCTGACCTCCATGGGCGACCAGCTCCTGCAGATCGCCGGCCCCGAGGGCTACAGCGCCGCGCCCTACGGGATCGGCACCTATGCCACCCGGCCCTTCACCGGCGGCGACGGGCGGCCCTCGACCGGCTGGCACGCGGAGTTCGGCGACGTCGACAACGACGGGCGGGACGACCTCTTCATCGCCAAGGGCAATGTCGACCAGATGCCCGGCATGGCGATGCAGGACCCCAACAACCTTCTGATGCAGGGCGCTGACGGCAGCTTCTCCGAGGCCGCCGAGGCGGCGGGCGTCGCGGGGCTGGAGCGGTCGCGCGGGGCGGCGCTGGCGGATCTCGACGGCGACGGGCGGCGCGACCTCGTGGTGGTGAACCGCCGCGCGGGCATGGAGCTATACCGCAACGTGACCCCGGAGACCGGCAACTGGCTGACGCTCGCGCTCGACCAGCGGGGCGCCAACCCCCGCGCGGTGGGCGCGCGGATCCGCGTCGCGGGCCGCGAGCAGGAGGTCACAATTGGCGGCGGTCACGCGGGCGGCAGCGCCCTGCCGCTGCACTGGGGGCTCGGAGAAGCCAGGGAGGCCGAGGTCAGCGTCACCTGGCCGGACGGCACGGTCTTCCCGCCGGTGACGCTCAAGGCCAACCAAGCCCACCGGCTGATCAGGGAGTAGGCACCGGCAGGCCGCTCGGCACCGTCTTCGGCACGCCGAGCCGCCCTTCTAGCGCGACGGGATCGGTCAGCGTCTCGAGGAAGGCGAGGATCGCTTCGACTTCCGGCTCCGTCAGCCCCGGCGCCTCGACGCGCGCCGCCGCGGCTATGGCGGCGATTTCCCGGGCATCCTCGCGCACCGCCCAGTCCGGGCCTTCGAAGACCGGCAGCACCACCTGCGGCTCGTAGCCCTCAAGCCCCGCGCGCGGGGCGGCGTGGTGGCGCAGATAGGCCCCGAGGTCGCGATAGGCGCCCGCATGGCCGTAGGGCGCGGTGGTGGTGACATTGCGCAGCGAAGGCGTGCGGAAGGCGTAGGCGTCGGCGGGATCGCCGGTGACCCGCATCCGCCCCTCGTCGCGGAAATGGCTCTCGAAAGCGGCGGCCTTGCCGGGGCCGAGCTGCATATCGCCCATGGCGTGGAAGCCATGGTCGGTCTGGAACTTGCCGGAGTGGCATTCCGCGCAGCCGGCCTCTCCGTAGAACAGCGCCATGCCGGCCCGCGCGGGCTCGGGCAGGGGGGCCTGGCCCCTCAGGTGGGCGTCGAAGGGACTGTCGTCGGAGCGCCATTCCAGCTCGATGAAGGCGGCGATGGCATCCGAGATGGCGGTGAAGGTGATCTCGTCGGGGCTGCTGATCGCGGGGTCGAGCGCGGCGAAGGCCCGGGCATATTCCTCAACGCCCGCCACGCGCCGGGCGATGATGTCCCAGGCGCCGCCGGGGCCGGTCAGCCGCCCCTGGCGCACGGCCTTGGAGACCTCGTTCTCGCCGTAGTGGCCGGCCATCTCGTCGGCGGAAAGCACCGGGAACATGGTCTGCGCCGAGAGGAGCGAGGCGAAATCGCCCACCATGTCCTCGCCCAGGGGCGTGCGGATCGAGCCGTCCTCGCGGACCTCGACGCGGCCGTCGTGGAACATCACCCGGAACTCATGCGCGCCGAGGTTCCAGAGCGCCTGAGCGTAGCGCGGCACCCGCGCTTCGGGCGGGTTCTCGGGGTCGGTGACGCGCTTCGGACCGAGGCCCGTGCCGCCGTCGCCAAGGCCCAGCGAGAGCCCGTCCGAGGTGCCGAAAGCGGGGTGGTGGCAGGTGGCGCAGGCGACCGAGCGGTTGCCCGACAGGATCGGGTCGTAGAAGAGCTGCTGGCCCAGCCGCGCCTCGGCCTCGGAGACCGCGCGGTAGTCGGCCTCGGTCACCGGGTCGGGCAGATCCGCCGCGACGGCCGCCATGGGCAGGGCGGCGGCCAGGAGGCTCAGGTGGGCAGGGGTCTTGCGCATGGGGTCACGGGGCTCCGGTCACGGGCCGCGATGGTGGCAAGCCCGCGCCCCCGGCGCAAGCGTCAGCTGATCCGCGCGACCACGTAGTCGGCCAGATCGCGCAGCATGTCGCGGAAGTCGCTCTCTGGCAGCTCGGCCATGGCGGTCTTCGCGGTCTCCGCCCAGGCCAGCGCGTCGGCGCGGGTCGCCGCGAGCGCGCCGTGCCGGTCGAGCAGCGCCAGCGCATGGTCGAGGTCGCCCTCCTCCTGGCGGCCCTTCTCGATCACCCGGACCCAGAAGGCGCGTTCCTCGGCATCGGCGGCGGCGACGGCCTTGATCACCGGCAGGGTCAGCTTGCGCTCGCGGAAGTCGTCGCCGACGTTCTTGCCGGTCGCCTTGGCGTCGCCCTGGTAGTCCAGGAGGTCGTCGACGATCTGGAAGGCGATCCCCAGCGCGTCGCCATAGGCGAAAAGCGCCTGCACCTGGCGTTCCTCGACCCCGGCGATCACCCCGCCGACCTCGGTCGCCGCCGAGAACAGCGCGGCGGTCTTGCCGCGCACCACCTTCAGGTAGATCTCCTCGGTGGTCTTCAGGTCCTGCGCGGCGGAGAGCTGCAGCACCTCGCCCTCGGCGATGGTGGCGGCGGCATTGGCCAGGATGTCGAGCACCCGCAGGTTGCCGGTCTCGACCATGAGCTGGAAGGAGCGCGCAAAAAGGTAGTCGCCGACCAGCACGCTCGACTTGTTGTCCCACAAAAGGTTCGCCGTGGGCCGCCCGCGGCGCTGGGCGCTTTCGTCCACCACGTCGTCATGCAGGAGCGTCGCGGTGTGGATGAACTCCACCGTCGCCGCGAGATGCAGGTGATAGGGGCCGGGGTAGCCGCACATCTTCGCCGCCGCGAGCGTCAGCATCGGGCGCAGCCGCTTGCCGCCGGCCTCGACCAGATGCGCCGTGACCTCGGGAATGCGCGGCGCATGCTCGGAGGCCATGCGATCGCGGATCAGCGCATTGACCGCGCCCATCTCTTCAGAGAGCGCCTCGGCGAGGCGGTCGTGCGGTTTCTGCTGTGGGTGGTCCAGGCTCATGCGGACTCCTGACTCTCGACAGTCGAAATAGGAGAGGTTTAGATCGCGCCCATGGAAGAACTGTTGCGTACCACTGACATCACGCTCATCCCCTTGGCGCGGGCCATACTCGAGGACGAGGGTATAGAGAGCTTCGAGTTGGACGTAAATATGAGCGTCCTCGAAGGCTCCATCGGGATCCTGCCGCGCCGGCTGATGGTGCGCACGGCCGACCTCGGCCGGGCGCGCACCGCGCTCTGGGAGCAGGGGGTCGCGCTTGACGGCTGAGGCCCCGGTCTTTCCCGAGGAGGCGTTGACCCGCGACGCCTACCTGGGCGGGCGGGTGACGCTTCTGCAGCCGCGCGCGGGCTATCGCGCGGGCGTCGATCCGGTGCTTTTGGCCGCCGCGGTGCCGGCGCGTCCGGGCGAGCGGGTGCTCGAGCTGGGCTGTGGGGCGGGGGCTGCGCTCTTCTGTCTCGGGCGTAGGGTCGGCGGGCTGGCCCTGAACGGCGTTGAGCGGCAGGCCGATTACGCCGAGCTCGCCTGGCGCAACGCCGAGGAAAACGGCCTTGGCGCGCGCATCGTGACCGCCGATCTGACCGCGCTGCCGCCCGAGATCCGCGGCGAGAGCTTCGACCACGTGCTGGCCAATCCGCCCTATTTCGACCCCGAGGGCCGGACCCGGGCGCGCGACCCGGGCCGCGAGGCGGCGCTGGCCGAGGAGACACCGCTGGCGGCCTGGATCAGCACCGGCGCGCGGCGGCTGGCCCCGGGCGGGCGCTTCACCATGATCCACCGCGCCGAGCGGCTGCCCGAGCTTCTGGCGGCGGCGGCAGAGCACCTGGGCAGCCTCGAGCTGCAGCCCCTGGCGCCCCGGGCGGGGCGCTCCGCCCGGCTGGTGATCCTGCGCGGGCGCAAGGGCGGGCGCGCGGCCTTCCGCATGCATGCCCCGATCGTTCTGCACGCGGGCCCCCGCCACGAGGCCGACGGCGAGGACTACGCGCCCGCCATCCGCGCCGTCCTGCGCGAGGGTGCGGCGCTCGACTTCGGGGTGGGCGCCTAAGAAAGTTACAATCGGCGCAATTTTGCTTTCCTGATTTTGCGCCTGCAGCGTGACTTATTACCTCTTCTGTGCTGAACTTTCAGTTCCCACACGCATTGAAGGAGGTCCACATGAGCCTGAGTTCGCATCTGTCCGAGCTGAAGAAGAAGCATGCGATGCTGTCCAGCAAGGTCGAAGAGGCCCAGAAGTCCCCAAGTGCGGACGGTCTGCGTGTGTCCGAGCTCAAGAAGCAGAAGCTGCGACTCAAGGAGGAGATTTCGCGCCTGTCCGCAGGCACGATGCACTGATGCCAGGCATCCGGCACCGGCCTTCGCGCCGGTGCCGTCAGTCGCGCGTGTCGTGAATCTCGAACTCACGTAGCGCGGCCTCGACTTTCCGGACCTCGTCTTCGATCCAGGTCCGGAAAGCGGCTATCTGCGGGCGCGACTCGGCGCCCTTCCGACAGAGAAACCGAAAGATCGCGCCGGGGTCGAGCGCGGTGGCGAAGGGCGCGACCAGCTGGCCCGCGCGCAGCTCCTGCGCGGCGATGCCGGTGCGGCCCAGGATCACCCCTTGCCCCGTCAGAGCCATGTCGACCGCGTGGTCGGCCTGGTCGAAGCGCGCGACCGGCGTCGGGTCGGCCTCGATGCCCGCCGCCGCGAACCAGCGGTGCCAGCTCGCGCGGTCGCCGAGGAAGGCGATGCTGTCATCGAAGATCAGGGGCGCCTCCAGAAGGCTCTCGGGCGTCGGGAAACGCGCGGCCAGCGCCGGGCCCATCATCGGGGTCAGAAGGTCGCGCAGAAGCGGCGCCTCGAAAAGCGCGGGATCGGGCTTGCCCGGCTGGCCGAAGCGGATCGCCACGTCGACCTCGTCGCGGTCGAAGGAGAGCGGGCGCAGGGTCGCGGAGAAGCGCATCTCGATCTCGGGGTGGGCTTGGGCAAAGTCGAACATGCGCGGCGCCAGCCATTTCGCGGTGAAGGCGGGGCCGGCGGTGACCGTCAGCGTGCGCGCATCGCCCAGCCGCCGGGTCTCTTGCCAGGCGCCCTGCAGGGTCTCGAAGCCGCGCGCCGCGCCGGGGGCGAGGGTGCGCCCGGCTTCGGTCAGCTCCACCGCGCGGTTGAGCCGTCGGAAAAGCGGGCGGCCCAGGTGTTCCTCCAGCGACTTGATCTGAAAGGACAAAGCCGCGGGTGTGACGTTCAGCTCCTCCGCCGCCTTGGCGAAGGACAGATGCCGCGCTGCGGCGTCGAAGGCGCGCAGGGCGGTCAGGGGCGGAAGGCGGTCGGGCATGTCACTCAAGATATTCTTAACTGATGGGCTAAAACCTCTCGTTTGTCGGCGCTCATGGCAAGGTCCATATGAGAGGAGGTCAAGAATTTTTCGATGCAAAAGGAGCAAGCCATGTTGGAATCGCCCATCGACAGACGACATCGCGCCGCGATCCGGCGTGCCCATGACGCCCGGGGCGCCGCGGTTGCGGCGCTCTGGTCCGCGCTGTTTGCGCGCCGCTAGGGGCCGCAGGCGGCAGGCCCGCCCGACGACCCGCGCGCAGATGCGAAACGCCCCCGAAGCGACGGCTGAGCGCCGCGCCTCCGGGGGCGTTTTTTATTCCGCGCGCGGGCCGCTCAGTCGGCCAGGAAGGCGCTCAGCGCCGTGACCTCGCTTTGGGCGATCTCGTGCCCGCCCGGGTGCCAATGCGTCTCGACCGGGGTTCCTTGCGCGGCCAGGTAGCTTGGCAACGCCTCGGTCAGATCCGGCGGGCAGATCGGGTCGCGCCGTCCGGCGGTGATCAGCACGCGAAGCGCGGCCAGCCGCGGTTCCGGCGCGGGCTCCCAGGGGATCAGCGGATGCAGGAGCGCCAGGTCGGTGAAGAGCTCTGGTATCTCGAAGGCCACCGCCGCGGCGATATTGGCGCCGTTGGAATAACCCAGGCCAATCACCCGCGAGGCGCCGACCCGCGCTTTCTGGGCGGCGAGGAACTCGCCCATCACCGCGCGGCGCCGGGCCAGGTCCTCCATGTCGTAGCGCCCTTCGCCCCGGCGGCGGAAATAGCGCAGCGCGCCCATCTCCGAGACATCGCCTCGCGGCGAGATCACATGCGCCCCGGGCACCAGGTCCGAGGCGATGCGGTGGAACTGCGCCTCGCTGCCGCCGGTGCCGTGGAAGGTGAAGACCAGGGGGCGCCCGGGGGCGCCCTCGGTCTCGGCATAGTGGTAGGCGGAATCAGTCACGGATCGGCTCCAGGTAGCGCGCCTCGAGGATCTCGCGCAGGTGTTCGTGCTGGCTCGGCAGCTTCAGCGCCTGGCCGAGATGCGCGCTGTCCTCGTCGCGGTCGAAGCCCGGCTCGTTGGTGGCCACCTCGAAGAGCACTCCGCCCGGGGTGCGGAAGTAGATCGCCCAGAAGTAGTCGCGGTCGATCACCGGGGTGACCTGGTAGCCGGTGTCCATCAGCGCCTTGCGCACCGAAAGCTGCGCCGCGCGGTCCTCCACGGCGAAGGCCACGTGGTGCACCGAGCCCGCGCCCTGGTCGGCCATGGGGGCGTTCACCCGGGTCAGGTCGATGACATTGGCCGCATTGCCGCCGGGCACGTGAAAGCGCGTCACCTCGCCCTGGGTGTCGGCCTCCTCGTAGCCCATGAAGCGCAAGAGCTCGGCCGTGGCGCCGGGGTCGGCCAGCCGCATGTCGGTGGAGTGGAAGCCGCGGATCGCGGCCTCCTCGGGCACGCCGCCGCCGGTCCAGGGGGCACGGGGGTCCTCCTCGGTTTCGGTCAGGGCGAAGCCGTCGCCGTCGGGGCCGGAAAACCGCAGCCGCGCCGCGCCGAAGCGGCTGTCGCGGGTGAGATTCGCGGTCCCGGCCTCGGTCAGGCGGCTCTCCCAATAGGGCAGGGCGCCCTTCGGCACCGAGAAGACGGTGGTCCCGACCTCGCCGGTGCCGGCCTTGCCGCGCCGCGCGCCCTGGAAGGGGAAATAGGTCATCACCGTGCCCGGCGTGCCTTCGGCGTCGCCGTAATAGAGGTGGTAGACCTCGGGTGCGTCGAAATTCACCGTCTTCTTGACCCGGCGCAGCCCGAGGGTGCGGGTGAAGAAGTCATTGTTGGTCTGGGCATCGGACGCCAGCGAGGTGACGTGGTGCAGCCCGTTGATTTCCTTGATCATGCTGGGTCTCCATCTGGTCTTGGGGCAGATATAGCGCTGTGCATGAGGGCGGATAACCGGCGGGCGCTCACCATGATGGTGCGCGGGTGAACAGAACTTGCCCTGCGTTTCGCGCCAAGGAAAAAGGGCGCGCCCGGCGGACGCGCCCTCTCAAGCCGGACAAGGCGCCGGGGATCAGACGAAGAACTGCCCGCCGTTGGCCGAGATCGTCGAGCCGTTGATGAACTGCGAATCCTCGGAGGCCAGGAAGGTCACGCAGCGCGCGATTTCCTCGGGCTCGCCGAGGCGGCCGGTCGGGATCTGGCCGATGATCGCGTCGCGCACCTTCTCGGGCACCGCCATGACCATTTCGGTCGCGATGTAGCCCGGGCAGATCGCATTGGCGGTGATGCCCTTGCCCGCGCCTTCCTGGGCGAGGCTTTTCACGATGCCGAGGTCGCCGGCCTTGGTCGCGGCGTAGTTCACCTGGGCGAACTGGCCTTTCTGACCGTTGATCGAGGAGATCACGATGATCCGCCCGAAGCCGCGCTCGCGCATGCCCGGCCAGATCGGGTGCACGGTGTTGAAGACGCCGGTCAGGTTGGTGTCGATCACCTGGTGCCACTGCTCGGGCGTCATCTTGTGGAAGGGCGCGTCCCGGGTGATGCCGGCATTGGCGACGACGACCTCGATCGGGCCGAGGTCGGCCTCGACCTGGGCCAGCCCGGCCTTGGAACTGTCGTAATCGGCCACGTCCCACTTGTAGGTCTTGATGCCGGTCTCATCGGTGAAGGCCTTGGCCTTCTCGTCGTTGCCGGCATAGGTCGCGGCCACGGAATAGCCCTCGGCCTTGAGCGCCTTGGAAATGGCGGCCCCGATCCCCCGGCTGCCGCCAGTCACAACTGCTACACGTCCCATGAAATCCTCCTTTTATCGCGTGTGCTTATCTTGTTGTTGCGCGGAACCTCCCTTGATGCGCAACTTTATTGCTTAACGAAAATCACTTCTCTCCTGCCCCGTCAAGCAGCCGCCGGGCATCGCTGGCGCCCTGTGCCCAGGTGTCGCGCAGCTTCTGCGGGTCGGTGAAATCGATCTTGTCGGCGGGCGTCTCGTCACTGGGGTGCAGGTAATGGCGGTTCGGATCCTCGGGCAGCCTTCGGTAGGCGCGGGTCAGCAGGATCATCGTCCGGCCTTCGTCGGGCTCGGGCATGGGGGCCTGGTCGGCCATGCCGCCGTCGACCACCGGGCGGCCGTCCCAGAGCGGCGGCTCGAAGACCGGCGGGATCACCGCGGCGGCGCAGACCAGCTCGGAGAGCTTGCCCGCGCGCGTGGCGGCATTGGCATCGACCAGGCTGTAATCGAGCCCGAGCTTCTCGGCCCAGCCGAAATGCGGGGCGTTGACCGTGTGCAGCTCCGCCTCATAGGCCAGCGTCATGGCCGCGCCCGAGATCATCGGCGGCAGATGCGGCGGCGGATGGGCGATCAGCACCTGGAACTGCGGGCCCTCGGCGATGCGGCGGGCGACCTCATCGTCGAGCACCCGGTCGACCACCTCGCAGTAGATGGTCTGATGTGGGGTCAGGCCGCTCTCGCCCTTTTGGAAAAGGTCGAGGTTGCTGTCCTGTTCGGCGAAGGCCGCGCACATCTCGGACAGGAGGTGATGTTCCACCCCGCCGAGATAGGCCGCCCCGGCCAGCGCGCCGCCCGAGACGCCGGTGACCCGCGCGGGCGCAAGCGCCCTGTCCTTGGCCAGTTCGGTCATGAAGCCGCCCTGCCAGAAACAGCGCAGCCCGCCGCCTGAAAAGACGATCTGGTCGGGGCTATGGGGCAGCACCTGGCGCATGACGGCCTCGGCAGAGACAAAAAAGGCGGGGTCCGGGCCCCGCCTTCTTCGCCGCTATGCCGTTACGGGCGCTCGACGCACATGGCGACGCCCATGCCGCCGCCGATGCAGAGCGTGGCGAGGCCCTTCTTGGCGCCGCGGCGCTTCATCTCGAAGAGCAGCGTGTTCAGGACCCGCGCGCCGGAGGCGCCGATCGGGTGGCCGATGGCGATGGCGCCGCCGTTCACGTTCACGATCGAGGGGTCCCAGCCCATGTCCTTGTTCACCGCGCAGGCCTGGGCGGCGAAGGCCTCGTTGGCCTCCACGAGGTCGAGGTCCTCGGGCTTCCAGCCCGCCTTCTCGAGCGCCTTGCGGCTGGCGTGGATCGGGCCGACGCCCATGATCGCCGGGTCGAGGCCCGCGGTCGCATAGGAGACGATGCGCGCGAGCGGCTCGATGCCGCGCTTCTCGGCGGCCTCGGCCGACATCAGGAGCGCGCCGGCGGCGCCGTCGTTGATGCCCGAGGCGTTGCCCGCGGTGACCGTGCCGTCCTTGGCGAAGGCCGGGCGCAGCTTCTGCATGTTCTCGATGGTGGCGCCGTGGCGGATGTATTCATCCTTGTCGACCACGATGTCGCCCTTGCGGGTCTTGACGGTGAAGGGCACGACCTCGTCGTCGAACTTGCCGGCCTTCTGGGCGGCCTCGGCCTTGTTTTGCGAGGCCAGGGCGAATTCGTCCTGCTGTTCACGGCCGATCTGCCACTTCTCGGCGACATTCTCGGCGGTGTTGCCCATGTGGTAGCCGTTGAAGGCGTCCCAGAGGCCGTCGCGGATCATCGTGTCGATGTATTTCACGTCGCCCATCTTGTGGCCCGAGCGCAGATGCGCGGCATGGGCCGAGAGCGACATGCTTTCCTGGCCGCCGGCGCAGATGATCTCGGCATCGCCGAGCATGATGTGCTGGGCGCCAAGCGCCACGGCGCGCAGGCCCGAGCCGCAGACCTGGTTGATGCCCCAGGCCGCGCTTTCCTGCGGCAGGCCGGCGTTGATATGCGCCTGGCGGGCGGGGTTCTGGCCCTGGGCGGCGGTCAGCACCTGGCCGAGAATCGTCTCGGAGACCTCGGATTTGTCGATGCCGGCGCGGGCGACCAGCGCCTCGAGCACCGCGGCGCCGAGATCGTGGGCCGGGGTGGCGGCGAAAGCGCCGTTGAAGCTGCCCACCGCGGTGCGGGCGGCGGACGCGATCACGATGTTGGTCATGTGCGGTCTCCTCTCGTGCACTGGCGCGGGGCCGCATCGCGGCGGGCCCGTCGCTTTGGGCCCGTGGTAAAGGATGCAAGTGGAACGGGCAATATCGATGCCGGTCCTGTGGCGTGCGCGCGTGGGGGAGGCCGGGATGGCTGCGTGCGTGGTGGGCGCGCGTGGTGCCTGCGGGGGTGGTGAGCGACGCTGATGCGGGCGTGAGTTGGGGCGCGCCCCATGCGGGCTTGAGTTGGGGCTGCGATGATGCCCATGCGAGTGGGCGCGGCGGCGGTGTCGCGCCGGGACGGCCTCGGCCGCGACCCGCTCCTCATCCCGCACCCGGCGGCTGCATCGAGACCTGCTTTAGTGTGTGCGCAAGCGGTGGCGACGTGGTGCCCTGAGCGCTCTGAGCTGCGCTCCCCCCTCAGCCCACACCGGGCGGCTGCCAGGGCGGGGTCAGCGTCGGGGCGGCGTAGAAATAGCCCTGCAGGCAGTCGACCCCGGCCTCGGCCGCGAGCTCGGCGTCGGGCTGGCTCTCGATGCCCTGGGCGATGGTGAAGACGTCCAGCTCGCGCGCCAGTGCCAGCACGGCGCGCAGGAGGACCTGTTTCTCTCCCTCTTCGCTGAGCCCGCGCATGATGCCGCCGTCGATCTTCAGGATGTCGAAGGGAAAGCGCGTCAGCGTGCGCAGGTTGGTGGGCCCGGCGCCGAAATTGTCGAGCGCGAAGCTCACTCCTTCGGCCCCGTAGTGGCGCATGAAGTCGGTGACCAGCTCGGGCAGGCGCAGGGCCGATTCCTCGGTCACCTCGAGGATCAGCCGCTCGGCGATGCCGGGATCGGCGGTCAGCGCCTGCGACAGGAGCGTGGTGTATTTCTGAAAGCCGATGGAGCGGGCCGAGAGGTTCAGCGACAGCCGGATGCCCCGGTGCCGGGCCAGCACCCGCAACCCCTTTCCAAGCGCCAGGCAGTCGAGCAGGCGCCCGGCCTCTTCCTCCTCGATCTCGGTGATGAAGTCGCGGGCGGGAATGATTCGGCCCTGCGGGTCGAAGACCCGGGCCAGCCCTTCGTGGAAGGCCACCTTCTCGGCGTCGCGGGCCTGCACGATCGGCTGATAGGCCAGTTGCACCTGCCGCGCGCGGATCGCGGCGGCGGCGGTGCGCGGGGCCTCGTGGCTGTGCAGCCGCGCCAACGCATCAAGCGCGTTGCGCGGCGCCTCGGGATCGGGCGGCGGCGCGGGATCGCGCGGGGGCCGGTCACCCGGCCCGTGGCGCGCCGCATCCTCGGGCGGCAGGGGGTGCATGGATCGCAGGGCGCATCTCCTTCATAAAGGCCACCCGGCGGCGGCCCGGATGGCGGTGAGGCGCAGGGCACCGCGCACCGGCCCCCACCAGGGGCCCGCCCCCCGCATCACCCCCGGCACCGGGGTGGCGGAACGGGCCCGCGCATATCCTGCCCCCGCGCGCCTTACCGGGCGCTTAACGCAGGCCCGCATTCTGCCCAGTTGACACCGCGCCCGCGGGCGATATAAGCGCGCCTTCATTGGTGTTGGTGGCCCCCGCAAGGGGATGCCTGTCAGGGCCGGTGCGATGCACCGCAAAGCGCCCAGAGGACAACGCCCTTCCAAGGCTCCGGGCCGACCACCCGTCCGGCGCCGCATCAGAAGGAGATCAGACGGTGACCAAACGCACCTCTGCCAAGTACAAGCTCGACCGCCGGATGGGCGAAAACATCTGGGGTCGCCCGAAGTCCCCGGTCAACAAGCGTGAATACGCCCCCGGCCAGCACGGCCAGCGCCGCAAGGGCAAGATGTCCGACTTCGGTCTGCAGCTGCGCGCCAAGCAGAAGCTCAAGGGCCATTACGGCGACCTGACCGAGAAGCAGTTCCGCCGCATCTTCGCCGAAGCCGAGCGCCTGCGCGGAGACACCGGCGAGATCCTGATCGGCCTGCTGGAGCGCCGCCTCGACGCGGTGGTCTACCGCGCGAAGTTCGTGGCGACCGTCTTCGCCGCGCGCCAGTTCGTGAACCACGGCCACGTGCTGGTGAACGGCCGCAAGGTGAACATCCCCTCCTACCGCGTGAAGGAAGGCGACGTCATCGAGGTCCGCGAGAAGTCCAAGCAGCTCGCATCGGTGATCGAAGCCAGCCAACTGCCCGAGCGCGACGTGCCGGACTACATCGAGGCCGACCACTCCAAGATGACCGCGACCTTCGTGCGTCAGCCGGGCCTCTCGGACGTGCCCTTCGCCGTCCAGATGGAACCGAACCTCGTCATCGAATTCTACGCGCAGAACTGATCCTTTTCGGTTCCGCGCCGCTTATCGGGAAAGGCCGTGCCCCTCGGGTGCGGCCTTTTCTTTTGGGGCCTCTTTGGGCGGGCGTGTCCGCGCCGGGCATGGTCCGCATCTGCCGCGCGCGCATAAAAAAACGGGCCCGCCCGGGGATCGCCCGGGCCGGCCCGATTTCTTCGGCAAATTGCCGAGCGCGGTCTCAGATGTAGTAGAGATCGCCGTAGACGTGGCGCGCGATGTCGGTGCGCTTCAGGCCGCGTTCGGCCAGTTCCTCGTCGCTCATCTCGTTCAGTTCACGGGCGAGACGGACGCGGGAGTTCGATTCGGCGACATGCACGAAGAAATCGAGAATCGCGCCGAAGAAGCCGCGGCTCGCGCCGGTGTTTGCGGTGGTGTCTGCGAATGCCATAACAGGATCTCCGTTGACGGTTGATCCTCCCCTTGACACGGGAGATATGGCGCGGGCCGCGCGGCTTCCACCGCTCTTTCTGCAACGCGGCATCCCGGCTCCTGCATGTCTCCGGGCGGCTGGCGGGACAGGGCTCTGGAAGGCGTGCGGGTCTCAGGCCGGGGCCAATCGGGGGCGGCCGGGGCCACCCCCTTCTTTGGTGCTGAAAGGCTGGCTTGAAATGGGCGCGGGGCCGGCTGCGGTCACGATCCGGCGCGGGCGGCCCGAACACGGGGCCGAGGATAGCGCGCCTTCCGTAACAGCTTGATGACCCGTCAGCGCTTCTTCAGCGTGTCCCCGGGGGCGACCTTGGGGGCCAGCTCGACGATGCGGTCGATCTCGGAATGGGGGTTGTCGACGAGCGTGGCGACGATCTCCGCGGCGCGGCGGCCGATCTCGGTCCGGCCCGCGTCCATGGTGGCGAGACGGCGCGGCAGCCCGTCCAGGAGCTCGACGTCGTTGAAGCCCGCGAGCCCGATCTTGCCGGGCACGTCGATCCCCGCCTCGAGCAGGTAGAGAAGCCCGCCCGCGCCGATCATGTCGTTGGAATAATAGAGGAAATCGAGCTCGGGCGTGCGCTCCAGCATGGCCTGGGTCAGCTCGCGCCCCTTGGCGAGCGAGGAGCCGCCGGAGTAGAATTCCTGGTCCATGACCTCGATCCCGGCCTTGGCGAGCGTCTCGGTGAAGCCCTCGAAGCGCTTCCGGGCCCGGTGGTCGAGCGGCATCTTGGTGCCCATGAAGCCGATGTTGGTATAGCCCGCCTTGAGGATCGCCTGGGCCATCTCGCGGCCTGCGCGGCGGTGCGAGATGCCGACCATGGCGTCGATCGGCGTGCCGTCGGTGTCCATGATCTCGACGACCGGGATACCCGAGGCCGAGAGCATGGCGCGCGAGGCGTCGGAATGTTCGAGCCCCGCGATGATCACCGAGGAGGGCCGCCAGGAGAGCATCTCGTAGAGGACGCGCTCTTCCTTCTCGGGCAGGTAGTCGGTGACGCCGACGACGGGCTGCAGCTCGGTGTCCTCGAGGACCGCGCTGATGCCGCTGAGGACCTCGGGGAAGACCATGTTGCGCAAGGAGGGAATGATCACCGCGACCAGGTTGACCCGCTGGCTGGCCAGGGCGCCGGCGATCTTGTTGGGCACATAGCCCAGGGATTTCGCCGCTTCGAGCACCTTTTCGCGGGTGGCCTGGCTCACGTCGCCGCGGTTGCGCAGCACCCGGCTGACGGTCATTTCCGAGACGCCCGAGGCTTCCGAGACATCGCGCAGGGTCAGCGGGCGGGGGGGCGTCGTCGACAAGGGCGGATCCTCAATCTGTCGCTTGCCAGAAGAGGTTAGCCCATTGTGCTCGGCGGCTACAAGCAGCCTCGTCGGAGGGTGACAGCCGGTGGCGCAGAGGCTACAAGGCGCCGCAGCGGCCCCGTGGCTCAACTGGATAGAGCAGCCCCCTCCTAAGGGGCAGGTTCCAGGTTCGAATCCTGGCGGGGTCGCCAGTAAGTTTCTGAGAAATAACGGGAATTTCAAATCCCGGCGGGTTTCGCCGTGCGTGTTCGCAAAGCGTGCATGTCACGGCATGTTGCGGCGCAGCACGGTATGGCGTGCAATTTCGCGGGATGTCGCGGCATGGGCGCCCAAAATCCGCCCAAGGGCTGGATCCGCAAGCCGTTAGCGTGAAACGAAAAAGCCCTCTCGGGGAGGTGCCGGGAGGGCGGTTGGGGCGGCGTCTGGCACGCGGTTGGGCAGGTGTTCTGCGCGGGATAGGCGTCCGGTCCGAAGCTGGGTGCCCGCGACGGGCGCGCCCCGATATGTGAAGGTGCAGCACCGGGGCGGACCACCTACCGGCGCCACCCGCCCCAATTCCGACCTCTCCACCCGAGGGCGCGCGCCGGACCGGGGGCCGGCGCTGCTACGCTTCGAGCGATGCGCTTTATCCATGCAAGGTCAGGGCTAGCGGAGAGATAGGCACGCCATCCGAAGGAGCGCCGGCCCATCGGGCCGGTCCGGCGCGCGCCCGGCACCTTCGGTGCTATTCGGGCGCAAGGGGGTGGGCTGGGGTTTTGAACGTTGCGCGCTGTTCGAGCGCAAGGGGACGGGCATGGTGACTGCGCGTCTCGAGTTGTTCGGATGCGGGCATGCGGTGCGGCTAAGGAAGGGCGGTTCGTCTAGAGATGAACGATCCGGCTAATCCCAGCCGGTCTCTCACCACTAGCCCCTCCCCCCCTCACGCCGCCGGCGTCAGCGCCTTCAAATGCTCGGGCAAGGCGCCCATCCGGCTGTAGGGCCGGGCGCTCTCGCCGTACCAGCTGTCCGGGGCACGGCCGAGCATCTCGGGGAACAGGATCCCCAGTTCCGCCCGGATCGGCGCGGCGAGGGCGCCCAGGGCCAGCGGGCCGGGGTAGAAGCTCTCCGACGGCGCGCCATTGGCGAAGATCACCTCGTGGCGGGCGCACATCAGGTGGTAGTATGTCACCGCGCGGCAGCCGTTCATCACCCGTGCCTGGCCGCCGTCGAGCCGCGCCAGATGCGTCGCGCGCATCAGGATGTCCTCGCCGTCCTGGCGCAGCACCACCCCGTGCTGCGGCGAGACCACCAGCGGCGCGGTGCCGCCCGAGAGCCCCGGCGCGATCTCCACCGGCAGCAGATGCGGCGCATGTGCGAGCTTGCGCTTGCCGAGATGGCGCCGCCCGATCCAGAGCACCTCCTGCAGCCCGTTGTCGAGCGTCTCGACCCGGTCGCCGGGCCGCAGCGCCTCGATCGGCACCTCGCCGCGCGCGGTGCGGATCAGCGTGCCGGTGGTGAAACAGACCACGCCGGTGTTCTCGGCGGTGTAATAGGAGCGGTCGGCGCTGGCGCCCTTGAAGGTCAGGCTGCCGGTGCCGAACTGGCTGTTGTCGGAGTAATCCACCGCCTGGCCGCGGGAATCCGCGGCGTTGGACTGGTTCAGAACCCCGTCGTCGGCCTGGTCGGCGTAGAGCTCGGAGATGTGGTCGTAATAGCCCGAGAGGTCGATGAAGTCGTTGTTGGCGCTGTCGCCGTCCTCGAGCCCGCCGGTGTTGCCGGTGTTGAAATCGTTGATCGTGTCGCTGCCGTCGCCCGCGGCATAGGTGAAGACGTCGTTGCCAGTGCCGCCCGAGAGCGCGTCGTCCCCCGCCCCGCCGGTCAAGAGGTCGTCGCCCGCATCGCCCGAGAGCGTGTCGTTGCCGGTGCCGCTGACGATCGTGTCGTTGTCCGCCCCGCCGTCGAGGAAGTTGCGGTCGCCGCCGGTGACCGAGATCGAATCCGCGCCGGCCTCGCCGTAGATCGTGTCCTGCGAGCCGGCGTCGGTCTCGGCCGAGGTGATCGTGTCGTTGCCGTCACCGCCGAGGATCAGGTCGCTGTCGCCCTGGGCATATTCCTCGCCCGCCTCGATCCGGTCGTTGCCGGCGCCGCCGAAGATCGTGTCGCCGCGGTCGCCGCCGTCGATGCTGTCGTCGCCGCTGCCGCCCTCGATCGAATCCTCGCCCGAGCCGGTCGAGATCGTGTCATTGCCGGAGCCGCCGAAGACCGTGTCCTGCTGGGCGGAATCGCGGCTCTGGTCGGCGGTGAAACTGTCGTTGCCGCCGCCCATCTCGACCCAGGCGCCGGCGGTGGGCTGGGCGCTGGCATCGACGGAATCGTCGTGATCGGTGAGCCTGAGGCGCTCGATCCCGGTGAAGCTCAGCGTGTCGGTGCCGTCGGTGATCGTCCCGGCCTCGTCGCCGGTGTAGGTTACCGTGACCGGCCCGGAGAGCGCCGAGAGGTCGATCATGTCGACATCCGAGCCGGTCTCACCGCCCTCGATGGTGTCGGCGCCGAAGCCGTCCTCGATGATGAAGGTGTCCGAGCCTCCGTCGCCGGTCATGCTGTCCGCGCCGCGCCCGCCGACCAGCCGGTCGTTGTCGGCGCCGCCGTGCATGGTGTCGCTGCCCTCGCCGCCCTCGAGCGTGTCGTCGCCCTCTGTGGCGGTGATGCTGTCGTCGCCGGTGCCGCCCACCAGGCTGTCGTCACCCGAGGAGTTCGACAGCGTGTCGTTGCCCGCGCCACCGATCAGCGTGTCCTCGCCGGTGCCGGTGAAGAGCATGTCGTCGCCGTCGCCGCCGTCGATGTAGTCCGAGCCCTCGCCGCCCCAGATCGTGTCGCCGCCGCTGCCGCCCAGCACCACGTCGTTGCCTGCGCTTTCGGCCACGCGGATGCCGCGGGTCGTGGCGGTGGCGTCGATGCGGTCGTCGAAGCCGGTCAAAGTGAAGGCTTCGATGTCGGAGAAGCTGGCGCGGTCGCTGCCGGCGCTGAAGGCGCCCGCCTCGTTGCCCGAATAGGTGACCGTGACCGCCCCGGTCAGCGCCGAGAAATCCACCGTGTCGCTGTCGGTGCCGCCGCTGCCGCCGAGGATCGTGTCGGCGCCGAAGTCATCCTCGAGGATGAAGAGGTCGTCGTCGTGCTCGCCGCTGAGGTAGTCCGCCCCGAGCCCGCCGATCAGCGTGTCGGAATCGTGCCCCGCCCAGATCGTGTCCGAGCCCGCGCCGCCGTCGATCAGGTTGCGCCCGGCGTGCTGTTCGCCGCTGGCGTCGTCGATGCGGTCGTTGCCCTCGCCGCCGAAGACCGTGTCGTCGCCGCCGCCGTAAAGCACGGTGTCGTCGCCGAGGCCCGCGTCGATCCACTGGGTGCCGCTGGTGACCCCGCCCTCGATGTCGTCGATCAGGTCGTCGCCCGCGCCCGCCGCGACGGTATCCGCCCCGTCGCCGAGGTAGATCGTGTCGTCGCCCGAGCCGCCCCGCAACAGGTCGGCACCGCCGCCGGCCTCGATCTGGATGCCGCCGGTGGTGGCGCTGGCGTCGATGGTCTCGGCCCGATCGGAAAGGATCACCCGCTCGATCTCGGAGAAGCTCAGCGTGTCGGTGCCATCGGTGATCGTGCCGGATTCGTCGCCGGTATAGGTCAGCGTCACCGGGTCGGTGACCAGCGAGAAGTCGAGCACGTCGAAATCCCGCCCGCCCTCGCCGCCGATGACCGTGTCGTTGCCGAAGTCATTGCTGGCCAGGAAGGTGTCGGCGTCGTCGCCGCCCATCAGCAGGTCGCCCGCCAGTTCCAGCGGCATATCGGTGGTGAAAGCCTCGCGCAGGTCGGCGCCGCGGTCGTCGCTGTAGATCAGGAAGGATTGGACGTTGCCGTTCTCATAGGCCAGGGCGACCTCGTAGTAGCCGTCGCCCGCGTAGTGCTTGGCCGCGACCGGGACCTCCTGCAGGACGATCTTGTCGAGCCCGAAGTCGAAGTTGTGCAGCGTCAGCGTGCCGGTCTCGTTGGTGGTCTCGACCACCACGTAATCGGCCTCGCCGTCGCCCTCGCCGCTGTCGCGCGACTGGCCGAGGCGCAGCGTGGTGCTGCTGCCCTCTGCGGCGGCCCAGGTGAAATAGTCCTGGCCCGAGCTGCCCTGCACCCGGTCGACGAGGCCCGCGGCCTTCCAGTCGATGCGGGTGCCGCCGCCCTGGCCGCCGTCCGAGCTGGTCAGGATGAGGTCGTTGCCCGCGCCGCCCGAGACGGTGTCATTGCCGCCCGCGGCGTCGATGATGTCGTCGCCGGCGTTGCCCTCGATCAGCTCGCCCGCCTCCGAGCCGCCGTAGAGGTCCGCGCCCGCGCCGCCCGCGTAGCTGGTGAAGGAGGACAGCCCGGTCAGCCCGCCCAGCGTCGCGTCGACCCCGCCGATGCCGCCCGAGCCCACGGTGAACCAGCTGTCGCCGTCGTGGATGTAGAGGTAGTTGCCGCCATAGGCGTGGTAGACGGTGAAATCCGAGGGCAGGGCGCTGAAGTCGAGCGTATGGCCCGAGCCGGTCTCGATGATCGAACCCCAGAACTTGGGGTCGTTGTAGTTGGAACTCGTTACCGAATACGTCGCCATCCTGCCCGGCCTTTCACCCCGCGGGCGCTGGGCCGGGGTGATCCGGCGGGCGCGCTTCGGGGCCTCTGCTCGCGGTCCGGGGGGTGGGGGGCTGCTTGCGCATCAGGGGCGGTGAGTGTGGTCTGCCCCCTACGGTCATATGCGCCGGACGGCCCTGCCGCGCGGCGCCGCGTGCGAAAAGCACGCCGCTGCTGTTGACCCTTGCCTCTGCGATCACGGCTTCCCCGGCCGATTGTTGATCTTTGACAAATGGTTAACCGCAGATCGTGGCGGAAACGTGGCGAAATGTGGCGGAAATAAGGCAATTGGTTGGGCGTGGAGCGGGGCGTCGGGCGGCCTTTCGGTGCGGGAGCGAGAGGGGGAGGGCGCGCCTTGGTGCCCCGCGTCTTGAGGAACTGGTGTCGGGGCGGCAGCTCCATGGTTTAGTGGAGCAGCGGCACCGGCCACGGTGCGGAGGGCGGCACAGAAGGCCGCGCCTCAAACGCGCGCCCACTCTGGCCACACCACAGACCCCGGCCCGGTCTCCCGCCGTGCCAGCTCCCGCAGGCCGCCACAGCCCGCCTCAGATCACCTCGATCACGTCCCGGTCGACCGCCAGCACGTAGCCGCGCTTGGCGATGGTCTTGACCAGCAGCTCGCTCACCAGCTGGTTGCCGAGCCCGTCGCGCAGGCGTTTCACCCGGGTCGCGCCCGCCGCCTCCTCGCAGTCGGATTCGTCGCGCCCCGAGATCATCGCCTCGATCTGGGTGCCGGTCAGCATCTCCTCGTCGAGCCGCGCCTCGGCCAGGATCGCCAGGGTCTCCATCATCGCCTCGGTCAGCTTGAAGCCCATGGTGTTGAGATAGACCGTGTTCTCGCTGCGGCTGATGATCAGCGAGCGGACCTCGATGCCCGAGCGTTCGATCGCCGCCATGCGCCGGTTCAGCCCCACCAGCATGACCAGCGACACCAGCGCGGTCATCAGGAGGGCGGTGGCGAAGATCAGCAGCACGAAGATCGTCACCCGGTAGCTCTCGAGCGTCTCCGCGAAGGCGGTGCCCGACTGCGCGAGGATCTCCAGGAGCTTGATCTCGGCCTGGGCGGTCAGGTCGTCGTTCTCGATGAAGAGCCGCTCCACCCGGTCGTTGAAGGCGCCCGCGTCGGGCAGGGTGGCGAAAAGCCAGACCCCGGCCACGATCAGGAGAAGCAGGATCGCGGCGATGCCGAAGCCCACCACCCGCGCGCCCGAGCGGCGCGCCTCAGTAACGGAGAAAGTGTTGTCCGGCACTGTCCTTCCTTTCCTCGAGACCCTCTTCGCCGAAGGTCGAGACAATGTTCAAGAGGGTCCAGCCCGCGCGGTCGAGCCGCGGCGCCAGGGCGCTGGCCGCGCCATCGCGCGAACAGGCGTCGTCGGGGACCTCGGCGACGCCGTAGTGCAGGCGCAGCGGGTCCTCGCGCTTGGCCTTGTAGTCGGCGTAGCAGGCCGCCTCGGCGGCCGCCGGCGTCAGGGCCAGCGCAAGAAGGAGGGGAAGGACGGTTTTCATGGGCCCGAGAGTGACCCGGCGCGCCCGGTCGATCAATAACCGCAGGGCGGCGGCGGGGCGATATGTGATAACCTCGACCCGGACATTGCCTGACCGCCGGGGGCGGGCGGATCCTTCTCGGTGGCGGCCCCCTGGCGTCCTGACGCGTCACCTGTCCGGCGCGGGCGCCCCGGGGGCCGCCATCCGATCCGACGCTAAAGAGGAGACCTGCCATGTCCCGCCGTTTCATCGCCCTGATCCTGGCCGCCAGCACCGCCATCGCCGCCTCGGCCAGTGGGGCCCGCGCCGATCAGACCCAGGATATCGCCAAGATCGTCGGCGGCATCGCGCTTCTTTACATCGTCGGAGAGGCGCTTTCGGCCGAGGCCGACCGCGAGAAGGACAAGAAGAAAGAGAAGGCGAAGGCCAAGGCCAAGGCGCGCCAGGCCAAGCACGGGCCTGCATCGCCCTATTACACCCACCGCCACGAGGGCTACGGCGCGCATCAGCACCGCCGCGACCACAGCCACCGCCACGACCGCTGGGCCGAGAACCACTGGGCCGCGACCCTGCCCGCCGAATGCCGGGTGCGGCTTGACGGCGAGCGCCACGCCTCGGGCAAGCCCCGCGCCCGGGTGGTCTATCCCCAGCGCTGCCTGGCGCGGAATTTTGCCGCCCACGAGAGCCTGCCGCGTCAATGCGCCTTCCGCGTCGAGACCACGCGCGGCAAGCGGCTGGTCTACGGCGAGCGCTGCCTGGACCGGAAGGGCTACCACACGCCCAGCCGGCGGTGAGGGGGGCATCAGCGCCGCGCATCCCTTTCAACCCGTGCAACAGAGGGCGCGCGCCGGACCGGGGGCCGGCGCTGCCTCACTCCGAGCGGCGCGCTTTATGGCAGCAAGGTCAGGGCTAGTCGCGATCTATGCGCACCGCCCACAAGAGCGCCGGCCCAAGGGGCCGGTCCGGCGCGCGCCCGGCACCTTCGGTGCTGTTCGGGCGCAAGAAGAGGGACATGGGATTTTGAGGGTGGCGCCAGTTTTTGAACACCCGCAATCCCAAACAAAAAAGGGCCGGATCGCTCCGGCCCCTTCGCGTCTCAATGCAGCCCCGGCTCAGCGCACCATGCCGATGATCTCATAGGTCTTCTTCAGCACCGGCTCTGCGCGCTCGCGGGCGCGTTCGGCGCCGCGGGCGAGGATCGCGTCGATCTCGCCGGGCTCTTCCATCAGCCGCGCCATCTCGGTGGAGATCGGCGCCAGCTTCTCGACCGCCAGCTCCGACAGCGCCGGCTTGAAGGCCGAGAACTGCTGGCCGCCGTGCTCCGCCAGGACCTCGGCCACGGTCTGATCGGCGAGCGCGGCGTAGATGTTCACCAGGTTGCGCGCCTCGGGGCGCTCGCTCAGGCCCTCGGCCTCCGAGGGCAGGGCCTCGGGGTCGGTGCGCGCCTTGCGGATCTTCGCGGCGATCGTGTCGGCATCGTCGGTCATGTTGATCCGGCTCATGTCCGAGGGATCGCTCTTCGACATCTTCTTCGAGCCGTCGCGCAGCGACATGACGCGGGTCGCGGCCCCCTCGATCACCGGTTCGGTCAGCGGGAAGAAATCCACATCATAGTCGTGGTTGAACTTCGCCGCGATGTCGCGCGTCAGCTCCAGGTGCTGCTTCTGGTCCTCGCCCACGGGCACATGGGTGGCGTGATAGACCAGGATGTCGGCGGCCATCAGCGCGGGATAGGCAAAGAGCCCCAGCGAGGCCTGCTCGGCGTTCTTGCCGGCCTTGTCCTTGAACTGGGTCATGCGCTTCATCCAGCCCATGCGGGCGACGCAGTTGAAGATCCAGCCCAGCTGGGCGTGCTCGGGCACCTGGCTCTGGTTGACCAGGATCGACTGCTCGGGGTCGATGCCCGCGGCGATGAAGCCCGCGCAAAGCTCGCGGGTGTTGCGGCGCAGCGCGCCCGGGTCCTGCCAGACGGTGATCGCATGCATGTCGACCATGCAGTAGATGGTCTCGTAATCCGCGCCCTGCATGTCGACGAAGCGCTTGATCGCGCCCAGGTAATTGCCCAGCGTCAGCCCGCCCGAGGGCTGGATGCCGGAAAACACGCGCGGGGCGAAATTGGCGAGGTTGGAAGGCGCCTCGGACATGGGGTCACTCGCTGCTGGAAGCTGCTGGAAAACGGGTTCGCGGTGGCTTACCCATGGCCCGGAGACGCGTCAAGCCAACCTCCCCGGGAGAGCGCCCAGTGAGCAGCGACCACAACGCCAGCCCCTTCAACACGATCCCGCCGGTCACCGTGGCGCTGGTCCTGCTCATGGCGGGCACGGAGCTGGCCTTCTCGCTCGGGGCGCGCGGCATCCTGGGCGGGCCGGGCGCCATCGGCTGGCGGGTGCAGGGCATCGAGACCTATGCCTTCCTCGGCGAGATCATGCACTGGATGGTCGAGACCGGGCGCTACCCGGCCGAACACCTGCTGCGGTTCCTGAGCTATCCCTTCCTGCACGGCAGCTTCACCGCGGCGCTGTTCGCCTGCGTGATGCTGTTGGCGCTGGGCAAGATCGTGGGCGAGGCCATGGGCCCCCTGCGGATGCTGGCGGTTTTCGTGACCAGCACGGTCCTCTCGGCGGTTTTCTACGGGATGCTGGTGCGGGACGTGCCGCTGATCGGGGCCTTTCCGCCGATCTACGGGCTGATCGGGGCCTTCACCTATCTCCTCTGGCTGAAGCTCGGCCAGATGGGCGAGGCGCAGATCCGGGCCTTCACGCTGATCGGCGTGCTCCTGGGGCTGCAACTGGTCTTCGGGCTGCTCTTCGGCGGCGGGCCCTATTGGATCGCCGAGATCGCGGGCTTCGTGGTGGGCTTCGGCATGTCGGTGGTGCTGGTGCCGGGCGGGTTCGCGCGGCTGCTCGAGCGGCTGCGGGCACGCTAAGGGGCTAAAGTCAGCGCCTGATAGGCGGGCTGCCTGGGGTGTCGCCCCTTCCTCAGAACATATCTGCGGGCAAGAGCGGCAGGTAGCGCGAGAAGCGCCGCGCGCGGCCGATCGGATAGGGCAGGGCGAAGCCGCTGCGCTCCTCTGGCGGCAGGGTGCTGTTGTCCTCGGCCACGGCGCGCCAATGCGAAGCCTGCCGGCTGTCGCCCTCGGCGGCCCTGGCGCCCAGCCATTTGCCCGCCAGCCGCTCGCGCAGGCCCTGCACCGTGCCGGGATCGCGGAAGAGCACCGAGGCCTCGGTGTCCCAGCGCATCGACCGCCCGTTGAGATTGGCCGAGCCCACCAGCCCGAAGGCGTCGTCGATCAGCACCACCTTGGCATGCACGTAGATCGGCGCCGCGCCATGCAGCCGCTCGGGATGGTCGTTCTCGGTGCTCTTGGTCTGCGCCGGGGTCACGATCGCCAGCCGCTTTCCATAGGCGCGGGTCAGATCGTTCAGCGCATGGGTCTGCAGCGCATGGGCGTGGCGCGCGTTGAGGCTGCGGTCGCCGTCGTAAAGCACCCGCTCGGGCTCGACCGGCAAGAGCACCACCAACGTCAGCTCGGGCTGGGCCTCGGCGGCGCGGATCAGCGCCCGGACGATCGGGCGGTGCCGCAGGAACTGGGTTTCGAGGTAGATGTGCTTCCGCGCCTCCGCGAAGGCCCGGATCAGCGTCTCCTCGTGTTCGGGGTAGCGCGGGCGCGGGCTGAAGGCGAAGGGTCCGCGCATCGGCACCGATAGGGTGCGCACCAGCCGCAGATCCGAGGCGCCCTGGGTGCGGGGCTCGGCGGGCATGGCCTGGGCGCGGGTGCCGAGGTCGGCGGCCTCACCCTCCAGCGCGGCGTTCCAGGTGTCGATGAAATGGCCGCGCGCCTGGCGGGCCACGTCGCCCTCGATGGCGACCGAGACGTCGTGCCAGGTCTCCTCGCCCGAGCCTTCATGGGCATTGGTGTCCCAGCGCCGTTCGTTCACGTCGAGCCCGCCGATCACCGCCGCGCGGTCGTCGACCACGGCAAGCTTCTGGTGGATCGAGACCGGCCTGAGGCGCGGGCGCAGCTTCAGGACCGCGCGCTGCACCGGGGTCAGCTTGTTCGGATCGGCGTTGCGCAGGTGCTGGAGCTTCTCGGTGATCTTGGTCCAGAGCATCTGCCGCCAGAGCCAGCCGACCTCCTGGGCATGCGGCGCGCAAAGGATCTGGGTGTCGCCCTCGGCCCGGTCGGCAAAGCGCGAGGCCGCCGCCCAGGCGTCGCGGTGCAGCCCCGCTGCAAACAGCGGGTCGAAGTCGGAAAGCAGGATGCGGACCGCGATGCCCCGGCTCGAGACCCAGGCGATCAGGTCCGACCAATCCTCGAGCCCGCGCTCGCGCAGCTCGGACGCGCGCAGCTTGGTGCCAGGCTCGAGCACCCGGAAGGAGAGAAGCACCTCGCGCTCCGCCGAGGCGACCAGCCGCTCGAGCGCGGGGAAGACCTCTTCGGCGGTGACGAGCGGCTTGGGTGTCATCTCTCAGCTGGCCCTCTTGCGGCGAAAGGCATTGGCGAAGTCCCGCAGGCGGAAGGCGCCGAGCATCTGCCCGAGGGCCCCATAGGCCGCCATCCCCACCAGGATCAGGGCCAGCAGCGCCAGGTACCGCCAGCCCTCACGCGCCAGAAACGGCCCGACCAGCAGCTGGGTTCCCCAAAGCACCCCGCCCATCAGCACCGAGGCCAGGACGATGCGCCAGATCCGGGTGCGGAAACGGCTGTCGAAGCGGGCGACCTCGCCCATGTCGCGGCTGCCGCGCGCCAGGAGCCAGACCATCGACCAGGCCGCCGCCGAGGTGGCGATGGCCGGGGCGATCCAGCCCAGGACCGGGGCGAGCCCGATGGCCGCGGCGGCGTTCACCACCATGGAGACCACCGCGTAGCGGAAGGGTGCCTTGGTGTTCTCGCGTGCGAAGAACAGCGGTTGCAGCACCTTCTGCAGCACGAAGGCGGGCAGGCCCAGCCCGTAGATCGCCACCGCCACCGCGATGGCGGCGCTGTCGTCGGCGCCGGTCGCGCCGCGCTCGAAGAGGACCGAGACCAGGGGCAGCGGGATCACCACCAGCGCCACCGAGGCGGGCACGGTCAGCGCCAGCGCGTATTCTCCCGCCCGGCTGAAGGCGTCGCGCCCGCCGGCGTCGTCGCCCGCCTTCAGGCGGCGCGAGAGGTCGGGCAGCAGCACGATGCCCACCGCGATGCCGACGACGCCCAGCGGCAGCTGGTAGAGACGGTCGGCGGCGTAGAGCCAGCCCACCGCCTTGTCGAACTGCGAGGCCACCTGCTGGCCGACCAGGAGGTTGATCTGCATGACCCCGCCCGCGAGCGCGGCCGGCACGGCGACCCGCACCAGGGTCTTCATCTCGTCGTTCCAGACCGGCCGCCCGGGGCGCACCTTCAGCCCCGCGCGTTCCGCCGCGATCCAGACCAGCGCGAGCTGGATGATGCCCGCCACGGGCACCGCCCAGACCAGCCAGAGCACCACCTCGCCGCCCATCAGGTGGCCCGCGAGCATCGCGAGGACCACGGTGATATTGAGGAAGACCGGCGCGGCGGCGGCGGCGGCGAAATGCCCGCCCGCGTTCAGCGCCCCCGAGAAGAGCGCCGCCAGAGAAATTAGGAAGATATAGGGAAAGCAGATGCGCCCGTAGGCGACCGTCAGGTCGAAGCGTTCGTCGCCGATGAAACCGCCCGCCGTGGCCACCACCAGCGCGGGCATGAAGACCATGGCCAGCGCGCTGAGGACCAGCAGCACCGTCGCCAGCCCCGAAAGTGCGTCGCGCGCGAAGGCGAGCGGGTCCTCGCCCGCCTCGAGCCGCTTCGAGAACATCGGCACGAAGGCCGCGTTGAAGGCGCCCTCGGCGAAGAAACGGCGGAACATGTTGGGCAGGCGGAAGGCCGCGACGAAGGCGTCGAGCACCGGGCCCGGGCCGATCAGCGCCAGGATCACCACCTCGCGGATGACCCCCAGCACGCGGGAGGCCAGCGTCCAGAAGCCGACGGTCATCATGCCGGACAGAAGGCGGATCGGTTTCATTGACTGGCTCGGCCTCGTTGCACGCTTTGGCGTGTGCCTCGGTCTAGCCCATCGCCCGGCCTGCGGGAAGGGGCGCGGCGCGGGCCCGCCGTGGCGGAAGGCGGGTCGAGGGGGCGAGGCTGCGGGGCTGCTGGGCAGGGAAAGCTCACGTGCGTCATACCCCTTGGCTCGGCGCGGTGTGGTGCGAAGCGGGCGCGGGGCATGGCCGGAGGGGCTGGGCGCCGATGGTTGGAAACCGTGGGGAGCGCGTGTTGGCCGGCTGGGTCGGCCTTCCGTGATGGCCAGCACTGTGGCCCCCCCAAAAAAAGACCTGCCGCCCGGTGTCGGGCGACAGGTCTCTGCCAGAGGTCGGCGTCGGGGCTTTGCTTGGGGACCGGCCCCTCCGCCGCGCCTCCGGATCAGGGTGGCGGAGCCCTGCTTACATCTGCGCGTCGAGGCTGGCCTGCGGCGCGGCGCGGAGCGCGGTCTCGAACTCGGCGCGGGTCATGTCGAGCGTCAGGTCGCCTTCGCCTTCCGCGGCGGAGAGCGAGCTGACCTGCACCGCGGCGTTCTCGAGCGCGCGCTCGTCGGCGCCTTCCATCTCGCCGTCGAGGTCGATCATCACGCGGTCGCCATCGAGGTCGGTGCGGGTGACGGTGCCGAGGATCTCGCCGTCGCTCGAGCGCACCACCGCGTCGGCGGTCAGAGCGGCGTCGAGCTGCGCGGAGATATTGGCGGCGGCGCCATAGGGCTCTTCGGCCAGCTCACCCACGGCTCCGACGCCCGCCTGCGCGGTGTCGGTCGCGGTTTCGCCGATCGCATAGAAGGTCTCGCCGATTTCCTGTGCCACGTCGCCGGCCTGGGCGGCCACGTTGTCCTTGTCCTCGTCCTGCGCGGTGGCGGCACCGGCGAGAAGCATCGCGGCTGCGGCGGTGGAGGCGGTGAGCATGCGATAGGTCATGTTGGCTCCTTTCGGATCGTCATTGCCTATGCCCGTCGGGGCATCTGCCCGGGAAAGGGCGACCCCCCGGGGGTGAGTTCCAATGCGCTGCCGCGGGGTCAGCGGGGGATTGCCGAGAGGGGGGGGCTCCGGGATCCGGGAGAGGTGCGCGGGGCAGGAGCTGGGCGGCGGCGTTGCGACAGGTTGGGCCAAGGCTCGAGTGGTGAGGCAGGCCGCCTGGCCGCGTGTTCGGTCGCGCGGCCCTTCCCGGTCGAGAGTCGTTCCCGTCGAGAGCCGTTCGCGCGGCCCTCCCCCTGTCGAATGACAGAGGCCAGTCCTTCGCCGAAGAGCAGACGCACTTGCCCAAACATCCCCGACGCCACCGTCACGCCCCGACGCACCTGTCGCGCAACACCACCCACCCGCAGCCCAACCTGCGCCCGAATAGCACCGAAGGTGCCGGGCGCGCGCCGGACCGGCCCCTTGGGCCGGCGCTCCTTGGGGTGGCGCGCTTAGATCGTCTTTAGTCCTGACCTTGCCGGGATAAAGCGCCTCGCTCAGAGGTCAGCAGCGCCGGCCCCCGGTCCGGCGCGCGCCCTCTGCTGTGCGGGGTGAGAGGGGTTGGGTGTCGCTGGGCGAGGCAGAGGTTTGACGGTGAACCTAGTGCTGCCGTTGCGGGGCAGGGGCTAGCGCCGACGGGTCGCGCAGGGGCGCTGCAGGCTTTGGCCGAGGGCTCGGCATGTGGCGAGACGGCGGCGTGACAGACTATGCCGCGAGGCGCCAAACGCCCTACAGGCGCGCGCAGCGCGCGCCAGTAACCATCTGCAATCTAAAGAAAAACCGCGCCACCCGGCGCACTCACGCCCAAGGCGCCTCAGCCGAAGACCCGGGCGTCATTCACCGTTCAATTGAAGGGGAATGGTAGCGGAGGAGGGACTTGAACCCCCGACACAAGGATTATGATTCCTCTGCTCTAACCAACTGAGCTACTCCGCCGGAGTGCGGGCTGATTAAGGGAGGCTCGGGGGAGGGTCAAGCGGGTTTTGCGGGAAATTTCCGCCCCCGCAGTCGGGCCCGCGACCCCCTCCGACACCAAGCCTCACTTGGCGATCTTCTCGTCCTTCACGAACATGTTCGCCCAGGCGCGGTCCACCAGCTCGGGGGTCATCTTGTAGGGCAGCCCCTCGAAATCGCAGACCGAGATCATCTGCTCGATCAGGAAGATCGGCTGGTAGTTCGCATAGACGTTGTTGATCGTCGGATACTTGGTCTTCAGGAGGTGCACGAGGCTCTTCTCGCAGAGCTGCATGCGCTTCTTGCGGGCCACCAGCGCGAAGATCTTCAGAAAGTCCTCCTGGTTCGGGCCGTCGATCTTGATCTTGAAGAAGATCCGCCTGAGCGCCGCCTGGTCGAAGATCTCGTTGGGGTGGAAGTTCGTCGAGAAGATCACCAGCGTGTCGAAGGGCACCTCGAACTTCTCGCCCGACTGCAGGGCGAGGATGTCCTTGGACTCCTCGAGCGGCACGATCCAGCGGTTCACCAGCTTCTGCGGCGGCTCGGCCTGGCGGCCGAGGTCGTCGACGATGAAGATCCCGCCGGTGGATTTCAGCTGCAGCGGCGCCTGGTAGGTCCGCGCGGTGGGGTTGTAGACCAGGTCCAGCATGTTCAGCGACAGCTCGCCCCCGGTGATCACCGTGGGCCGCTCGCAGAGCACGTAGCGGGTGTCGTAAAGCACCCGCCGGCGCAGCTGCGTCGGGTCATCCTCGAGCTGCTCGGCCTTGGAATGCACGATCGGGTCGTAGACGGTGATCACCGAACCCGAATATTCGATCGCGCGGGGCACGTAGATCTTGTCGCCCATGGCGTCGCGGATGCCGTTCGAGATCGAGGATTTGCCGTTGCCCGGCGGGCCATACATCAGGATCGACCGCCCCGAGGTCACCGCGGGGCCGAGGTTGTCCAGAAGCGCGTCCGGCAGCACCAGGTGGCCCATGGCATTGGTGAGCTGCTCGCGGGTCATCTGGATGTTGCGGATCGACTGGCGTTCGACCTGCTCGCGGTAGACCTCGAGCGGGACGGGCATCGGGCCGTAATATTCCGACTGGGTCAGCGCGTCGAGCGCGCGGGCCTTGCCGCTGTCGGTGAGCTGGTAGCCCATCTCGCCGCCGCGGGTGGCGGACATGGTGCCCATGGCCTCGAGCAGGTTCTGGCCGCGGGCGTGGTCCACCAGCTCCTGGGTGATCGGCACCGGCAGGCACATGGCGCGCGCCAGGTCGCTGACCGTGCCCACGTTCTTGCGGAAGATCGTCTTGATGACGATGTCGCGCATCATCACCAGGGGCAATTGCATGTCCTGCAAGCGTTTCGGCGGCGGCGGCGCCATCACGTTGGTGGCCTGCATGTTCATCGCGGCGGTCCCTTTCGCCCGGTCGTTTCTTTGCGCTCAAGACACCAGAGCTTTGTGGCGAGTGTTGGGCCGGGCTTTGGAATTTGCGCGAAAGGCCCTCAGGCGCCGTAGAGCGCGCCGAGCGCCAGGTAGACCGCGAGCGCCGGGCCGAGTGCCAGGCCCATGGGGAACCGGCCCTTGGCGGTCCAGCTCTCCCAGTCGGGCGCGAGGCGGCGCAGGGGGCTTGCCCGGGCGATGCGATGGGCGGCCAGGGCGGCCAGCATCAGCCCGGTCAGAAGCGCGAAGACCAGCACCAGGTCGCCGGGATGCAGGAAGGGTGCTGCGGCGGCGGCGAACTTCGCGTCGCCCGCGCCCAGCACGCCCGCGGCATTGAGCGCGATGCCCGCCGCCAGGGCCAAGCCCAGGTGCAGGTAGCGCCAGAGATAGGTCTCGAAGGGCAGGACCAGCGCGCCCAGAAGCGCATAGACCAGGACCAGCGCCAGCACCGCGCGGTTGGTGATCTTCATCCGCGACAGGTCGGTGAAGACCACATAGGCGCAGATCGGCAGCACGAAGGGCAGGAACCAGAGCGCCGCCCAGGCCGAGACGTCCACCCGCCGCCCCCGCTCAGGAGGTCTCGAGCGCTTCGAGGCTGACCGCCGCGGCCTCGAAATGCTGCGGATGGGTCTCGATAGCGCTGCGCAGAAGCGCCTTGCCGGTCTCCACGTCGCCTTTCTTCACCGCCGCCAGCGCCATGGTGTGCAAGAGCTCGGCGCGTTCGATCTGGCTCATCGGGATCACCGGCAGCGTGTAGTCGCCGCGCGCGGCGCGGGCCAGCATCAGGTTGTTCTTTGCGGTGAAGAGCGACTGGTCCTGCCGGATGGCGTCGGCGAAAAGCCGTTCGGCCTCGGCGTAATCGCCGCGGGTGAGCTTGGAATAGCCCCAGTTGTTCATCACCCCGGCGGGTTTGGTGGTCAGCCCCAGGGCGATCTCGTAGAAGCTGTCGGCCTTGTCCCAGTCCTCGTTCACATCGGCGACCATGGCTTCGAGCTTGTAGCGCTCGAAGGTCTCATGGGTCGGGGGGATGGCGTTCAGCGTGGCCTCGGCGCGCTCCCAGTCGCCCGAGCGGATCAGCGCGTCGGCGAAGCCCACGGCGTCCTCGTTGGTGGCCTCCTCGTGGTCGACCACGCGCTTCCAGGCGGCGACGCCCTCGGGCACGCGCTTGGCGCGGATCAGCGATTTCGCGAGGCCGCGGCGGTGCTCGATCTTCTCGGGCGCCTCCGAGGTGGCGCGGCGGAAGTAGTTCACGGACTCGTTGGGGTCGGCCACCGTCAGCATGACGTCGTTGAGCCCGGTGCCGTCGATGGCGTTCACGCCCTGGAAGTTGCGGTCGACGGTCTGCGCTTCGTTCTTGTCACATGCGGACAGCACGAAGGCCCCTGCGGTGCAGAGGGCGATAAGGGGGAAGTGGCGCATTTGCTGCGTCCTTGTCCTGCTTCTGCCTCACGGCCCGCCTTCGGTGATCAGGAAGTCGCCCTGGCCCCTCCGCACGAGCTTGAATTCTTCTTCATTGGCCTCAGCATAGACCGGATCGCTCATTTTTGCGAGCGCCAAGCGGAGATTGTCGCGGATTGAGTCATTCCGGCCATCGTCGAGCGCGAAGGCCCGGCGGAAGACCTCGGAGGCCTCGGCGGTCTGGCCCAGTTCCATCAGCACCACGCCGAGGTTGTTCCAGGCCTCGGGCGCCGCGCCGTCGCGGTCCACCGCCTCGCGCAGGAGCGCCTCGGCCTGGTTCAGCCGCCCCAGCGCGAGGTTGGCCGAGCCAAGCGCGGTCAGCACCTCGAGGGTGAGGCCGCGGGTCGCCGCGGCGCGGGTATAGGCCTCGAGCGCCAGCTCGGGCTCGTCGTTGTCCATCAGGCGGTGGCCGACGATCAGCCCGTCGACCGAGGTGCCCTCGGGGTCGATCTCGGGCGCGAAAAGCTGCCCCTCGGGCGGCATCCCGGTCTCCCCGGAACAGCCCGCGAGCGCCAGGCCCAGGCTCAGTGCTGTCAGCGTCCCCGCGAGGGGAAGGGACATGGGTCAGTTCCCCGACATGTTCATGATGTTCACCGCCGAGGGCCCGACAAGGATGATGAGCAGCGGCGGCACGGTCAGCATCATTGTGGTCAATGTCATCTTGGTCGGCAACTTGTTTGCCTTCTCCTCGGCGCGCATCACGCGCTTGTCCCGCATCTCCGAGGCATAGACCCGAAGCGCATCGGCGATCGAGGTGCCGAAGGTCTGGCTCTGGTTCAGCACGGTCACGAAGGAAGAGACATCCTGCACGCCGCAGCGCTCGGACATGTCGTTGAGGACCGCCGTCTTGTCCTTGCCGGCCTTCATCTCGTAGCTCACGAGCTGGAACTCGTCGGCGAGGAACGGGTAGGAGGCCCGGAGCTCCTTGGAGATCCGCACGATCGACTGGTCCATCGACTGGCCGGCCTCGACGCAGACCAGCATCATGTCGAGCGCGTCGGGGAAGCCGTCCTGGATCTGCTCCTTGCGCTCGGCGGCGCGGCGCGTGACCCAGTATTTCGGGAAGTAGTAGCCCGCCGCACCGGGGCCCAGGACATAGAGCATCATGTCCTGCGTGGTGGCCGCATCACCCAGCGCGAAAAGGTAGTAAAGCGTGCCGAGGCCCAGCCCGAAGATGCCCAGAGCGGCCTGCAGGAAGTAGTAGTAACGCACCGCCTCCTTGGAGCCGTAGCCCGCCTGCATCAGCTTCAGCCGGACCGAGCTGAACTCCTGTTCGTTCTTGGGCTCGAGGAACTGCGCGTAGCGGTTCAGCTTGTCGTTCTTGGCCTTCTCGCGCAGCACCGCCTTGGCGCCGGTCTCGGCGCGCTTGTTGCGCTCGGGCTGGCGCAGCTTGTCCATCGGGTCGGGCTTCTGCGAGAGCATCAGCGGGATCGCGATGAGCAGCAGCAGCAGGCCCAGCCCCGCCACCGCGAAAAGCGGTCCGGCCGGCCCGAGAAGCTCGGTCAGATAGGCGTTGAGGCTGTCGATGATCTGCATGCCGCCCCCCTCAGACCTTGATGTTCACGAGCATCCGCATGACCAGCAGGTTGGCGATCAGGAAGATCGCCACCGCGAAGCAGGCGGGGATGAACAGCGGGTGATCGATCACCCCGTCGTAGTAGTCGGGCTTGGAGACCTGGATGAAGATCAGCGCCGCCACCGGGAAGCCCGAGAGGAACTTGCCCGACCATTGCGCCTCGGCAGTGATCGCCTTGACCCGGCGGAACAGCCGGAAGCGGGCGCGGATCACCTTGGAGAGCCCCTCGAGGATCTCGGCCAGGTTGCCGCCCGATTGCTGCTGGATGGTCACCGCCACGGCGAGGAACCGAAGGTCCTGCATGTCGAGCCGCTCGGCCATGTGCTTCAGCGCCTCGCCGATGTCGCGGCCATAGGTGCTTTCGTCGGCGATGACGCCGAACTCGGTGGCCAGCGGGTCCTGGATTTCCTTCGAGACGATGGAGATCGCCGAGGAGAAGGGATGGCCCACGCGCAGGGAGCGCACCATGAGCTCGATGGCGTCGGGCAGCTGCTCCTCGATCATGTCGAGGCGCTTCTTGGCCTTGGAGTTGACCCAGAAGAACACGCCCCCGATGCCGAAGCCCAGGGCCAGCACCACGCGCACCGCCATGCCGGTCTCGGTCATCATGGTCAGGCCCAGGAAGGCCGCCGCGCAGACCAGCGCCATGATCCCCAGAAGCTGGTTCGGCGTGAAGGCGATGGCGGCCTTCTGCGCCCGGTCGGCGAGCAGGGAATAAAGCGGGATGCCCGCGCCCTCGAGGTGCTGGTCCATCTCCTTGCGGAGCTTGGCGAGCACTTCTTCGCGGCGTTCGCCCTTGTCGAGCATCTGCAGCCGCCGGTTGACCCGGTTGTTGAGGCTGATCGACTTGCCGAAGGCCACCAGGTAGATGCCCTCGACCAGCACGATCACGCCCAGGAAAATCGCTCCGTAAATGATGTACTCGGCACTCAACATGGCACTCACTCCGGTCTGAACGGCTCGTAGATCGAGGGCGGCAGGTCATAGCCCCACATCTTGAAGCGTTCCGAATAGTGGCTGCGGACGCCGGTGGCGGTGAAATGGCCGAGGATCTTGTTGTCCGGGGTCAGCCCGACGCGCTGGAAGCGGAAGATCTCCTGCATGGAGATGACCTCGCCCTCCATGCCGGTGATCTCGGTCACCGAGACCATGCGCCGCGAGCCGTCCTGCAGGCGCGAGACCTGCACCAGGAGGTTGACCGCCGAGGAGATCTGGCTGCGCATGGCCTTCAGCGGCATCTCGATGCCGGCCATGGCGATCATGTTCTCGAGACGGGCGATGCCGTCGCGGGCGGAGTTGGCGTGGATCGTGGTCATCGAGCCGTCGTGGCCGGTGTTCATGGCCTGCAGCATGTCGATTACTTCCTCGCCGCGGGTCTCGCCCACGATGATCCGGTCGGGACGCATCCGCAGCGCGTTCTTCAGGCAGTCGCGCGGGGTGACGGCGCCCTTGCCCTCGACGTTGGCGGGGCGGCTTTCCATCCGGCCGACGTGGGTCTGCTGAAGCTGAAGTTCGGCGGTGTCCTCGATGGTCAGGATGCGCTCGCTGTCGTCGATGAAGGACGAGAGCGCGTTGAGCGTGGTGGTCTTGCCCGAGCCGGTGCCGCCCGAGACGATGACATTGAGCCGGGTCGCCACGGCGGCCTGCAGGTAGACGGCCATTTCCTCGGAGAAGGCGCCGTAGCCCACCAGGTCGTCGATGCCGAGCTTGTCCTTCTTGAACTTCCGGATCGAGACCAGGCTGCCGTCGATGGCGATGGGCGGCACCATGGCGTTGAAGCGCGAGCCGTCCGAGAGGCGCGCGTCCACATAGGGGTTCGATTCATCGACGCGCCGGCCCACGGCCGAGACGATCTTGTCGATGATCCGCATCAGGTGACGCTCGTCCTTGAAGGCGATGTCCGACAGCGTGAGCTTGCCGTTGCGCTCGATGAAGATCTGGTGCGGGCCGTTGACCAGGATGTCCGAGACGGAATCGTCCTTCAGGAGCGCCTCGAGCGGGCCCAGGCCCTTCACCTCGTCGTAAAGCTCCTGGTTGAGCTGCAGCCGCTCGTCGCGGGTCAGCACGATGGCGCGTTCCTGCAGGTTCTCGGTGGTGATCGCCTGGATCTCGGCGCGCAGGTCGGCCTCGGTGGCCTGGTCGAGCGCGGCAAGGTTGAGGTTCTCGAGCAGCGCCCGGTGCAGTTCCAGCTTGATCTCGGCCAGCCGCTCCTTGCGCTTCTTCTCCTTGTCGGCCGGGGCTGCCTCGGCCGGGCGCGCCTTCATCGGCTTGCGCATCGCCGCGGGCTGGCGGGCCAATTCGGCCGTGGGCTCGGGCGCGGCGGGCGGGGCGCCTGCGGGCTGGGGCGTGGGTTTCTTGTATCTCGAAAACATGTGCTTTTCTCACACTCAGGCGGCTTCTGCCGCGCTCTGGCCGATCTGGTGAAGAGACTGGGCAACCTTGGCGATTTCGCGGCGAAGCGGGTTCTTCGCGGCCTGAAGACCCATGGGGATGCCATGATCGCAACACTGGCTGACCTGCTTGCCGCCGTCGGGCAGCTGCAGGTCGAGCGCGATCTCCAGGCTCTCGGCCATGCGGCGGGCGCGGCTCTTGCCCTGCAGGTCGGTGAACTTCGGCGCGTGGTTCAGCACGAAGCGCAGTTTCTCGAAGGGCAGATCCTCGGACTGCAGCGCGCGCTTCAGCCGGAGCGTGTTCTGGGCCGAGCGCATGTCGAGCTCGGTCAGCGCGAAATAGACCTGCGCGGCCTGCAGCACGGTTTCCGACCAGACCAGCACCGGCGAGGGCATGTCGACGATCACGTAGTCGTAGTGATTGCGCGCCACATCTAGCAGCAGTGTCACGTCGTCGGGCCCGATCATGTCGAGCGGCAGCAGGTCCGAGGGCGCGGTGAAGACGTCGAGCCGGTCCTCGTAGCTTTGCAGCGCCTGGGCGAAGGTCTCCTCGTCGAAGGAGCTCATGTCGGCCAGAAGCTCGACCACGGTCTCCTTGCGGGGCAGGTCGAGATAGGTGGCGACCGAGCCGAACTGCAGGCCGAGGTCGATCAGGCAGACGCGCGGGGACTTGGTCTTGTCCTTCTCGACCGTGGCCAGTTCCCAGGCGAGGTTCACGGCGAATGTGGTGGCGCCGACGCCGCCGGCCATGCCCTGCACCGCGATCAGCACGCCGTCGCCTTCCGAGGCGAGCTTCACGCCCTCGGCGTCAGGCTGCGCGGCGCTGGCGGGCGCGGGCGCGGGGCGGCGCATCCGCTCGACCGCGGCGGCCAGCTCACCCTCGGGCAGGGGGTAGGGGACGAACTCGTCCCCGCCGTTCTTCAGCATCCGGTGCAGCACCGCCGGCGAGACGTCCTCGGCGATCAGCACGACCTTGATGCGGCGCGCCTTGGCGGTGGTGATGATCGAGACGATCCGGTCGATCTGGTCCTCGTCGCTCTGGTCGAGCGCGATGGCGACGAACTCGAGGCCCTCGGCGTCGGGCTGGCCCAGGAAGGTCAGCGCCTCGTCGAAGCTCAGATCCCCCCAGGCCTCGCCCAGGAGCGATTCCATGTCCTCGATCAGCAGATCGAACAACTGCACGTCGCGGCTGATCGTGCAGGCGCGAATCGGCGCGCCCTCTGCGCTTTCGTCGGTCACGGTGCTCATCTGCCTCGCATCCTTTGCCTGTCGGGCGGCGGCGGGTGAGCGCGGGCCCTCGCCCGCCGCGTCCCTCCGGCGCCGGTGCCGCACCGGCGCTCACGCCCGCGGACACCTGTCGGTATCCAGCGAAAGTCACATTCAAAGGCGGCAACATTTGGACGAAAAAACCGTAATTGTACGGTTTCCGCTGACGGTCAGCTCACTCGCCGGAGGCTTCGCCCAGCGAGCTGCTGGCGTTCAGCGTCGAGGTCGGCTCCGCGGAGTTGACGTATTCGCGGTAGATGATCTGGGCGTATTTGCCGTCGAGCACGTTCTGGTGGCCCTGCACGAAGCCCGAGACCTCGGTCACCGTGCGGCGGTTGCGCCGCTCGCGGTTCTGGGTGGCGATCAGCGGCTGGGTCTCGCCGAAGGAGACCACCGCCTCGAGCCGGTCGAGCGAGATGCCCTGGCTGCCGAGGTATTGCACCACCGCCTGCGCCCGGGCGAGGCCCAGCCGCTTGTTGTAGGCGTCCGAGCCCACCAGGTCGGTATGGCCGAAGACCCGGAAGCGGACCTCGGGGAACTGCCGGATCCAGGCCGCCTGGCGGCGCAGGATCTCGCGCGCGCCGGGTTCCAGCCGCGCGGAGTTGAAGGCGAAGTTGACGGTCGAGGGCACCTCGGCGTCGAAGCGCCGGGCCAGGCTGATGGTATAGCTCTTCTCGCCCGAGAGCACCGCGATGTTGTTCTTGGTCGCGGCCCCGAAGTCGCCCCGGTCGATGACCGATCCGGCCTCGCGGTTGAAGCCGCCGGAGACCGAGAGGCCCGCCTCGTTGGCGCAGCCCGCCAGGATGGCGGTGGCGCCGAGGCAAAGCGCCAGGGTGGCGGGGCGGCGGGTCGGGGAGTGTCGCTTGGTCATCGCCTCAGTCCATCACGTAGCCGTAGGAGCCGTTGAAATCCTGCGTGGCGACCTCGCCCGCGGCGCCGCGCTGGGCCCGGGGGCCGGGCGCCTGGGTGTTGCCGAAGAGGAAGAGGTCGCGCTCGGTCGGCGGCCGCACCCGGTCGGTGGGCAGGGCCAGCGCCTCGCCGCGCGTCGGCGTGACGAGATGCGGGGTGACGATGATCACCAGCTCCGACTGCTCGCGGGTGTATTCGGCGCTGCGGAAAAGTGCGCCCAGGACGGGCACATCGCCGATCCAGGGCAGCTGCGAGCTGTTGTCGCGGAAGTCGTCCTGCAGGAGGCCCGCGATGGCGAAGCTCTCGCCGTCGGCCAGCTCGACCGTGGTCGCGGCGCTGCGGGTGGAGAAGCCGTCGATCGAGATGTTGTTCAGCTCGATGCCCGAGGAGCTGTCGATGGCCGAGACCGTGGTCGACAGCTCGAGGTTGATGATCTTGCCGTCGACGACGCGGGGCACGAAATCGAGCTGGATGCCGAAGGGCTTGAACTCGACCGTCACCTGCTCGTCGCCGCTGTTGACCGGCACCGGGTATTCCCCGCCCGCGAGGAAGGAGGCTTCCTGCCCCGAAAGCGCGGTCAGGTTCGGCTCGGCCAGCATCCGCACCATGCCCTTGGTCTCGAGCGCCTCGAGCAGGATGCCGATCTCCAGCCCGCCGACGTCGAAGTTCAGAATCGAAGCCCCTGCGGTCGAGGCATCGAGCGGCACGGCCCCGGTCGACGGATTGGTGCTGAGATAGCTGCCGGTGGTGACCTGTCCGGCCTCGCCGCCGAGAAGATCGCCGGCGATGTTCACCGAAGAGCGCAGGGCCTTGGAGACCGAGCGCTGCATCTCGGCGAAACGGACCTTCAGCATGACCTGCTGGACGCCGCCGACCTGCATGAGGTTCGACACGCGCTCGGGCGCATAGCGTTCGGCGAGGCTCAGTGCCCGGTCGAGCGATTGTACCGAGCTGACGGTGCCCGACATGACGATGCCGTCATTGGCGGTGCGCACCTCGATGGGCTCGTCGGGCAGGATCTGCTTCAGCCGTTCCTTGAATTCGGAGATATCGGCCGAGACCCGCACGTCGACATTGGCGATGAGCTGGCCCTCGGCGTCGAACATAGACAGCGTCGTGGTGCCGGGCGCCTTGCCCAGCACGTAGATCGTGCGGTCCGAAAGCGAGGAGATGTCCGCGATACTGGGGTTGGCGATGGACAGCTCGGCAAAGGGTGTGCCGCTTTCGACAACAACCGCGCGGTTCATCGAGACCGGCAGGACCGCCCCGACGCCGCCGCGCACCACGCGCAGGGACTCGGCCTCGGCCTGGGGCGCCAATGCCGGTGCGCCGCCAAGGACGACCCCCAGGAGGACCGCCCGCAGAATTCCGTCGATGTTCATGTGACCTGCCTTTCCGATCACGCCTCATGCCGCAGGTCTTGTGCCCGCCTTTGGCAAAACCCTGTGCGAGAAATCGATTTTTTGCAAGAATCAACCACTTTCGCGGCGCTTTTCATGTGGGACGCCGGCAACATGCGCTTGGCCCGGGCCTGCAAAGAGAAACGGCGCCCCACCGGGACGCCGCTTCCAAGGTGTTGATATCAGGTCAGTTTGTGCAGGGGATCGGGATCTGCACGACCTCGGAGCCCTTGCGGGTGCGGATGGTGCAGACCTCGGGCGTGGAGGCGGCGGCCTTGGGCTCGCGCTTCTCCAGGCCGAGGAGCGACCGCTGGTCGACCTCGATCGCCTCGGCGATGGTGGTGTCGTCCGAGGCCATGAGCGAGAGCGACAGATCACCCGTCGACTGCGCCTGGGCCAGGGCCGCGACCTGCTGGGGGCGGGCGGCGACGGTCACCGTGCGGGCGATGGTCGCGCCGTTGGCGTTGTCGGCATTGGCGCTCTGGTCGATGGCGATCAGCTCGATCCCGGTCTGGATCAGCTTGGTCACGTCGTCGTTGTTGATACGGCCGGTCCAGTAGATGTCCACGCGGTCGCCGGGACGCAGGAAGCCCGAGACGCCCGAGGCCACGTCGACCTTGATGGCGAAGGCGCGCATGCCCTTCTCGAGCCGCGAGGTGATGCCCGCGTCGCCGCCGGGTTCGGAGACCTTGATGGCCATGACCGCTTCGTTGGTCTCGATCTGGCGCAGCACCACGCGGGGGTCCATGCCCTCGGCCAGAAGCGGGTTCTCTTCGTCGAAGAAGCCCTCGGGCAGGGCCTCGGTCGGCCATTGCACGAGCTTCACGTCCTTGGGGGTGATGGTCTGCCCGTAGGCGAGCGGCTTGGCCGCGACATAGATGGTCTGGGTGTCGACCGCCTCTTTCTGCTTGGCGCGCTCTTCCTTGAGGGCGGCCTCATAGGCGCCGATATAGGTCTGCGCCATGTAGACGGCGAAGCCCGCCAGGCCGATGCCCGCGATCAGGACAAGTCCAAAAATCAGTCGCATGATGCCTTCCTTTCGTCTCGCAGGCGGGCGGCGGCGTCAGTCTCCGGCGCCGGTCAGGACCACGTCCTCTTCGGCGTCGATGGTGTTCGATGTGTCGTTCACGAGGTCGAGCGTCTGCCCGCCCATGAGCGTGTAGGCGGCGATGGCCAGTGCGATGGTGCCGGCGGTCAGGACCACCCAGTCAACAGTGATCGCACCGCATTCGCTGCGGGAAAAGGTCTTGAGATGGGAAAACATGCTGGCTGCTCGCTTTGTCCGAGGCCGGCGCCTTGGCGCGGGCCTGTCCGGGTCGGTCGGAGCCCGCTTGAACCTGCCCCATCCGCTCGGCCCGTGCCCCGGGCCCGGGGTTTCGAGAAGGCCCGCAGGGGCCCTCTCAGTCTTACGCGGTCACGCGGCGGGGTCAGTCGCCGGCCGGTGCCAGAACGACGTCCTGCTCGGCGTCGACGTCTGCAGCGGCATCGCCGATCAGGTCGAGTGCCTGGCCGGACAGGCCCGAGTAAGCGGCCACGGCAAGGCCGACAACGGCTGCGGTCAGCACGACCCAGTCAACCGTGACTGCGCCGTCTTCGTCCTTGCGGAAGGTGTTGAGGAATTTGAACATGGTCGTCTCCGTAGGGTTCAGTTTGCTCTCGTTACCACACCGGGTCGGACGTTTTCGGGGGTCTCTCATCCTCCCCGCGCCCTTGTCGGTATGGCTTCATATAGCCGTCGGATTGGGGCACGATTTTGACCGCAATGGATCCTTTTCCGTAATTGATGCTATTTTTGCGATGTTTGGGTTAACGCCTGGAATCGCTGGGAAATACCCGCTTCTTGCCGCCGGGTGAGGGGGCGGGAACACGATAATCTGGCGATTCCGCCCGGTTTGCCGCGCGCCATTGGGCGCAAAGCGCGGATGTGCGACACTTGTCGCAACAGACAGAGGCAATGAGCAGATGCCCCATATCACAAGGTCCTGGCTTCTGGCCGCCCTCCTGGCGGCGGCGCCGGTGGGGGCCGAGACCCCGGGCGGGGATTTCTCGGCGCGCTTCGTCAAGCCGCCGGCCCCCGGCAGCCAGAAGCGCGTGACGGTGCAGATCGCCCCGCGCGCCAACCCCGCCGTCTATGCCGCCCCCGAGGCCAAGGCCCCGCCGGAGGCCGGGCCCGCGCCCGGCGCCGAGGCGCCGTCCCCGCGCGCACCGGGGCCCGAGGCGCGCTACGGCTGGTTCTGGGACCAGGTGGCGCCCGAGCGCGCGGCAGCGGCGGGGCCGGGGCGGCTCGAGCCGGCGCTGGCGGCGCTGAAATCAGGGCCGGGCGGCGCGCCGGTCGCGGCCCCCCGGATGCAGGCGGTGCAGGATCTTGCGGCGCGCTACGGGCGCGACCTCCTGTTGCACAGCGTCGACACCCAGGTCTCGCCGGCGCTGGCGCTGGCGGTCATGGCGGTGGAATCGGGGGGCCGGCCCGAGGCGGTCAGCCGCGCGGGCGCGCAGGGGCTGATGCAGCTCATGCCCGAGACCGCGGCGAGCTTCGGGGTCAGCGACGCCTTCGACCCGGGCCAGAACATCCGCGGCGGGATCGCCTTTCTCGACCGCCTGATGCGCGCCTATGGCGGCGACCCGGTGCTGGTGCTGGCGGGCTACAACGCCGGCGAGACAGCCCTGGCCGAGGCGGGCGGCGTGCCGCCCTTTGCCGAGACCCGGGACTACGTGCCCAAGGTCCTGGCCGCCTTCGAGGTGGCACGCGGGCTCTGCAAGACGCCGCCGATGCTCTTGTCGGACGGCTGCGTCTTCAACGTCTCACCCTGAGGCGCGCAGCACCGCGCCGGGGTTCATGATGCCATTGGGGTCGAGCGCGGCCTTGATCGCCCGCATGGCGCCCAGCTTGGCGGGGTCCTGGTAGCGTTCGAGGTCGCCGACCTTGAGCCGCCCGATCCCGTGTTCGGCGCTGACCGATCCGTCCATCTCGTGCACCAGGTCGTGCACGCAGCGCTTGATCGCGTCGCGCTTGTCCTCGTGGTCGGCGCGGCTTTGCCCGGGCACCGGGAAGACGTTGTAATGCAGGTTGCCGTCGCCGACATGGCCGAAGCAGTTGACCCGGAAGTCGCCCAGGGCCTTCAGCCGGGCGATGCCCTCGGGGATGAAGGACGGGATCGCCGAGAGCGGCAGCGAGATGTCATGCGAGGAGATTGCCCCGATCGCGCGGTTGGCCTCGGGGATGCGCTCGCGGATCTGCCAGAAGTCGCGCGCCTGGGCCTCGGACTGGGCGATGAGCCCGTCCTGGACCAGGCCGGCCTCCAGTGCCTCGGCGAAGAGCGCCTCCAGCGCCTCGGCGGGGTCGAGGCCCTCGGGCAGGCCAATCTCGATCAGCACCGACCAGGCGGGGGCGCTGTCGAAGGGCTGGCGCAGCTCGGGGATGGCCTCGGCGAGGAAGGCATAGCCCATGCCGCTCATCAGCTCGAAGGCCGAGATCCCCTCGCCGAGCCGCGCCCGGGCCCGCGAGAGGAGCGCCAGCGCCGCCTTGGGGTCGCGCACGGTCAGAAGGGCCGTGCCGGTCGCGGCGGGCAGCGGAGAGAGCTTCAGCGCCGCCGCGGTGATCACCCCCAGCGTGCCCTCGGCGCCGATCAGGAGGTTCTTCAGGTCGTAGCCGGTATTGTCCTTCCTGAGCCGCCGCAGCCCGTGCCAGACCTCGCCCGTAGGCAGCACCGCCTCGAGCCCCAGGCAGAGGTCGCGGGCATTGCCGTAGCGCAGCACGTTCACGCCGCCCGCGTTGGTGCCGAGGAGCCCGCCGATCCGGGCCGAGCCCTCGGAGGCCAGCGACAGCGGGAAGAGCCGGTCCTCGGCGCGCGCGGCGGCCTGGACATCGGCGAGGATGGCGCCGGCCTCGGCCACCAGGACGTTTTCCTCGGGGTAGCTGGCGCGGATCCGGGTCATGCGCTCGAGGCTGAGGATCAGGGGCTCGGCGCCCTCCTGGCTGACCTGGCCGCCGACGAGCCCGGTGCCGCCGCCGTAGGGCACGAGCGGCACTTGGGCCGCGTTGGCCTGGCGGACGATCATGGCGACCTCCTCGGTGGTGCGGGGCAGGGCGACATGCCGCGCGGTCCCGCGCCAGCGCCCGCGCGGCTCCTCGGTGTAGCGCGGCTCGGCGGGGCGCAGGGTGTCGGCGGGCAGGGCCTCGGTCAGGCGGGCGAGGAAGGCGTCGTCGGCGGCGTTCAGGGTCACGGGCGGGAGGTCTCCTGGCTTGCGTGCCCCCTCGGGATAGCGCGGCGGCGGGCCGGGGGCCAGTGGGGGGGCTGGTGCTGGGAGGCACGTGGTCCCTATGGTCGCCACTGAAGGCTAAGGTCGAAGCTGGGCCCCTCCTGCGCCCGAATAGCACCGAAGGTGCCGGGCGCGCGCCGGACCGGCCCGATGGGCCGGCGCTCTTGTGGGCGGGGCGCTAAGATCACCGCTAGCCCTGACCTTGTGGGGATAAAGCGCATAGCCCGGAGGTCGGCAGCGCCGGCCCCCGGTCCGGCGCGCGCCCTCTGGTGGGAGGGTTGAGAGGGGGAGGGGGTCTCTGAGGCCAGGCAGCGCGGCCGGACAGAGCGGCGCGTTCTTTGACCTCATATAGGCGGCCCTTGGGATCACTCTTTTCTTCGTTGGCATTCTGAAGCTGCCGTCGACATCCCGGGTTCTTCTTGCGCCCGAATAGCACCGAAGGTGCCGGGCGCGCGCCGGACCGGCCCCTTGGGCCGGCGCTCTTGTGGGTGGCGTGCTTAGCTCAGTCCTAGCCCTGACCTTGTTGGGATTAAGCGCGCAGCTCGGAGGTCGGCAGCGCCGGCCCCCGGTCCGGTGCGCGCCCTCTGGTGGGAGGGGGTGAGAGGGGGAGGGTTGCGTTTTTGGTTCGTAGGAGGGAGCGCCGGCGAGGGCTTTGGGTCTGGCTACAGACACGGCAGTGGGTCTTGGTCGCGGCCAGTTCGGAAGGATCGCCTCGGGCGTTGTGCCGAAAGGGAAAGACGGGGCGCTGGCCATTGCAGTGCTCTCAGGCGCTGCACGTAAGGACCACGCACCAACGTCCCAACACACACCGATCCTCACCCACGGCCCACGCCCCCCCCCTTCACCCCGGGTCCCTCAACAACTCCGGGCGCAGCACCATGATCGTCGGGCGCTCGGGCAGGGTGGCGAGCGAGACCTCCAGGCTCGGGCCCTCGACGCGTTCCACCGCGAAACCGGGGCCGATCTCTTCGAGGAAGGCCTCGAGCGCCAGCCCCGAGAACCAGTGCATCGGCACGATCACCCGGCTCTTCAGGCGCTCCAGCACGTTGATCATGTTGGTGCGCGCCATGGTGTAGCCGCCGTCGACCGGGACCATGACCACGTCGAGCCGGCCGATGGTGGCGTATTGCTGGGGGCTGGGCTCGTGGTGGAGATGGCCGAGATGGCCGATGCAAAGCCCCTCCACCTCGAAGATGAAGATCGAATTGCCGTTGTCCTCGCGCCCGCCGAAGGCCGAGCGGATGTCGGTCGAGACGTTGCGCACCAGCATCTCGCCGAGATCGAGGTGATGGCGGACGGGCGTGCCGAAGCTCTCGCTCCAGCCCGGCAGGGCATGCGGGATCGCGGGGTCGGGATTGGCGGTCCAATGGGTGGAATGGGCGTGGTTCATGGTGACCACGTCGGGCAGGAGCGTGGTGTTGCCGATGAAGCCGGTGAAATCGGTGACGGCATTGAGCCCGCCGCGGGTCTGGAGAAGAAAGGAGGCGTGGCTGATGTAATGCAGCCGGACGGAGTATTCCGGGACAGGCGCCTGCCAGTTCGCGGGGGTCGGGCTTTGCGGGGCGGCGGCACTGCGGGGCGCGAGGGGGGAGGCGGCTGCGGCGGCGGCAAGGGCCGGAGGCGACGCGGGCCGGGTCGTGGCGGCGGGAGCACTCGCGGACAGGGGCGCGGAAGGGAGACGGCTCTCGACGGGATCAGCAAGGGCGGCCACGGCCCGAGAGCCGGACGGACCCAACCCGACGACCGGACCCGCATAACCAGCGGGCACTAGAGAGCTGCCGAAGCCGGACCCCAGGGCCGAACCACCAAACCCCGCCACGCCAGAGCCGCCCGACCAAAGCCCCCCGGACGCCCCCAGGGCCCCAAGCCGTTCAGGCGCAGAAAACCCCGCCCGATGCAGGTAAGACACCCCCGGCGTGGCCTCGGCCAGCGCGATGCAATGCGAGGGCCGGCGGTCGGCGTCCTGGGCGGCGGCGAGGGCGGGCAGGGCGCTCAGGACAAGCGCGGTGATGATGCGGAACATAGGCGGGACCTCCTGGGCGCGAGGCTAGCACAGCCCTGCCGTCCCGGGGTCACGTCAGCGCGAGGTCAGCCCACCTGGGTCCGTCCGCGCCGGTCGCTGCGCAGACTTGCGTAAAGAACATGCGTCCGCCAGCGCCCGTTGATCTGCAGGTAGCTCTGCGCGACGCCCTCGTATTTGAAGCCCGAGCGTTCGAGCAGCCCGCGCGAGGCGACGTTCTCGGGCAGGCAGGCGGCCTCGAGCCGCGACAGGTCGAGCTTGCCGAAGGCGTAATGCGCCATGGCCTCGATCGCCTCCTGCATGTAGCCCTGCCGGGCGAAGGGCTGGCCGATCCAGTAGCCCAAAGTGCCCGATTGCGCGGGCCCGCGGCGGATGTTGTCGAGCGTCAGCGCGCCGAGCAGCATCTGGTCCTCGCGGCGCACCAGGAAGACCGGCACCGCGGTGCCGCCGGCGATCGAGCGGTTGGCCCAGTAGACCCGGTTGGTGAAGGCCCGCCGGGTCAGATGGTCCGAGGCCCAGGTCGGCTCCCAGGGGACCAGGAAGGCGCGGCTGTCCTGGCGCAGCGCCGCCCAGCCGGTGAAATCCGCATGGACCGGCGGCCGCAGGGTCAGCCGCTCGGTCTCGAGGCGCAATTTCCGGCGGCGCGACAGCATCAGGCGGCGCGGGCCGCGTTCAGGGTCTCGAGCGAGGGGGCCTCCTCGACCGGACCGTAAAGCGCCAGCGCCGCCGGGGCGCGCGCGGCGATCTCCTCGGCATGGGCGCGCACATCGGCGAGGCTGACCGCGTCGATGCGGGCGATGGTGTCCTCGATCTCGGGGACATGGCCCCAGATCTGCACCATGCGCGCCTGCCGCTCGGCGCGCGCCGAGGCGCTTTCGAGCCCCATCAGCAGCCCCGCCTTGAGCTGGGCGCGGGCGCGGTCGATCTCGGCGGTGCCGATGTCCTCGGCGGCGCGCTTCATCTCGTCGATGGTCAGCCGCGCGAGGCCCGGCAGTTCCGCCGCCGAGGTGCCGGCGTAGATCGTCGTGGTGCCGGTGTCCGCATAGGCGCCGGAATTGGCGAAGATCGTGTAGCAGAGGCCGCGCCGCTCGCGGATCTCCTGGAAGAGCCGCGAGGACATGCCGCCGCCCAGGAGCGTGGCGTAGATCTGCGCCGCGAAGAAATCCGGCGCGCGGTAGCCCGGGGCCTCGAAGGCCAGGGCGAAATGCGCCTGTTCCAGCGCCCGGGCCTCGCGGATCTCGCCGCCCCGGAAGCGCGCGGCATCGGCGTCGCGCGCCGGGCGCGGGGCCAGGTCGCCAAAGAGCGTCTCGGCCTGGGCCACCAGCGCGTCATGGTCGACCGCGCCCGCCGCCGAGAGGATCAGCCGGTCGGGCCCGTAGTGTTCGTCGACGAAGCGCGCCAGGTCGTCGCGCCCGAAGCGCGAGACATTGGCGACCGGCCCGAGGATCGAGCGGCCGATGGCCTGGTCGGGATAGGAGGTCTCCTGCAGCCAGTCGAAGATGATGTCGTCCGGCGTGTCGCGGACCTGGCCGATCTCCTGCAGGATGACGCCGCGCTCGGTCTCGATCTCGCGGTCCTCGAAGGCGGGGTTGCGCAGGATGTCGGCGATCAGGTCCAGCGCCAGCGGCACGTCGGGCTCGAGCACGCCTGCAAAATAGGCCGTGGTCTCGCGCGAGGTATAGGCGTTGATGTAGCCGCCCACGTCCTCGATCTCCTCGGCGATCTTCAGCGCGCTGCGCGAGGCGGTGCCCTTGAAGGCCATATGCTCGAGGAAATGCGCGACGCCGTTCTCGGCCGCGCGCTCATGCCGTCCGCCCGCGCCGACCCAGATGCCAAGCGCCGCGGATTTCAGATGCGGCATGTTCTCGGTGACGATGCGGAAGCCGTTGGGGAGCGTGGTGATCCGGTAGGTCAATGGGCGATGCGGTCCTTTACCAGGGTTTCGAGCGCGGCGAGGTCGTTCTCGGCGCGCGTGACACGTTCGGGCCGGTCGAAGAGATCGGCCATGCGGTCGGGCAGGGGCGGGCGGAGGCCCGTGGCGGCCTCGACCGCGTCGGGGAATTTCGCGGGATGCGCGGTGGCCAGCGTGACCATGGGCACGGCGGGGTCGAGGTGTTCCTCGGCCACCTTCACGCCGACGGCGCTATGCGGGCAGAGAAGCTCGCCCATCTCGGCGCGGGCGCGGGCGATCGTGGCGCTGGTGTCTTCCTCCGAGGCGCGGCCCGAGGCGAAATGCGCGCGCAGCCCCTCGAGCGCGCCCTGGCTGACGTGGAAGCCGCCGGCCTTCAGCTCCTCCATGAGCTGGCTCACCGCCCGGCCGTCGCGGCCGTAGACGTCGAAGAGCGCGCGCTCGAAGTTCGAGCTGACCTGGATGTCCATCGAGGGCGAGATCGAGGGCGCCACGGTGTCGGTGGTGTAGGCGCCGCTGGTCAGGCAGCGGTGCAGGATATCGTTCTGGTTGGTCGCGACCACAAGCTTGTCGATCGGCAGTCCCATGCGCTTGGCGATATAGCCCGCGAAGATGTCGCCGAAATTGCCCGTGGGCACGGTGAAGCTGACCTTGCGGTCGGGCGCGCCAAGCGCCACCGCCGAGGAGAAGTAATAGACGATCTGCGCCAGCACCCGGCCCCAGTTGATCGAGTTCACCCCGGCGAGCCGCACTTCGTCGCGGAACTCGAAGTGGTTGAACATGTCCTTGAGCCGCGCCTGGCAGTCGTCGAAATGCCCGTCGAGCGCGATGGCATGCACGTTGGCCTCGCTGGGCGTGGTCATCTGGCGGCGCTGCACCTCGGAGACCCGGCCATGCGGGAAGAGGATGAAGACATCCACCGCGTCGAGCCCGCGGAAGGCCTCGATCGCCGCCGAGCCGGTGTCGCCCGAGGTGGCGCCGACGATGGTCACCCGGTCGCCGCGGCGCTTCAGCGCCTCCTCGAACATCTGCCCGATGAGCTGCATCGCGAAGTCCTTGAAGGCCAGCGTGGGCCCGTGGAAGAGCTCGCAGAGGAAATGCCCGGGGCCGAGCTGTACCAGCGGCGCGCGGGCGGCGTGGCCGAAGTCGCGGTAGGCGTTCTCGATCAGCCGCATGAAGGTGGCGTCGTCGAAGGCATCGGCCACGAAGGGGCGCATGACGCGGAAGGCCAGTTCCTCGTAGGAGAGGCCGCGCAGGGCGCGGATGTCGGCCGCGCTCATCTGCGGCACGGTCTCGGGGACATAGAGGCCGCCGTCGCGGGCCAGCCCGGAAAGCATGGTGTCCTCGAAGCCGAGGACGGGCGCGCTGCCGCGGGTCGAGACGTAGTTCATGGCCGGACCTCTTTTCGGGCGAAGCTGCCGCGCAGGATGTAGGCGAGGGTCATCGCGATCCAGATGGCGGCCAGCGAGAACCAGGTGATGGCGTATTGCAGGTGATCGTTCGGGATGCCCCGGGTCGAGACCGGCAGAGGCGCGATGCCCGGGGCCGGCGGCGTCTCGGCGCGGGCGATGACCAGGAGCGGCTCGGTGCCGAGCGCCTCGGCCATGGGGGCGATGTCGCGGGCGAACCAGATGTTGCCTTCGACGTCGTTCTCCGGCGTCGAGGAAGTGCGGTCGTCGGTCCAGTGCAGGTTGCCGCTGACCTCCGTCGGGCCGGTGCGGCGGGGGGCGTCGCGGGAGGCTTCGGGCACGAAGCCGCGGTCGAGGAGGACCCGGCGGCCGTCCTCGGTCTCGAAGGGGGCGATGATGCGGTAGCCCGGGCCCTGGCGCTTGACCGAGACGAGGACGTGCAGCTCGCCCGCCTGGATCTCGCCTTCGAGGGCGACCGGCTGGTAGCGCTGGGCCTCGGGGTCGATCACCCGCGGCAGCGGCTCGGCGGGGCCGGAGATGCGCTCTTCGATCTGGGCCAGGATGCCTTCCTTCCAGGCCAGGCGCTGCACCTGCCAGACCCCGAGAGAGATCAGGATCGCGGTGCCGATCAGGCCGAAGAGAAGCGGGGCGACGAGGCGTTTCACGAGGGCACGCGGGCATCCGTGTTGAAGGTTCGCGTTGCTCTATCCCGTTGCGCGCGCAGGTTCAATGCGGAGCTGCCGCGGCGGCGGTGTGGTGCGGGGTCGCGTGGGGGGGTGGTTTGCGCTCTTGGGATCGCCTGCGCTGGTTTCTCTGTCCCGCGCTTCCATTTCTGCTGCTTGATCCCACCGGCCTTTGCCTCGGATCATCGCTGATAACCTCTCTCCGTCAATTCTCCAAACCCGTCAGCGCCGCCCCGCTGCCGTGTCTTGACGACTCCGGCCCCGCACTTGCCGCACTCACAACCAAGCCCGCCCCGGCAGGGCACCTGCGGACACGACTCCTTCTTACGCCCGAATAGCACCGAAGGTGCCGGGCGCGCGCCGGACCGGCCCTATGGGCCGGCGCTCTTGAGAGTGGCGCGCATAGATCAGCCCTAGTCCTGACCTTGTTGGGATAAAGCGCTTGGCTCAGAAGTTGGTAGCGCCGGCCCCCGGTCCGGCGCGCGCCCTCCGTTGCGCGGGTTTTGAGCGGGCAGGAGCTGCTGGGTGAGGCTGGGAGTCTGCGCATGCGTTCCGCCCGGTTCTAAGCAGTCGCCCTTGTCTTCCAGGCGCTGCTTCGCCCCGGGGTGGTCTTTGCCCTGACCTGGATAGCGGGCCGCCTCCTTGCGCCCGGATAGCACCGAAGGTGCCGGGCGTGCGCCGGCCCCGACGTTGGAGAGCGTTGCGCCTTCTTGCGCCCGAATAGCATCGAAGTTGCCGGGCGCGCGCCGGACCGGCCCCTTGGGCCGGCGCTCCTTGGGATGGCGTGCATAGCTGTCCCCTAGCCCTGACCTTGTTGGGATAAAGCGCCTCGCTCGGAGGTCGGTGGCGCCGGCCCCCGGTCCGGCGCGCGCCCTCTGTTGGGGGGGATGAGAGGGGAATTGTGGTGGAGGGGACGTTTCAGTTACCGCTTGCGGGCGTGTTTCGCGGTGGTGTGGGCGTGAGTGCTTCTCGGGAAGCGCGGCTGGGTGCATCGGCCCGGGCGGAGCCTGAGCGACTCAAGAGCCCCAAGCCGGACACGCCGAATCCCCCGACACCGTCGCGCCGGGCCGCCCCACCGCCCAACAACCAACAACTCCCCCCAAACCAAAACGCGCCCGCCGGTGAGGGCGGGCGCGTGGCAGTCAGCATCTCAAAGAAGGTCCGGCCGGATCAGCCGCCCCAGACGTAGACGGCGGCGAAGAGGAACAGCCAGACCACGTCGACGAAGTGCCAGTACCAGGCGGCGGCCTCGAAGCCGACGTGCTTGTTGGGCGTGAAATGCCCCCGCATCAGCCGCATCAGGCAGACAAACAGGAACACCGTCCCGATGATCACATGCGCGCCGTGGAAGCCGGTCGCCATGAAGAAGTTGGCGCCGTAGATGTTGCCCGAGAAGCCGAAGGCCGCGTGGCTGTACTCATAAGCCTGGAAGACCGAGAAGATCAGGCCCAGCACGATGGCGATGATCAGGCCCCACTTCATGTCCTCGCGGTTGTCCTCGTGCACCAGCGCGTGGTGCGCCCAGGTCGCCGCCGCACCCGAGCACAGCAGGATCAGCGTGTTGATCAGCGGCAGGTGCCAGGGGTCGAAGGTCTCGATGCCCGCGGGCGGCCAGACGCCGTCCTCGGCCGGGGAGTTCGGGCCCATCGGGTACATGGCATGTTTGAAGAACGACCAGAACCAGGCGAAGAAGAACATCACCTCGGACATGATGAACAGGATGAAGCCGTAGCGCAGGCCGATCTGCACCACCGGAGTGTGATCGCCGACCTGGCTTTCGCTGACCACATCGGACCACCAGGCGAACATCACGTAGAGCACGCCGACAAGGCCGATGAGGAACATCCAGGGCCCGCTGTCCTTCATCCAGAGCACCGCCCCGAACAGCATGACGAACCCCGCGACCGCGCCCAGGAAGGGCCAGATCGAGGGGTTCAGGATGTGGTAGTCGTGGTTTTTCGCGTGCGCCATCTGGGTTCCCTCGCTCGCTTTCCGCGTTAGTTGACGTTGGCCGCGCTCTGGCTGCCCTCGTCGAGACCGTCCTGCACGTCCTCGGGCAGGTCGATCTCGTAGAAGGTGTAGGAGAGCGTGATATGGTTGAGTTTGCGGGTGTCCGGGTCATCGACGATCGCGGGATCGACGAAGAAGCTGACCGGCATCTGCACCCGCTCGCCGGGCATCAGCACCTGCTCGGTAAAGCAGAAGCACTGCACCTTGGAGAAATGGCTGCCCGCCACGAAGGGGGCGACGTTGTAGCCGGCCTGGCCCGCGATGGGCTCGTCGGTCGGGTTGTAGGCCTCGTAGAAGGCCAGCCCGTCCTGGCCGATCTTGACGGTCATCTCGGGTTCGACCGGCTTGAACTCCCAGGGCATCCCGGCCTCGACATTGGCGTCGAAGCGCACGGTGATCTCGCGGTCGAGCACCTCGCCGCTGCCGGCCTCGGCCGTCCCGGTGGTGCCGCCGTAGCCGGTCACCGCGCAGAACCAGTCGTAAAGCGGCACCGAGGCCCAGGCCATGGCACCCATGAAGGTCGCCACGCCGACGAGCTGCGCCACAGTCTTGGTCTTGCCGTCCATCGCCATCATTCGCCTCCTGCCGATTGGGTTGCCGCCGGCCCCCGGGGCATCTCGAAGTCGCCGCGAGTGACCTTCACGAAGGTCAACCCGAAGACGATGGCGATCAGGGCGGCGAGGCACAGCCCGACGCCGAGGTTCCGGCTGAAGCGCCGGACGTGCATGTCATGTCTGCGAGAGAGGCTCAAAACAGACCTCCGAAGCCAAGCCCCAGTGCCGCCAGCGCCTGGTCGGCGAGGATCGCGCCGAAATGGGCGAAGAGATACAGGAGCGACAGTTTGAAGAAACGCTTCTCGACCGCGTAGTTGTCGGCCTCGGCCATGACCTCGTCGCGGCGCCAGATCGCCACGGCGCCCTTCACGAAGAGCGCGTTCAGCACCAGTGCGCAGAGGAGATAGGCCGGGCCGCCGACCGAGGTCGCCGCCATGGCCAGCGCCAGCGCGGCCAGAAGCAGGGTGTAGATCAGGATGTGCCGGCGGGTGGCCGGGCGACCGTGGGTCACGGTCAGCATCGGCACGCCGGCATCGTCGTAGTCCGAGCGCATGAAGAGCGCCAGCGCCCAGAAATGCGGCGGGGTCCACATGAAGATCAGCGCGAACATCAGCACGCTCTCGACCGAGACGCCGCCGGTGGCCGCGGCCCAGCCGATCATCGGCGGGAAGGCGCCCGCGGCGCCGCCGATCACGATGTTCTGCGGCGTCGAGCGCTTCAGCCACATCGAGTAGACCACGACGTAGAAGAAGATGGTGAAGGCCAGGAGCGCCGCCGCGACCCAGTTGGTCGCGAGCCCCAGGAAGACCACCGAGAAGCCCGAGAGCGTCAGCCCGATGCCCAGCGCCTCGTCGCGCGAGACCCGGCCCGAGGGGATCGGCCGCTTGGCCGTGCGCCGCATCACCGCGTCGATGTCGGCGTCCCACCACATATTGAGCGCCCCCGAGGCGCCGCCGCCCACCGCGATGAAGAGCACCGCGCAGAAGGCCACGAAGGGATGCAGGCCGTCCGGCGCGGCCAGAAGGCCCACGAAGGCGGTGAAGACGACCAGCGTCATCACCCGCGGCTTCAGCAGCGCGAAGTAGTCGCCGAACTGCGGCTCGTCCTCGGTCAGGGTCTGAAGGCTGATATCGGTCATCTGGCGCGGGGCTTCGGGGCTGGGGCAGGACTTAAACGGGGGGCGGGCGGTCCGGTCTTCCGGGCCGCCCGGTCAGTTTCCGGGCGCTTACTGCGCCGCGGCGATCTTGTAGCTCTCGCCGGTCTCGGCCGAGGCGTATTCTTCCTTCATCTCGGCCAGCCAGGTGTCGTATTCCTCCTGGCTGACGACCTTGACGGTGATCGGCATATAGGCATGCGCGATGCCGCAGAGCTCCGAGCACTGGCCGAAGTAGATGCCTTCCTGCTCGGGGGTGAACCACAGCTCGGCGAGGCGGCCGGGCACGCCGTCCTGCTTCACGCCGAAGGCCGGGATGGTCCAGGAGTGGATCACGTCGGCGGCGGTGACCTGCACGACCACGGTCTTGCCGACCGGCACCACGACCTGGGTGTCGGTGGCCAGGCGGAAGTGCTCGGGCTCGTAGCCGGCCTCGGTCAGCTGGGCCTCGACCTCCTCGGTGTAGGAGTTGTCGCCGCCGGTGGCGGGCGAGCCGATCATGTAGCTGTCGAAGCCGAAGCCTTCCTGGGGATATTCGTAGCCCCAGTACCACTGGTAGCCAGTGGCCTTGATGACCACGTCGCCTTCCGGGATCTCCTGCTGCTTGAACAGCACCGGCAGCGAGAAGGCCCCGATGAAGACCAGGATCACGATCGGCACGATGGTCCAGGCGATCTCGATCGGGGTGTTGTGGGTGAAGCTCGCCGACACGGGGTTGGCGCGGCGGTTGTAGCGCACGATCACCCAGGCCAGGAGCCCCATGACGAAGATCACGATCGCGGTGATGATCACCGTGATCATGCCGTCGAGCCACTGCAGGTCGCGGGCCAGTTCCGTCGCCGCCGGCTGGAAGCCGATGCCGCCGGCCTTGGGCGCGCCGATCACCTCATTGCTCTGGGCCAGCGCCGGAGCTGCAAGAAGGGCCGTGAGAAACCCCGCAATCATCGTCTTGGTTCGCATGTAACACCTAGGTGGTTTCGTCGTTTGCGTCGGGCCGGTCCGGAGCGCGTGCCAAGCAGCAGAGATCCGGGCGCGCGTTCCCCCGTTGTTTCGACGCCGGTTAAAACCATATTCCTACGGGCGGAGTAAAGGCGGATACTTGCGGCAAAGAGCCGCTTGTGCCCGCCCCAGCCCCGGGCGACTGTCCCGGTTCCCGCCCGCCCGCGCCCCGCCGCGGCGATCCGACCGCCCCCGGGGCGGCCCCCGCCGGGCCGCGCCGGGCCTGCCCAGACGGAGTATCCATGACCGACGCGCCCTTCCGCCCGCTCGAGACGCATCTCGATGCCGAGACCGCAAGCACCGTCCTCAGCGAGGCCCTCGCGGGCGCCGACGACGGCGAGCTTTTCTTCGAGCGGCGCCGCAGCGAGAGCGTGCTGTTCGACGACGGGCGGGTGAAAACCGCGAATTACGACGCCTCCGAGGGATTCGGGCTGCGCGCGGTCCGGGGCGAGGTGGCGGGTTATGCCCATTCCACCCAGATCGACGAGCCCGCCCTGCGCCGCGCCGCCGAGACCGCCCGCCTGGCCGTGGGCGCCGGCGGCGGCAGCATGGCCGCGGCCCCGCAGGCCACGAATCGCCGGCTCTACACCGATGCCGACCCGATCGCGGGCCTGCCCTTCTCGGTGAAGCTCGACACATTGCGCGAGATCGACGCCTTCCTGCGCGACCTCGATCCGCGCGTGGTGCAGGTCTCGGCGAGCCTCGCGGCCTCCCTGCAGGAGGTCACCATCCTGCGCGCCGAGGGGACGCAGGTCTCCGACGTGCGCCCGATGACCCGGCTCAACGTCAGCGTCATCGTCGAGGAGAACGGCCGCCGCGAAAGCGGCACCGCCGGCGGCGGCGGGCGGGTGCTGCTCGACGGGCTGGTCGACCGCGCCGACTGGGAGGCCAAGGCCCGCGAGGCGCTGCGCATCGCTCTGGTGAACCTTTCCGCCGAGCCCGCGCCCGCGGGCACCTTCGACATCGTGCTGGGGCCGGGCTGGCCGGGCATCCTCTTGCACGAGGCGGTGGGCCACGGGCTCGAGGGCGACTTCAACCGCAAGGGCTCCTCGGCTTTCGCCGGGCGCATGGGCCAGCGCGTCGCCGCACCGGGGGTGACGGTGCTGGACGACGGGACGATTCCCGACCGGCGCGGATCGATCACCGTGGACGACGAGGGCACGCCCTCGGGCAAGAACGTGCTGATCGAGGACGGCATCCTCGTGGGCTACATGCAGGACCGCCAGAACGCCCGGCTGATGGGCGCCGCGCCCACCGGCAACGGCCGTCGCGAGAGCTACGCCCATATCCCCATGCCGCGCATGACCAACACCTACATGCTGGGCGGCGAGGCCAAGCGCGAGGACCTGGTGGCCGAGCTGAAGGACGGCATCTACGCCGTGGGCTTCGGCGGCGGGCAGGTCGACATCACCAACGGCAAGTTCGTCTTCTCCTGCACCGAGGCCTACCGCGTGAAGGACGGCAAGATCGGCGCCCCGGTCAAGGGCGCCACGCTGATCGGCGACGGCGCCACGGCGCTGCAGCAGATCCGCGGGTTGGCCGACGACATGGCGCTGGATCCCGGCATGGGGAACTGCGGCAAACAGGGGCAATGGGTGCCCGTGGGCGTCGGCCAGCCCTCGGTGCTGATCGGCGGGCTGACCGTGGGCGGCGCCGGGACCTGAGGTTTTTTGCGCAATTTTAAGGGTGGCTTAACCCTCGGTGCGCTAGACCTCCTCGGGCAACGAGACGGGGTTGGCGAATGGCCGAGGATTTTCCTTCTTCCACTCATCCCCTACTCCCACCCCCCACGGAAGACGCGCGGTTCGACTGGCTCCGTCTCTTGCGCTGCCGCCGCGTCGGCATCTCGACCTTCTACCGGCTCCTGGGCGAGTTCGGCACGCCGCGCGCCGCGCTCGAGGCTTTGCCCGAGATCGCCGCCGAGGCAGGCGTGGGTGGCTACCGCATCTGCCCCGATGCCGTGGTCGCCGCCGAACTGCGCGCCGGGAGGGCCGCCGGTGCGCGGCTGATCTGCCGGGGCGATGACGACTATCCCGCCCGGCTCACCGATCTGGAGGATGCGCCGCCGCTCATCTGGGTGATGGGCGATGCGGCGCTCTTTGCGCGGCCCATGGTGGCGCTCATCGGGGCGCGGAACGCCTCTTCGCTGGGCCGGCGCATGGCGCGGCGGCTGGCCACGGACCTCGGTGACGCGGGGCAGGTGGTGGTCTCGGGCCTCGCGCGCGGCATCGACGCCGAGGCGCATCGCGCGGCGCTCTCGACGGGCACCCTGGCGGTCATGGGCGGCGGGGTCGATGTGCTCTACCCGCAGGAAAACGCGGGTCTCGCGGCTGAGATTGTCGCAGGCGGCGGGTGCAGGATCAGCGAACAACCCATGGGCATGACGCCCCAGGCGCGGCATTTCCCCGCGCGGAACCGGCTGATCGCCGGGCTCTCTCGGGCGGTGATCGCGGTCGAGGCGGCGGCGCGCTCGGGCTCGCTGATCACCGCGCGCGCGGCGCTGGACCTCGGCCGCGAGGTCATGGCCGTGCCGGGCCATCCCTTCGACGCAAGGGCCGCGGGCTGCAACATGCTGATCCGCGACGGCGCGGCGCTGGTGCGCGGCGCGGGCGACGTGCTCGAGGCGCTCGACCCCGAGGAGGTGATCGACCGGGACGACCCGCAGGCGCCGCTGCCGCTGGGGCCGGGGCCCGCGCGGGAGGTAGGGCCGGGCAGGGCGGCTGTGTCACGGAGCGGGCAGGGGGGCCGGGACGACGCGGCGGAGGAGGGCAGACCGAAGGCCCCGGCGCCTGCAAACACCGCGAAGCCCCCGGTGCTACCCGACACCACTCTCGCGCTGCACCAGGAAATCCTGTCACGTCTCGGGCCTTCGCCCATTGCCGAGGATCAGCTCATGCGCGACCTCGCGCGGCCGGCGCGGGACATCGCGCCGCTGCTCACCGATCTCGAGCTGGAAGGCCGCATCCGCCGCGCGGCGGGCGGCATGGTCGCACGGCTGCCCGATTGAGCCCCGCCCAGCCGGCACCGCCCAAGCATTAACCATGCCGCGCGGAAGCCGCATGCACACATTCAAATAAGTTGATTCGTTAACGTTTTGACGTAGAATTGCTAATGGGGCAGGTACGTAAGGTCTTAAACCGTTTATGTAAAATGGGGATGTCCTAATGAAATCCGTCAAACTTGCTCTGCTTTCCGTCTTTGCCCTGACCCTCTCGGCCTGCGCGGTTGTCGAACGCTACGAGGTCGAGCTGGCCTATGACCCGCTTCTGGCCAAGGACGGCACCGTCCTCGAAGAGGACTGGGTCATCGTGAACACCCGGGATCTTCCCGACAGCTGACGCCGCCGCTTCAGCGGTTGCGCTGCGCGATGCGACACGGCCCGGTGCATGTCCCGCACCGGGCCGTTTCTTTTGCCGGGCCGTGACATTCCGGCACGAGGCTCCGCCGTGACAGTCCGCCGCGGCGTCGGTGTGTGCCCGGCCAGGCAGCATATGTGCCACGAGACCCCGCCGGACGCCCCAAGACGGACATGCGGCCCCGCGCCCCCCGCCCGTGGAATTCCGCCCTGCACCCGCGTCTTGGCGCGCCGCCGCCAGCCCTCACCGGGCCAGGCCGCCGCGGCCTCTCCGCCCGGCCATCCCGCCGTGACAGGCCCCCCGACAGCCCCCGAAACCCACCGCCGCACACCCGCCGCCCGGCACCCCGCCGCCAAGCTTGATTGACAATCTCGGCTTGCACGACACATGTTCCCCGCCCATATCCCGCTGAACATTTTTTCCCCGAGGTCCGTTCATTATGCCCGTTGTCGTTGTCGAATCCCCGGCCAAAGCCAAGACGATCAACAAGTACCTGGGATCGGAATACACGGTCCTGGCCTCTTACGGGCATGTCCGCGACCTGCCGCCCAAGGACGGCTCGGTGAACCCCGACCAGGACTTCGACATGACCTGGGAGGTGGCCAACGACAGCCGCAAACACGTCAAGGCCATCGCCGACGCGCTGAAGGACGACAACGCGCTGATCCTCGCCACGGACCCCGACCGCGAGGGCGAGGCGATTTCCTGGCACCTGAAGGAGGCACTGACCAAGCGGCGCTCGATCAAGAAGGACACAGACGTCCGCCGCGTCACCTTCAACGCCATCACCAAGCAGGCGGTGACCGAGGCGATGAAGTCGCCCCGCGAGATCGACGCGCCGCTGGTCGAGGCCTACCTGGCGCGCCGCGCGCTCGACTACCTCGTGGGCTTCAACCTCTCGCCGGTGCTTTGGCGCAAGCTGCCGGGGGCGAAATCGGCGGGCCGGGTGCAATCGGTCTGCCTGCGGCTCGTGGTCGAGCGCGAGATGGAGATCGAAGCCTTCCGCGCCCGGGAATACTGGTCGGTCAAGGCGCTGCTCGCCACCCCGCGCGGCAAGGAGTTCGAGGCCCGGCTGGTCACGCTCGCCGGCAAGAAGCTCGACCGCTACGACCTCGAGAACCAGACCCAGGCGGAAATGGCCGTCCAGGCCATCGAGAGCCGCGACCTGAGCGTCACCTCGGTCGAGGCCAAGCCCGCCAACCGCAACCCCGCCGCCCCCTTCATGACCTCGACCCTGCAGCAGGAGGCCAGCCGCAAGTTCGGCATGGGCGCCAAGATCTGCATGTCGACGGCGCAAAGGCTCTACGAGGCGGGGCACATCACCTACATGCGGACCGACGGCATCGACATGGCGCCCGAGGCGGTGCATGCCGCCCGCGACGCGATCAAGGACCGCTACGGCGCCGAATACGTCCCCTCCTCGCCGCGGATGTACAAGAACAAGGCCAAGAACGCGCAGGAAGCGCATGAATGCATCCGGCCGACCGACATGACCAAGGATGCCGCTGCGCTGGGCCTGCGCGACGCCGACCAGAAGAAGCTCTACGACCTGATCTGGAAGCGCACCCTGGCCTGCCAGATGGAGGCCGCGCGCCTCGAGCGCACCACCGTCGAGATCGGCAGCCGCGACGAGCAGGTCGGCCTGCGCGCCACCGGGCAGGTGGTGCTTTTCGACGGCTTCATGCGGGTCTACGAGGAAGGCCGCGACGACGTGGTCGACGATGACGACAAGCGCCTGCCGCAGATTTCCGAAGGCGACACCCCCGAGAAGCGCGGCATCACGCCCGAGCAGCATTTCACCCAGCCGCCGCCGCGCTACACCGAGGCGACGCTGGTCAAGAAGATGGAAGAGCTGGGCATCGGCCGGCCCTCGACCTATGCCAGCGTGATCACCACGATCCAGGACCGCGAATACGTCCGCAAGGACAAGAATCGCCTGATCCCCGAGGACAAGGGCCGGATCGTCACGATCTTCCTTCTGAACTTCTTCAAGCGCTACGTGGAATACGATTTCACCGCCGCGCTCGAGGAGGAGCTCGACGACGTCTCGGCGGGCGAGCGCGACTACAAGGAGCTGCTCTCGAAGTTCTGGCGCGATTTCTCCGCGGCGATCTCCGAGACCTCGGACCTGCGCATCGCCGAGGTGCTGGACGTGCTCGACGACGCGCTGGCCCCGCAGCTCTATCCGCCGAAGGAAGACGGCAGCGACCCGCGCATCTGCCCGCTTTGCGGCGAAGGCAGCCTGCACCTCAAGACCTCGCGCTCGGGCGGCTTCGTGGGCTGCTCGCGCTACCCCGAATGCCGCTACACCCGGCCGATCGGCGGCGACGAGGGCGCGGGCGACCGCATCCTCGGCGAGGACCAGGGCGACGAGATCAGCCTGCGCTCGGGCCGCTTCGGGCCCTACGTCCAGCGCGGCGAGGCGACCGAGGAGAACAAGAAGCCGCCGCGCGCCAGCCTGCCCAAGGGCTGGGCCCCCGAGGACATGGACCTCGAGAAGGCGCTGACACTCTTGAGCCTGCCCCGCGAGGTCGGCAAGCACCCCGAGGACGGCGAGCCCATCGAGGCCGGGATCGGGCGCTACGGCCCCTTCGTGAAACACGGCCGCCTCTACGCCAACCTCAAGGAGGTCGACGAGGTCTTCGAAATCGGCATCAACCGCGCAGTGGACGTGCTGGCCGAGAAGGCCGCCAAGCGCGGCGCGGGCCGGGGTGCTGCGGCCAAGCCCTTGAAAGAGCTGGGGGAACACCCCGAGGAGGGCGGCCCGGTCAACGTGCTGGACGGACGTTACGGGCCTTACGTGAAATGGGGCAAGGTCAATGCGACCCTGCCCAAGGAGGTCGAGCCCGCCGACGTCACGATGGAGCGCGCGGTCGAGCTGATCGCCGAGAAACAGGCCAAGAAGGGCGGCAAGAAGAAGGCCGCGCCGAAGAAGAAGGCCGCGAAGAAATAGCCCCTCCCCGGGTCCCGGCTGGCCGCATTGACTTCGCGGAGGGCTGGGGCCACAAGTGAGCAAATTCGCTTCAGAGGGACGGCAGAATGAAAAAAGTCTACGGATCCGCAACCGAGGCGCTTGACGGTCTCCTGCATGACGGAATGCTTATCGCGGCGGGCGGTTTCGGCCTGTGCGGCATTCCCGAGCTCCTGCTCCAGGCGATCAAGGAGTCGGGCGTCAAGGACCTCACTTTCGCGTCGAACAACGCCGGCGTCGACGACTTCGGCATCGGCATCCTGCTGCAGACCCGGCAGGTGCGGAAGATGATGTCCTCCTACGTGGGCGAGAACGCGGAATTCATGCGCCAGTATCTCTCGGGCGAGCTCGAGCTGGAGTTCAACCCGCAGGGCACCCTGGCCGAGCGGATGCGCGCCGGCGGCGCCGGCATCGCGGGGTTCTACACCAAGACCGGCTACGGCACGCAGATCGGCGAAGGCAAGGAAGTCAAGGACTTCGACGGCGAGAACTACATTCTCGAGCGCGGCATCTTCGCGGATCTGTCGATCGTGAAGGCTTGGAAGGCCGACACCACGGGCAACTGCATCTTCCGCAAGACCGCCCGCAACTTCAATCCGCCGGCGGCCATGTGCGGCAAGGTCTGCGTGATGGAGGTCGAGGAGATCGTCGAACCCGGCGAGCTTGATCCCGACCAGATCCATCTTCCGGGCGTCTACGTGCACCGCCTGATCCAGGGCGAGCACGAAAAGCGCATCGAGAAGCTGACGACGCGCCCCGCCGCCTGAGCGCATGTCGAGCGCGCCGGTCACCCCCAGAAAGCTGAGCGCGGTCCTAGATGACAGGGCCGCGCTGGCCGGCTTTTCCCGGCTTTCGCTGGCCATGGTGATCACCAACCCCAACGCGCCCGACAACCCGATCGTCTACGTCAACGACGCCTTCGAGCGGACCACCGGCTACAGCCGCTCCTCGGTGATCGGCCGGAACTGCCGGTTCCTCCAGGGCCAGCGCACCGACAAGGACGACGTGGACCGGATCCGCACCGCGGTCGAGAAGTGCCGGGACGTGAGCGTCGACATCCTGAACTACCGCGCCAGCGGCGAGCCTTTCCTGAACCGGCTGATCATCGCGCCGATCCTCGGCGAGGGCGGCGAGCCGATGTATTACCTCGGCCTCCAGAAGGAGCTGCGCGACGACGAGTCGGACGGCGAGTTCCTGGACGACAGCCTGAAGGCGATCCGCGAGCGGGTGCAGGACGACCTGTCGCTGATCCTGGCCTCGATCTCGGAGCCCGCGCCCGAGCGCAGCCAGGAAGACCCGGTGCACGAGATCGAGGCCCTGCCACGGCGGCTCGACTGCCTGCAGCTGGTCTACGAAGAAATGCGCATGAGCGACGAGACCCCGGGCCGGCACCGGATCGACCTCGGCGCGATGATGAGCCGGGTGGCGGCCAATGTGGTTTTCCACGAATGCCGCCCCGGCATCCGCTTCATGCAGCACCTCGAACAGGTGGAGGTCAGCCTCGACGCCTCGGTGCGGCTGGCGCTGATCCTCTCGGAGGCGCTCTCCAACGCCTTCACCCATGCCTTCGCCGGGCTCGACCGCGGCTTCGTGGAGCTGCGCGTGACGCGGCTCGCCGCGGGCGGCCTGCGCATCGTCGTCGCCGACGATGGCGTCGGCATCTCGAAGAATATCGAATGGCCCTCGACCGCGACGGTCGGCGGGCGGCTGATCGCCGCCCTCTTGGAAGGGCTTGACGCAACCATAAACGTCGTGCGGGGCGCGGCGGGCACCATCGTCATGGTGGACGTGCCCATCGACCCCTACGATCTGGACCAGGAAGGAGCCTGACACATGCCTTGGGACCGTGAGCAGATGGCCGCGCGCGCCGCGCAGGAGCTGGAGGACGGCACGTATGTCAACCTCGGGATCGGCATCCCCACCTTGGTGCCGAACTACATCCCCGAGGGCGTCAACGTGACCCTGCAATCCGAGAACGGGATGCTCGGGATGGGGCCGTTCCCCTACGAGGGCGAGGCCGACCCCGACCTCATCAACGCCGGCAAGCAGACCATCACCGAGCTGCCGCATACCTCCTATTTCGACAGCGCCACCAGCTTCGGCATGATCCGCGGCGGCAAGATCGCCATGGCGATCCTCGGCGCCATGGAAGTGGCCGAGAACGGCGACCTGGCGAACTGGATGATCCCCGGCAAGCTGGTCAAGGGCATGGGCGGCGCGATGGACCTCGTCGCCGGGGTGCAGCGCGTGGTGGTGGTCATGGACCACCAGAACAAGGTCGGTGACTCGAAGCTCCTGAAGGCCTGCACGCTGCCGCTCACCGGCACCGGCGTGGTCAACCGGATCATCACCAACCTCGGCGTGCTCGACGTGGTCGAGGGCGGTCTGAAGATCGTCGAACTGGCCGAGGGCGTGACCGAGGAGCAGCTCCGCGAAGCCACCGAGGCGACGATCCTCTGAGCGCATGGAGTTCCGCCGCGACACGACGCTGGGCAGCTTCGAGGACCTGATCGCGGCGGCCCCGGCCCATGCCGGGACGCTGCAGGCGATCCGCGCGCTGGTGGCCGGGATCGACCCCGAGGCCCATGAAAAGGCCAGCCGCCGCGAGAACAGCGTCTGGTGGGGCCTCGGCCCGGCCAAGATGCGCGACGGCTACGCCTATGCCATGCCGCATGCCTCCCATGTGAACCTCGGGTTCTTCCAGGGCGCCTCGCTGCCCGACCCCGAGGGGCTGCTCGAGGGCGGCGGCAAGGCGCTGCGTCACGTCAAGCTCACCTCGCCCGAGGCGGTCGCCGCGCCGGGCCTGCGGGCGCTCTTGCTGGCGGCGCTCGAGGAAAGGCGCGCCGCGCGTGGCTGAGGGCGAGATCACCCGCGAGGTGGCCGAGGGCCGGGGCCGCTATCTCCTGCGGCAGGGTGGGGCCGAGGCCGAGCTGACCTATTCCATCGCCTCGCCGCGGCTCATCATCGCCGATCACACCGGCGTTCCCGAGGCCCTGCGCGGCACCGGCGCCGGGCAGGCGCTGGTCGCCCGGATGGTCGCGGACGCCCGCGCCGAGGGCGTGAAGATCGTGCCGCTTTGCCCTTTCGTGAATGCTCAGCGCCGGCGTCACCCGGACTGGGCCGATGTCTTCCAGGTATGAGAACATGGCCGGACGAATGATTACCGTGGCCGCCGCGGCCTACCCGATGGATATCCTGCCCGACTGGGGCGCCTATGAGACCAAGCTGTCCTACTGGGTGGCCGATGCCGCGGGGGCGGGGGCCGACCTGCTGGTCTTCCCCGAATACGGCGCGATGGAGCTGGCGACCCTGGGCGGCCTGCGCGTCGCGGGCGACCTCGAGGCCTCGCTTCGGGCGGTTTCGGACCGGGTGCCCGAGGCCGACGCGCTGCACGCAAGGCTCGCCGCCGAACACGGGGTGCATATCCTCGCCGCTTCGGGGCCGGTCTTCGACCCCGCGCTCGGGCCGCGCCCGGTGAACCGCGCCCGGCTTTTCTCACCGGACGGGCAGGCGGGCCACCAGGACAAGCAGATCATGACCCGTTTCGAGCGCGAGGACTGGGGCATCGCCTCGGGCGGGCCGCTGCACATTTTCGACACCGCGCTGGGCCGGATCGGCATCCTGATCTGCTACGACGCGGAATATCCGCTCTTCGGCCGCGCGCTGAAGGACTCCGAGCTGCTGCTGGTGCCCTCCTGCACCGAGGCGCGGGCGGGCTATTCCCGCGTCCGCATCGGCGCCATGGCCCGGGCGCTCGAGAACCAATGCGTCGCGGTCATGGCCTCGACCGTGGGGGCGGCCGCCTGGAACGAGGCGGTGGACTTCAACTGCGGCATGGGCGGCGTCTTCGGCCCGCCCGACACCGGCTTCCCGCCGAACGGCATCCTGGCCGAAGGGCGGCTCGACCAGCCCGGCTGGGCCTATGCCTCGGTCGACCTCGACCGCGTCGGCCGGGTCCGCCGCGACGGCGTGGTTCTGAACCGCACCCACTGGGAAGAGCAGTCCGGCCGCGACGGTCCGCCGGTCGAAGTGCGGCTGAAGCCAGATTGACCCTTGAAATGCCGGGAAAACCGGACCATTTAACAGCATCGCACGGAGAGGCATGGCTTCTCGGTGAGTGAACGCAATGCAGGAGAGACCATGGCCAAGGAAGATACGCTCGAATTTCCCGGTGTCGTGAAGGAACTCCTGCCGAACGCGACGTTCCGGGTCGAGCTTGAAAACGGCCATGAGATCATCGCGCATACGGCAGGCAAGATGCGGAAGAACCGCATCCGGGTTCTGGCTGGCGACAAGGTGCAGGTTGAGATGACGCCCTATGATCTGACCAAGGGCCGCATCAACTACCGCTTCAAGTGAACCGCGTCCGCGCGGTGCGAAACGGGGGCCTTCGGGCCCCTCTTTCATGTCGGGGGTGTGCCACATGGCGCTGATTCTGGGATCGGGAAGCCCGCGCAGGCGCGACCTTCTGGCCGAGCTGGGGCTCGTGGCCGATGACGTGCGCCCGCCCGATATCGACGAGACGCCGCGCCCGCGTGAGCTGCCGCGGCCCTATTGCATCCGCATGGCGCGGGAAAAGGCATTGGCCGTCCGCGCCGGGGAAGGCGACGTGGTGCTCTCGGCGGATACCACCGTGGCGCTTGGCCGCCGCATCCTCGGCAAACCCGCCGACGCGGGCGAGGCCGAGGCCTTCCTGCGCGGCCTCTCGGGGCGCCGCCACCGGGTCATCACCGCCGTCGCGGTGCGCCGGGGCGACGCGCTCTGGGAGCGTGAGGTGGTCAGCCAGGTCAAGATGAAGCGCCTCTCGGAGGACGAGATCCGCGGCTATCTCGCGACCGGCGACTGGCAGGGCAAGGCGGGCGGCTACGGCATCCAGGGGCCGGCGGGGGCGCTGATCCCCTGGATCTCGGGCTCCTTCACCGCCGTCGTGGGCCTGCCGCTCGCCGAGACGGCGCAGCTTCTGGGCGCGGCGGGCATTCAGGTCTGGAACGGAGAGACGGCATGAAGGGCGCACAGGTTGTCCTGGGAGAGCACCGCGGCCGCGAGGCGGCGGCGCTGATGATCGACGGGCAGCTCGAGGACCTCTTCCTCGAGGGCGACGGCCCGGTGCCCGGCACCATCTACCGCGGCGTCGCGGGCCGGCCGATGAAAGGGCAGGGGGGCATCTTCCTCGAGACCCCCGAGGGCAAGGTCTACCTGCGCCAGATCAAGGGCATCTCGCCGGGCGAGCCGCTCCTGTGCCAGGTCACCGGCCATGCCGAGCCGGGCAAGGCGGTGCCGGTCACCGCGAAGCTCCTGTTCAAGAGCCGCTATGCCATCGTCACCCCCGAGGCACCGGGGCTGAACATCTCGCGCCGCATCCGCGACGAGGAGATGCGCGACGCGCTTCTGGAGATCGCCCATGCGGAAATGGCAGGCGCCGAACACGGGCTGATCCTGCGGTCCTCCTGCGCGGGCGCCGACGGTGAAGACATCGCCGAGGACATCCGCGAGATGCGCGCGCTTTGTGACAGCGTGCTGGCCGACCAGGGCCGCGCGCCCGAGGTGCTGGTGGCGGGCGACAGCCCCCATGCCCGCGCCTGGCGCGAATGGGACATGCCCGCCGAGGTCCTGCGCGGCCCCGAGGCCTTCGAGGAGAGCGGCGTCGCCGAGGCCATCGAGGCGCTGGCGCATCCGCTGGTGCCGCTCAAGGGCGGCGGCCACATGGCGGTGGAGCTGACCCGCGCGCTGGTCGCGGTGGATGTGAACACCGGCGGCGACACCTCGCCCGCGGCGGGGCTGAAGGCCACGATCGCCGCGCTGCGCGACCTGCCGCGCCAGCTGCGCCTGCGCGGGCTTGGCGGCGTGGTGGTCATCGACCCCGCGCCCTTCCCCAAGAAGGAGCGCCGGCAGATCGAGCAGGTCCTGCGCGCGGCCTTGAAGTCCGATGCCGTGGAGACGACTTTCGTGGGCTGGACGCCCATGGGCAACATCGAGCTGCAACGCAAACGCGACCGCGTCGCGCTGGGGGACCTGATCCAATGAGCTGCCCGATCTGCAACGCGGACACCAAAGCCGACTACCGGCCCTTCTGCTCGCGCCGCTGCGCCGACCTGGACCTGTCGAAATGGTTCTCGGGCGGCTATGCCGTGCCCTCGGAGAACCCCGAGGACGTCGAGGAGGCGCTCGACCAGGCGATGCGGGCACGGGCCAAAAGCGACACCACCGGGGAGAGCACGCATTGACCACACCCATCGAGGCCCATGACGGGTTGATCGCGGAAGTCCGCGACCGCTTCGCCCATGTCGAGAGCTGCCCCTTCACCGGCCCGCGCGTCTTCTTCGAGAACGCGGGCGGGGCGCTGACGCTGAAATCCGTGGTCGAGACCACCGCGCGCTACGCCGCGGTGCCCGACAACCAGGGCCGGGCCAATGCCGCGAGCGCCGCGCTCAACGCCGCGATCGACCGGGCGCGCGCCGATGCGCGGCGCTTCTTCAACGCCGAGGGCGGCCAGGTGATCCTGGGCGAAAGCGGCACCGAGCTGCTGTTCCGGCTGATCCGCGAGGCCTGCCTCGGTGCGCCCGAGGGCGGCCATGTGCTGGGCTCCTCGGTGGAACATCCCGCCTCGCGCTCGGCGGCGCGGCGCTGGGCGGCCGAATCCGGCCGGCCCTATGTCGAGGTGCCGCATGACAGCGCCACGGGCGGTGTCGGCCCCGAGGATTACGCCCGGCTGGTGACGCCCGAGACCCGGGTCGCCACCATCCTGCACACCTCGCCTGTGACCGGCATCGGCAACGACATCGCTGGCATCACCGCGGCGATCCGCGCCGTCGCGCCCGAGGCGCTGGTCATCGTCGACGGGATCCAGCACGCCTGCCACGGCGGCATCGACATCGACGGCGCGGATGTCGATGGCTACGTGATCTCGCCCTACAAGGTCTTCTCGCGGCACGGCTACGGGGTGGCCTGGGCCTCGGACCGGCTGGCGGACCTGCCGCATGACACGCTCGCCGGCGGCCCGGGCGGCTGGGAGCTCGGCACCCGGGACACCGGGGCTTATGCGACCTTCTCGGACGTGGTGGCCTATTTCGACTGGCTCGGCGGCGCGGTCTCGGGCGCCGAGGCGCCGCGGGCACGGCTCGAGGCCGCCGCGGGCGCCATCGCGGCGCAGGAGAAGATGCTTTGCGACGCGGCGCTCTTCGGCACCGACAACCTGCGCGGCCTGGCCGAGATGCCCGAGGTCACGGTGCTGGGCGGGGCCGAGAACGCCCGCCGCGAGGGGCTGGTGACCTTCGCCCATGCCCGGCTCGAGGCGACCGAGATCGTCGAGCGGCTGAACGCCGAGGGCATCCGCACCCATACCCGCAAGGCGGACCACTATTCGGGCAACGTGCTCGATCCGCTGGGGCTGGGCTCGGCGGTGCGGGTCTCCTTCTGCCACTACAACACCCGCGCGGAAGTGGCCGCGCTGCTCTCGGCGCTGGCGCGGATGGCCCGAGGCCGGACGGCCGGGCCCCGCCTCGGGGCCCGGGCGAGGGCGCTGCCCTCGCGCTCCCGAGGTATTTTGACCAAGATGAAGGAGGGGCGCGGCGCTCAGTTCCCGCGGGCGGCCTTTTCGGCGAGGCCCGAGCGCGCCTGGCGCGCGGCAAGCTCTTCCATGACGTCGGAAAGCTCCACGTCGCGGGCGCGCAGCATCACCAAGAGGTGAAAGAGCACGTCGGCGGCCTCGGAGGTGAGCCGCGCACGGTCGCCCTTGGCGGCCTCGATGATCGCCTCGACCGCCTCTTCGCCGAATTTCTCGGCGCATTTCTCCGGGCCCTTGGCCAGGAGCTTCGCGGTCCAGCTCTCCTCGGGGTCGGCCGCGGCGCGGGTGGCGACGATCTCTGCCAGTTCCTCGAGGGTCATCGGCGCACCGGGATGCCGTGCTGGGCCAGGTGCTCCTTCGCCTCGGCGATGGTGTAATCGCCGAAGTGGAAGATCGAGGCCGCCAGCACCGCCGAGGCGCCGCCCTCGGTCACGCCCTCGACCAGGTGGTCGAGCGTTCCGACGCCGCCCGAGGCGATCACCGGGATCGTCACCGCCTCGGAGATGGCGCGGGTCAGCGGGATGTTGAAGCCCGAGCGGGTGCCGTCCTTGTCCATCGAGGTCAGGAGGATCTCGCCCGCGCCCTTGGCCTGCATGGTGAGCGCGAAGTCCACCGCGTCGATGCCGGTGGCGCGGCGGCCGCCATGGGTGAAGATCTCCCAGCGGCCGTCCTCGACGGTCTTGGCGTCGATCGCCACCACGATGCACTGGCTGCCGAACTGGTCGGCGGCGCGGGTCACCACGTCGGGATCGGCCACCGCGGCGGAGTTGAAGCTGACCTTGTCGGCGCCCGCCAGCAGGAGCTTGCGCACATCCTCGACCGAGCGGACGCCGCCGCCGACGGTGAGCGGGATGAAGCACTGCTCGGCGGTCCGGGTCACCACGTCGAGCATGGTGTCGCGGTCCTCGTGGCTGGCGGTGATGTCGAGGAAACAGATCTCGTCGGCGCCGGCGGCGTCATAGGCGCGCGCGGCATCCACCGGATCGCCCGCATCGCGCAGGTCGACGAAGTTGACGCCCTTGACCACGCGGCCATCGGCCACGTCGAGACAGGGGATGATACGTGTCTTCAGCATGAAACATCCGTCCTTTCGCTTGCCCCCGGATATGCCGAAGCGCGGCGCCGATCACAAGTCGGCCAGTCGGGCCGGGGCGGGGAAACGGCGGGGCGGGGGCGCGCGTTGGGGGGCAGTATTGATTGAGGAGACACAGATGACTCGCTTTGCCCGCCCCGTCGCCGCCCTGTCCTGCCTGCTTCTGGGGGCCGCCCCGGCGTTGGCCGACGAACATGTGGTGCAGAAGGAAAGCCCGCATTCGGTGGCGGTGACCATCGACAAGCTCGAGACCGCGGTGAAGAACGCGGGCGCGACGATCTTCGCCCGGGTCGATCACGCCGGCGGGGCCGAGAGAGTGGAGATGGAGCTCTCCGAAAGCGAGCTTCTGATCTTCGGTAACCCCAAGATCGGCACGCCGGCCATGCAGGACGACCCGCTGGCCGGGCTGCAGCTGCCGCTGAAGGTCCTGGCCTACGAGGATGCCGAAGGGCAGGTGCAGCTCGCCTACGAGACGCCCGCGGCGATGTTCGAGGGCTACGGGGTCGCGCCCGAGGCGGGCTACCTGGACCAGATGGCCGGCGCGCTGGAGAAGCTTACCGGCGCCGCCACGTCGGAGTGAGCGGCGCGCGAAGGGGCGCTTCTCAGGCCTTGAGCGCGGCGAGTGCCGCCGAGAGGTCGAGCGCCCCGTCGTAGAGCGCCCGGCCCGAGATCGCCCCGGCGATCACCCCGGTGTCGCGCAGCCGCGTCAGGTCCTCGAGCGAGGAAACCCCGCCCGAGGCGATGACCGGGATCGAGACCGCGCGGGCCAGGGCCTCGGTCGCGGCGGTGTTGGGCCCGCCCATGGCGCCGTCGCGGTTGATGTCGGTGTAGATGATCGCCGCGACGCCCGCGTCCTCGAAGCTGCGGGCCAGATCGGTGGCGTCGACATCGGTGGTCTGTGCCCAGCCCTTGGTGGCGACGCGGCCGTCGCGGGCGTCGATGCCCACGGCCACCTGGCCCGGGAAGGCGCGCGCGGCCTCGCGCACGAGGTCGGGCTGTTCCACCGCCACGGTGCCGAGGATCACCCGCGCCAGCCCCTTGTCGAGCCAGGTCTCGATGGTCGCCATGTCGCGGATGCCGCCGCCAAGCTGCGCCGGCGTGTCCGGGCAAGCGGCGAGGATCGCCTCGACCGCGGCGGCATTGACCGGCGTTCCCGCGAAGGCGCCGTTCAGGTCGACGAGATGCAGCCAGTCGCAGCCCGCCGCGACAAAGGCCTGCGCCTGGTCGGCGGGGTCGTCGTTGAAGACGGTGGATTTCTCCATGTCGCCGCGCAGGAGGCGCACGGCCTGGCCGTCCTTGAGGTCGATGGCGGGGAAAAGGATCATGGCGGTGCTTCCAAGGCTCTCGGGTCGCAGGCCAGATGGCATGACGGGACGGCACATGCAACGCGACCTTGCGTCAACCTTGATCGGCGCGGGCAAAGCGCGTCAGGCTGCGGGCGATGAACTTTTTGGGAGGAAAGTCATGAAGCCTGTCCTGATGGCCCTGGCGGGCCTGGCCCTGAGCGCCACCGCGGCCTTCGCCGATCCGATCCTCGGCACCTGGAAGACCGAAGTCGACGACGGGTCCTATGCCCATATCGGCCTGGTGAGCTGCAACGGCGGCAAGATCTGCGGCACCATCGACCGCACCTTCAACGCCGAGGGTGAATACGACTCGCCCAACAAGGGCAAGGCGCTGGTGCGCAACATGGTCCCGCAGGGGGGCGGCAAATACGAGGGCCGCGTCTGGCGGCCGTCGAACGACAAGATTTACCTGGGCAAGATGCAGCTCAACGGCAATACGCTGAAGCTGCAGGGCTGCGTCGCGGGCGGGCTGATCTGCTCGAGCCAGACCTGGAGCCGGGTGAACTGATCGCGGGCCCCGGGGCGCCGGGGCCGGTGTCGTGATGCAAGAAAGGCCGGGCGGGTGCCCGGCCTTTTTTGATGGGTGGGGTGGGGCGCTGAGGCGCGTGGGGCCGGAGCGCGGCACCGTAGCCGGGCGTTGGCTGTCGCGCTTTCGGTCCGGGCGTCGGGCGCGGGTGCGCCGGGCCTTCGCCCACGCACAAACCTGCCCGCCGCGCCCGGCTCAGATCCCGCTCAGGGCGCCCACTTCAGGAAGTTCGCGATCATCCGCAGGCCGGTGGCCGCGCTTTTCTCGGGGTGGAACTGCAGCCCGATGCGGTTCTCCGATCCCACCACCGCGGTGACCTCCTCGCCGTAATCGACGTAGGAAAGCCGCTGCGCCGCATCGGCCATGCGGATCTGGTAGGAATGCACGAAATAGGCGTGATCGCCGGTCTGCACGCCCTCGAGCACCGGGTGCGGCTGGTCGATCACCAGGTCGTTCCAGCCCATGTGCGGCACCTTGAGCGCCGGGTCCGAGGGGGTGATCTTCAAGACCTCGCCGTCGACCCAGCCCAGGCCCTCGGCCTCTTCGTATTCGTGGCCCTTGCGGGCCATGAGCTGCATGCCGACGCAGATGCCCATGAAGGGCCGGCCCTTGGTCTCGACCGCCTCGAGCAGCGCCTCGTAGACGCCGCCCTTGCCGCGCAGCGCCGCGGCGCAGGCCGGGAAGGCGCCGTCGCCGGGCAGCACGATGCGGTCGGCGCGGGCGACCATCTCGGCCTCGGAGGTCACCACGACCTCGCCGGCGTCATGCTCGCGGGCCATGTTGCGGAAAGCCTTGTCGGCGGAGTGCAGGTTGCCGCTTTCGTAGTCGATGATCGCGGTGAGCATGGTCAGAGCGAGCCCTTCGTCGATGGGATGGCGTCGGATGTGCGGGGGTCAGGCTCGACCGCCTCGCGCAGGGCACGGGCGACGGCCTTGAAGGCGGCCTCGGTGATGTGGTGGCTGTTCAGCCCCGAGAGCGCCTCGACGTTCAGGGTGATGCCGCCATGGGTGGCCAGCGCCTGGAAGAACTCGCGCACCAGCTCGGTGTCGAAGCTGCCGATCTTCTCGGAGGGGAGTGCCACGTTCCAGACCAGGTAGGGCCGGCCCGAGAGGTCGAGCGCGGCGCGCACCAGCGCGTCGTCCATGGGCAGGAGGCAGGCGCCGTAGCGGCGAATGCCGCGCTTGTCGCCGATGGCCTTGGCCAGCGCCTGGCCGATGGCGATGCCGGTGTCCTCGACGCTGTGGTGGTCGTCGACATGGCGGTCGCCGTCGCAGCGCACCGTCATGTCGAAAAGCGCGTGGCGCGCCAGCTGGTCGAGCATGTGGTCGAAGAAGCCGACGCCGGTCTGGTTGTCGAAAGTGCCGCTGCCGTCGAGCTCCAGCGTGACCGAGATCTCGGTCTCGGCGGTCTTTCGGGTGATCTCGGCCTTGCGCATCCTGGGCGTCCTTCCTGCGTTCGGGGCGGGTTATAGGTCTCGGTCCGGCGAAGTAAAAGGGGCGGTTCGCGGGGGCATTGTGCGCCCGTGACTTCCGTGCCAGCTTGGCGCCCGAGCTTAAGGGAGAGTGCCATGAGCGCCTGTGTCTTCATCCAGATCCGCTGCACGCCCGGCAAGACCTACGAGGTCGCCGAGGAGATCGCCCTGCGCGAGCTGCATTCGGAGCTCTATTCGACCTCCGGGGAATACGACCTGCTGCTGAAGCTCTATGTGCCCGAGGACCAGGACATCGGGAAGTTCATCAACGAGAACCTGCTGGTGATCCCGGGGATCGAGCGGTCGCTGACGACGCTGACCTTCAAGGCGTTCTGAGCGGGGCAGGGGGCGTGGCGGCTCGGGGGTGATGTCGTCGGGCGGGACGCCCGACGGCGGGGCGCGGTTCGATGAGGCCCGACACAGCGGCGCGCGACGGCGCTCGGCGCAGATCCCGAAACTTTCTGAAGAGAAGAAGACCGATGGAGCGGGCGAGGCGATTCGAACGCCCGACCCTTACCTTGGCAAGGTAATGCTCTACCCCTGAGCTACGCCCGCTTATCCATCGTCTGGCTCGATTTGGAGCGGGCGAGGCGATTCGAACGCCCGACCCTTACCTTGGCAAGGTAATGCTCTACCCCTGAGCTACGCCCGCTTACCAATCGAGTGACGCGGATGTAAAAAATCGCCGCGCGGGCTGCAAGGGGAAAATTTCGCGCGGCGGCAGGAAATTTCCCCCCTCAGCCCTTCTGGGCTTCGGGGCCGGTCACCGGGCCGCCCTTGGCCACCCAGTCGTTGAAGCCGTCGCGCAGATGCGCAGCCTCGAAGCCCATCTTCTGCAGCTGGAAGACCGCCAGCGCCGAGCGCCAGCCCGAGGCGCAGTGGAAGACGTAGCGCTTGTCCTGCTGGCCGAAGACCTCGCGGAAATAGGGGCTGTCGGGGTCGACCCAGAACTCGAGCATGCCGCGCGGGGCATGCACCGAGCCGGGGATGTAGCCGGTCTTGGCGCGTTCGCGCACGTCGCGGATGTCGATGATCACCACATCCTCGGCCTCGGCGAGCGACAGCGCCTCCTCGGTGGGGATCTCGGCGATCTGGCTGCGCGCCTCGGCGACCAGATCGGCGGCGGAGAGTGTGAGCTTGCTCATGGGGTGCCTTCCCTTGCTGGGGCGGATGTCGGGCGCCGCGGGGCGCGTGCCGTCGGGGCCTTGGGGGCCTCAGGGCCCTAACCCTGGGCGTATTCGATCAGATCCCAGCGGTTGCCGAAAGGGTCGCGGAAGACCGCGACCTTGCCGTAGGGGGCATGGCGGGGCGCCTCTTCGAAGACCACCCCGCGGCGGGTGAAAAGCGCGTGATCGCGGTCGAAATCGTCGGTCGCGAGGAACAGCCAGACGCGTCCGCCGCCCTGGGCGCCGATGGCGGCGCGCTGGTCTTCCTTGGCCTCGGCCAGGAGGAACTCGGTCTCCGCGCCCTCGGGGGCGACCCGGACCCAGCGTTTGCCGCCGCCCAAGTCGCTGTCCTCGCGGCACTCGAAGCCGAGCGTGTCGACGAAGAACGCCAGCCCCGCCGCGTAGTCCGGCACCAGGACCGAGACCAGGGCGAGGCGGCGGCGCGGGGACCCGCTGCTCATTCGTATTCGACCAGCAGGTCCTTGGCGTCGATCTGGGCGCCGGGCTTGGCGTGCACCGCCTTGACCTTGGCGTCGCGCTCGGCGTGCAGGCCGGTCTCCATCTTCATCGCCTCGATGGTGAGCAGAAGATCGCCCTGTTTCACCGATTTGCCCGGCTCCACCGCGACCGAGGCGACCACACCCGGCATCGGCGCGCCGACGTGATCGGCGTTGCCCATCTCGGCCTTGAGCGCCGCGGCCTTGCCGCCGGTGGCCTTGCGGTCCGGCACCCGGACCGAGCGCGGCTGGCCATTCAGCTCGAAGAAGACGCGGGCCTCGCCGTTTTCCTGGGTCTCGCCCACGGTGATCAGCCGGATCTCGAGCGTCTTGCCCGGGTCGATCTCGGCGGTGATCTCCTCGCCGGGTTCCATGCCGTAGAAGAAGGTCTTGGTCGGCAGGGTGCGCACCGGGCCGTATTGCTGGTGGCGCGCGATGTAATCGGTGAAGACCTTGGGATACATCAGGTAGCCGTTCAGGTCCTCGTCGTCGAATTCGACGTCCTCGAACTTGCCGGCCAACTCGGCGCGGGCGGCCTCGATGTCGACGGGCTTGAGGTGCTTGCCGGGCCGGTCGCTGAGCGGTTTCTCGCCCTTGAGCACCTTCTTCTGCAGCCCTTTGGGCCAGCCGCCGGGAGGCTGGCCGAGGTTGCCCTTCATCATGTCGATGACCGAATCGGGGAAGGAGATGTCCTTCTTGGGGTCCTCGACCTCGTCGCGGGTGATGCCCTGGCTGACCATCATCAGCGCCATGTCGCCCACCACCTTCGACGAGGGCGTGACCTTCACGATGTCGCCGAACATCTGGTTCACCTCGGCATAGGTGCGCGCCACCTCGGGCCAGCGTTCCTCGAGCCCCATGGAGCGCGCCTGGGCGCGCAGGTTGGTGAACTGGCCGCCCGGCATCTCGTGCAGGTAGACCTCGGAGGCGGGCGACTGCATGGCCGATTCGAAGGCCGCATATTGCGCGCGCACCACCTCCCAGTAGTCCGAGATCGCGCGGATCGACTTGATGTCGAGCCCGGTCTCGCGTGGGGTGAAGCGCGTGGCCTCGACGATCGAGCCCAGGGTCGGCTGCGAGGTATTGCCCGAGAGCGCGTCCATGGCGGCATCCACCGCGTCGACGCCGGCCTCGGCGGCGGCCATGACCGTGGCGATGGCCGCGCCCGAGGTGTCATGGGTGTGGAAGTGGATCGGCAGGCCGACCTCGTCTTTCAGGGCGCGGATCAGCGGGCCGGCGGCGGCGGGTTTCAGCAGCCCCGCCATGTCCTTCAGGCCCAGCACATGGGCGCCGGCGGCCTTCAGCTCCTTGCCCATGGCGACGTAATACTTGAGGTCGTATTTCGCCCGGTCGGGATCGTTGATGTCGCCGGTGTAGCAGATCGTGCCTTCGCAGAGCTTGCCGCTCTCGATCACGGCGTCCATGGCGACGCGCATGTTCTCGACCCAGTTCAGGCTGTCGAAGACCCGGAAGACGTCGACGCCCGAGGTGGCGGCCTGCTTCACGAAGCCCTCGACCACGTTGTCGGGGTAGTTCGTGTAGCCCACGCCGTTCGAGGCGCGCAGCAGCATCTGGGTCATCACGTTGGGCATCTTGGCGCGAATGTCGCGCAGCCGCTGCCAGGGGCATTCCTGCAGGAAGCGGTAGGCCACGTCGAAAGTCGCCCCGCCCCAGCATTCGACCGAGAAGAGCTGCGGCAGGTTGGCGGCATAGCTCGGCGCCACCTTGATCATGTCGATCGAGCGCATGCGCGTGGCCAGGAGCGACTGGTGGCCGTCGCGCATTGTGGTGTCGGTGATCAGGAGCTGCTTCTGCGCGGCCATCCAGTCGGCGACCGCCTGGGGGCCCTTCTCCTCGAGGAGGTTGCGGGTGCCCTTGGCGGGCGTCTCGGTCAGGGGCTTGGGCGGTTTCGCCGGGCGCAGGTCGGCGGCGGGCTTGCGGCGGCCTTCGGTCTCGGGGTGCCCGTTCACCGTGATGTCGGCGATATAGGTCAGCACCTTGGTGCCGCGGTCCTTGCGCGGCTTGAAGTCGAACAGGTCCGCCGTCTCGTCGATGAACTTGGTGGTGTAGCGGTTCGACAGGAAGGTCGGGTGGCGCAACAGGTTCTCGACGAACTCGATATTGGTCGAGACGCCGCGGATGCGGAATTCGCGCAGCGCGCGGTCCATCCGGGCGATGGCCTTCTCGGGCGTGGCGGCCCAGGCGGTGACCTTCACCAGGAGCGAATCGTAGTAGCGGGTGATGACGCCGCCGGCATAGGCGGTGCCGCCGTCGAGCCGGATGCCCATGCCGGTGGCCGAGCGATAGGCCGAGATGCGGCCGTAGTCGGGGATGAAGTTGTTGGTCGGATCCTCGGTGGTGATCCGGGTCTGCAGCGCGTGGCCGTTCAGCGCGATGTCGTATTGGCTGGCCTTGCCGGTGGCCTCGGCCAGGCTCTTGCCCTCGGCGATCATGATCTGCGCCTGGACGATGTCGATGCCGGTCACCTCCTCGGTGACGGTATGTTCGACCTGGACGCGCGGGTTGACCTCGATGAAGTAGAACTCGCCGCTGTCCATATCCATCAGGAACTCGACGGTGCCGGCGCATTCGTAGTTCACATGGGCGCAGATCTTGCGGCCGAGCTCGCAGAGCTGTTCGCGCTGGGCGTCCGAGAGATAGGGCGCGGGGGCGCGTTCGACGACCTTCTGGTTGCGGCGCTGGACCGAGCAGTCGCGCTCGAAGAGGTGGTAGATGTTGCCCTGGCTGTCGCCGAGGATCTGCACCTCGACGTGGCGGGCGCGGGTGATCATCTTCTCGAGGTAGCCCTCGCCGTTGCCGAAGGCGGCCTCGGCCTCGCGGCGGCCTTCCTTGACCTTGTCCTCGAGCTCGTCGGCCGAGAGGATCGGGCGCATGCCGCGGCCGCCGCCGCCCCAGGAGGCCTTGAGCATCAGCGGGTAGCCGATCTCGTCGGCCTCGGCGCGGATCTTCTTCATGTCGTCACCCAGGACCTCGGTCGCGGGGATCACCGGGACGCCGGCCTCGATGGCGACGCGGCGGGCCGAGGCCTTGTCGCCGAGCGCGCGCATGGTCTTGGCCTTGGGGCCGATGAAGACGATGCCGGCGGCGTCGCAGGCGTCGACGAAATCGGGGTTCTCGGAGAGGAGGCCGTAGCCCGGGTGGATCGCGTCGGCGCCGCTTTCCTTGGCGACGCGGATGATCTCTTCGATCGAGAGATAGGCCTGGACCGGGCCGAGGCCCTCGCCGATGCGATAGGCCTCGTCGGCCTTGAAGCGGTGCAGACCCAGCTTGTCCTCCTCGGCGAAGACGGCAACCGTGCGTTTGCCCATCTCGTTGGCGGCGCGCATGATGCGGATCGCGATCTCGCCGCGGTTGGCGATGAGGATTTTTTGGAAGTCTGGCATTTTGGGTCCACCCCGCAATTTTCTGCTGCGCAGCATCGTAGGGTGGAACTATTCTGACCTCAACCAGTGCCGTGTGTGGCGGGTTTTTGCGGGCCCTCGGGGCCGTTCCTGACGGCGCCCGCGGGGCCGCGCGGGGCGGCGGTCTGGGCGGTTTTGCGGGGGGATGCGCCGGAGGGCGTGCCGGGCTCAGTCGCCTTGCGGAGCGCGGCTTCGGGCGCCGGACCGGCTTTCTGCGGTGCCGCGTCGAGGGCCGTTGGTGCGGTGCGGAGGGCCTGGTGCTGACCTGAGGCCGTGTCGGTCGTGCCGGATTGCGTGCGGTGCTGCGTCTCCGCAGTGCCGGGCGCGTCGAGGGACGGGCGGTGCCCTTCCGTCGTGCCAGACCCGTTGAGCGCCGCGCGGGGCGCCTCCGCCGTGTCGGGCGCCTCGAGGGCCGCGCCGCTGCCGGCGAGGACCACCTGGTTCCGGCCCCGATGCTTGGCCTCGTAGAGCGCCTCGTCGGCGGCGCGCATGAGGTCCTGGGGCAGGCGCCCGTGGTCGGGGAAGACCGCCACGCCCACTGAGATCGAGATATGCGGCAGGGTCTTTTCGCCGTAGCGCACGGTCACCGCCTCGACGGTGCGGCGCAGAAGCTCGGCGCGGTCCATGGCGGCCTCGGCGTCGGCCTCGGGCAGGAGCAGCATGAACTCCTCTCCGCCGGTGCGGCAGGCGGCCTCGTCGCCGTCGGCCAGCGCGTCCATGGCCGAGCCCACGGCGCGCAGCACCATGTCGCCGGCGTCATGGCCGTGGGTGTCGTTGAACTTCTTGAAATGGTCCACGTCGAAGGAGAGGAGCGCCGCGGCGCCCATGCTGCGGGCGGCGCCGTCGATGGCGCGGCGCAGCGCCTCGGTCAGGTGGCGGCGGTTGTAGAGGCCGGTCAGCGGGTCGCGCACCGACTGGTCGTGCAGCTGGTCGCGCATCCGCACGTTGGCGATGGCCAGGCTGATCTGTTCGGCGCACATCTGGGCGAGCTTGCGCAGTTCGCGGAAGCGGGCGTTGGTGATCTCGGGGCGGGCGCGGACATGCATGAGGCCCACGGTTTCGCCATGGGCGAGGATCGGGAAGCAGTAATAGGCGCGGTCGTCCACGTCGGGCACATGGGCGCAGGCGAAGTTCACCTCGCTGCTGCCATAGGCGTAGCTGCGGCCGCGGCGCAGGCCCCAGCAGCTGTCGGGGCGGATGTGATCGGCGGTGCGCCCGCCGTTCCAGGCGGCCATGCCGTCCAGCACGTCGCGGCTGTTGGAATAGACGTAGACCGAGCCTTCCACCTCGGGGAGCATGTGCGTCATGAAGCGCGCGACCATCTCGAAGAGCTCATCCAATGAGGCGGAGGATTGCAGCCATTCGTTCAGCTCGCCCAGGAGCTGGACGTCGCGCGCCAGCCGCATCTGCCGTTCGAGGCCCGTCTTCTCGGCAGCGGCGCGGTCGCGCATGGCGAGGTAGCGCGCCTTGCTGCGCCGCCCGCTGATCACCACCGCCGCGGCGGCGACCAGGGTCACCAGCACCGTCAGAAGCGCCAGCGCCGCGCGGGCCTTGTCGACCAGCGGCTCGCGCAGGGTGGTCAGATCGGCGTAAAACTCGATGGCGCCGACCATGCGGCCGTTTTCCATCACCGGGGTATACATCTCGGCGATGTCATGGTCGTGCGCGCCATGCTCCATCTCGCTGGTGAGCATGTGGAAGCGGTGCTGGTCGATCTCGGAGGGGGCCTTTTTCTCCTGTTCGTAGAAGACCGCGCCGGCGGCCAGCACCTCGAGCAGCTCGGGCGAGGAGATCGTGGCGCCCACGAGATCCGGGCGGGTCGACCAGAACACCCGTCCTTCGGCGTCGAAAAGCTTCAGTCGGTAGAGATTCGATGCCTTGGGGATGCCCATCAGGTAGCCCTCGTCGGCCTCGGTCACCGCGGCGCGGGCGAAGGTGTCGCTGCCCCGTTCGAGCTGGTCGAGCAGGCGCTGGCGCCAGAGCATGGCGTCGGAGACGATGGCGTCGCGCAGGCTCCAGTCGATGACCGGGGCCGGGGCCAGCACGGTGATCGCGGTCATGCCGCTGCCGACGGCGGCGACGAAGGCCAGCGAGAGGCCGATGCGGGTCAGCCGGCGGCGAAGACGCGCCCCGCGCTGGCGCAGCGCCTGGCGCGCGGCGGCAGGGCCGGCCGCGGATGCGGCGGGTGTCAGGGGCGCGGTGCCGCCCGGCGCGGGCCCCGAAGGACCTGCGGCGGCGGCGGATGGCGCGGCGGAAGCGGTCATGGGCAACATCCGTCGTCAAGCTCCGCGAGGCCCCGGCAAGGGCCGCGCGGCAGGAGGGCCGGCGCACAACTCACGCCCCGGCCCGGCGCGACACATTGATACCCGCCGAGAAGTGAACAATTGGTGAACCCCGTCTTTCTTTCGCCGCCCGCCGCGGTTACATTCGCGCCATGAGCAGTTTCGACGAAATGGACGCCTTCGAGGGCGCCTCGCTGTCGGCGCGCGCCATGCAGGCGCGGGGCGCGCCCTATCTGGACGAGCTGAACCCCGCGCAGCGCGAGGCGGTCGAGACCCTGGACGGGCCGGTGCTCATGCTGGCCGGGGCCGGCACCGGCAAGACCAAGGCGCTGACCGCGCGCATCGTGCATCTTCTGAACACCCAGCGCGCCCGCCCGAACGAGATCCTCGCCGTGACCTTCACCAACAAGGCCGCGCGCGAGATGAAGAACCGGGTCGGCAAGATGCTGGGCCACACCGTCGAGGGCATGCCCTGGCTCGGCACCTTCCACGCGATCTGCGTGAAGCTTTTGCGGCGCCATGCCGAGCTGGTCGAGCTGAAGTCGAACTTCACCATTCTCGACAGCGACGACCAGCAGCGGCTGATGAAACAGCTCATCGTGGCGCGCGGCATCGACGAGAAGCGCTGGCCGGCGCGGCAGCTCGCCGGGGTGATCGACGGCTGGAAGAACCGCGCCATCGGCCCCGACCGGGTGCCCGCCGCCGACGCCAGCGCCTTCAACCACGAGGGCCCGGCGCTTTATGCCGAATACCAGGCCCGCCTGCGCGAGCTGAACGCGGTGGATTTCGGCGACCTGCTTCTGCACATGGTCACGATCTTCCAGCGCCACGAGGACGTGCTGGCGCAATACCAGCGCTGGTTCCGCTACATCCTGGTGGACGAATACCAGGACACCAACGTGGCGCAGTATCTCTGGCTGCGGCTCCTGGCCTCGGGGCATCGCAACGTCTGCTGCGTGGGCGACGACGACCAGTCGATCTACGGCTGGCGCGGCGCAGAAGTGGGCAACATCCTGCGCTTCGAGAAGGATTTCCCCGGCGCCCACGTGGTGCGGCTCGAACAGAACTACCGCTCGACCCCGCATATCCTGGCCGCCGCCAGCGGCGTGATCGCGGGCAACGAGGGGCGGCTCGGCAAGGAGCTCTGGACCGAGGCCCAGGAGGGTGAGAAGGTCCGTCTCATCGGCCATTGGGACGGCGAGGAAGAGGCCCGCTGGGTCGGCGAGGAAATCGAATCCATGCAGGGCGGCACCCGCGGGATGCGGCCCTATTCGCTGGACGACATGGCGATCCTGGTGCGGGCCTCGCACCAGATGCGCGCCTTCGAGGACCGCTTCCTCACCATCGGACTGCCCTACCGGGTGATCGGCGGCCCGCGCTTCTACGAGCGCATGGAGATCCGCGACGCCATGGCCTACTTCCGGCTGGTGGTCTCGCCCGGCGACGACCTGGCCTTCGAGCGCATCGTGAACGTGCCCAAGCGCGGGCTGGGCGACAAGGCGCAGCAGACCATCCAGCAGACCGCCCGCTCGCACGGGGTGAGCCTTCTGGAGGGCGCGCGCATCGCCGCCGAGGAAGGCGCGATCAAGGGCAAGGGTGGCGTCGCGCTCAAGGCGCTGGTCGACGACCTGGCGCGCTGGGGCCGGATGGTGCGCGGCCCGCTGGTGCAGGTCGAGACCGACCCCGACGCGGTGCTCGACACAGAGGCCGGGCCCGAGGCGGTGCGCTACGAGTACGGCCCGCCCGAGATCAGCCACATGGAGCTGGCCGAGATCGTGCTCGACGAATCGGGCTATACGGGCATGTGGCAGAACGACAAGACGCCCGAGGCGCCGGGCCGGCTCGAGAACCTCAAGGAGCTGGTGAAGGCGCTCGAGGGCTTCGAGAACCTGCAGGGGTTCCTCGAACACGTCAGCCTGGTCATGGACAACGAAAGCGACGACGGCGGGGCCAAGGTCTCGATCATGACGCTGCACGCGGCCAAGGGTCTGGAGTTTCCGGCGGTCTTCCTGCCGGGCTGGGAAGACGGGCTCTTCCCCTCGCAGCGCTCGATGGACGAACAGGGGCTGAAGGGCCTCGAGGAAGAGCGGCGGCTGGCCTATGTCGGCATCACCCGTGCCGAGGAGGTCTGCACGATCTCCTTTGCCGGAAACCGGCGGGTCTTCGGCCAGTGGCAAAGCCAGATGCCCTCGCGTTTCATCGACGAGCTGCCCGAGGCCCATGTCGAGGTGTTGACCCCGCCGGGGCTTTATGGCGGCGGCTACGGGGCGGCGGGCATGGCGGCCCATGCCTCGCCCGAGATCATGGCGCGTTCGGCCAGCGACCTGCACGACCGCGCGAGCCGCGCCGATGTCTACAACAGCCCCGGCTGGAAGCGGCTGCAGGCGCGCTCGGGCGAACGCCCGATGAGCCAGCCCCGCGAGGCGCGCCACCAGGTGATCGACCTCGACGCGACCTCGTCCTACGTGATGGGCGAGCGGGTCTTTCACCAGAAGTTCGGCTATGGCGCCATCGTCGGCATCGAGGGCGACAAGCTCGAGGTCGACTTCGAGAAGGCGGGCACCAAGAAGGTCGTGTCGCGCTTCGTCTGCGCCGCCGACGACGTGCCGTTCTGAGACCCGGCGCCCTGTCCGGCGCCCGGTCCGGCAGCAGTGGCGAGGCGCTGGCGTCCTCCCCGCACACTGCGGTGCCGCGAACGCTTGCTGCCGCCTGCCCGCATCTGCAATATGCGACGTCAGGCGGGGAAGAGCTGCGAGCCTAGATGGATATCTTTCAATTCAGCCAGGACACCGCGGCCTATATCACCATGGCCGTCATCCTGGGCATGCTGATCCTCTTCGTGACCGAGCTCTACCCGGTCGAGGTGGTGGCGATCGGCGGGGTGGCGGTGCTTCTGGTGCTGGGCGCGCTGCCCTATGAGGCGGCGCTCTCGGTCCTGTCGAACAACGCGCCCTGGACCATCGCGGCGATGTTCGTGGTCATGGGGGCGCTGGTCCGAACCGGGGCCCTCGAGGCCTTCACCAATTACGCGCAGGACAAGGCGCAGAAGCGGCCGAAGCTCGCGCTGTTCTCGATCATGGTGGTGGTGGTCGCCGCCTCGGCGGTGATGAACAACACTCCTGTGGTCGTGGTCATGCTGCCGATCTTCGTGCAGCTTGCCCGGACCTTGGGGCTCGCCCCATCCAAGTTGTTGATCCCGCTCAGTTACGCGGCGATCCTCGGGGGCATGCTGACGCTGATCGGCACCTCGACGAACCTGCTGGTCGACGGCGTCGCGCGGAGCCGCGGGCTCGAGCCCTTCACCATCTTCGAGGTCACGCCACTGGCCATCGTGCTGGTGCTGGTGGGGGTCACCTACCTGTATTTCATGGGGCCCCTGGTCCTGCCCGAGCGCTCCTCCATGGCGGGGATGCTGCAGGACCGCAGCCGGATGAAGTTCTTCACCGAAGCGGTGATCCCGCCCGATTCCAACCTGGTCGGCCGCGAGGTGCTGAGCGTCCAGCTTTTCAAGCGCGAGGGCGTGCGGCTGATCGACGTGATCCGCGGCGACCAGTCGCTGCGCCGCAACCTGCAGGGCGTCGAGCTCGAGGTCGGCGACCGGGTGGTCCTGCGGACCCAGATGACCGAGCTTCTGAGCCTCCAGCGCAACAAGTCGCTGAAGCGCGTCGACCAGGTTTCCTCGGTCGAGACGACCACGGTCGAGGTGCTGATCACCCCGGGCTGCAAGATGGTCGGCCGCTCGCTCGGCGCGCTGCGGCTGCGGCGGCGTTTCGGCGTCTACCCGCTGGCGGTGCACCGGCGGAACCAGAACATCGGGCGGCAGCTCGATGACCTGGTGGTGCGGGTCGGCGACACGCTGCTTCTTGAAGGCGCGCCAGACGACATCAAGCGCCTGGCCGAGGAAATGGCCCTGGTCGATGTCTCCCAGCCCTCGGCCCGGGCCTTCCGGCGCGGTCATGCGCCGATCGCGGTCCTGGCTCTGGCGGGCATCGTGGTGCTGGCGGCCCTGGGCGTCGCCCCGATCCTGGCCTTGGCCGTGGTGGCGGTCGCGGTGGTGCTCCTGACCCGCTGCATCGACGCCGACGAGGCGTTTTCCTTCGTCGAGGGCCAGCTCCTGGCGCTGATCTTCGCCATGCTCGCCATCGGCGCCGCGCTTGAGGAGACCGGCGCCGTGGGCATGATCGCGGGCTGGATCGCGCCCTGGATGCAGGGTCTCGACGGGGTTTTCGTGATCCTCGCGGTCTTCGCGCTGACCAGCGTGTTGACCGAGATGGTCTCGAACAACGCGGTGGCGGTGGTGATGACACCGATCGCCATTTCGCTGGCCGAGGCGCTGGGCATCGACCCCCGGCCGCTGGTCGTGGCGGTCATGGTGGCGGCCTCCTGCGCCTTCGCGACGCCCATCGGCTACCAGACGAACACGCTGGTCTATGGCCCGGGCGGCTACCAGTTCACCGATTTCCTCAAGGTGGGCGTGCCGATGAATATCCTGATCGCGGTGGTCTCTTCGCTGATGATCCCGATGATCTGGCCGTTGACGCCCTGAGAACCTTCCCTTCGATCCGGTAAAGCGCGGCGGGCTCACCGCCCCGGAACCCGCGTGCCCGCAGGCTTGTCCTGTCCGGGGCGCGCCGGGTCGTGCCTCTGGTCGGTCCGTGGCGCGGCCCCGGCAACCGGACGTCAGGGGCAGAGCGGAGGGACCCAAACATGAGCCTGATCGACCCCATGGGCCGCGAAAGCGCGCTCGAGGAGGAACGCCTCGCGTTCCTCGAAACCCTGGCCGAGCTGCGGCTGGCGCTGGGGGATCTCAAGGAAAAGATCCGCGCGGGCGAGATCGGCCGCGACGACAAGAGCCAGGGCAAGAAGCTCCTGGAAGAAAGCCGCTACTGGCTTAGGGCCCTGAGGGAAACGGAGGCTGAACTTGTCCGTATCGAACGCGAAAAGGCCGGGATCGCCGGCGACTGGGGGCTCGATCTCGAGGCCGCCCGCGAGGAACTTCGCTGCCGGCTGGCCCGGCTGCCGCGCTGCGGCTGCGCCCTGGGCGGCGGGGATGGGACTTGATCCCGGCACCGAGATCGCGCTGCCTTACCTCTTCGAGCTCTGGGCGCTGCCGCATCAGCTGGCCCCGCCGGGCGACTGGCGCAGCTGGGTGATCCTGGGCGGGCGCGGCGCGGGCAAGACCCGGGCCGGGTCCGAATGGGTGCGGACCGAGGTCGAGGGGCCGCGCCCGCGCGATCCCGGGCGGTGCCGGCGGCTGGCACTTCTGGGCGAGACGCTCGACCAGGTGCGCGAGGTCATGGTCTTCGGCGACAGCGGCATCCTGGCCTGCTGCCCGCCCGACCGGCGGCCGGTCTGGCAGGCCACACGGCGCTGCCTCGTCTGGCCGAACGGCGCCGAGGCCATGGCCTTTTCGGCGCAGGAGCCCGAGGCGCTCCGCGGTCCGCAGTTCGATGCCGCCTGGGCCGACGAGCTGGCCAAGTGGCGCAAGGCCGAGGAGGTCTGGGACATGCTGCAATTCGGGTTGCGGCTGGGCGCGCTGCCGCAGGCCTGCGTGACCACCACGCCGCGCAATGTGCCCGCGCTGAAGCGGCTTCTGGCGCGGGGCTCGACGGTGGTCAGCCATGCGCCGACCGCGGCCAACCGCGCCAATCTCGCGGCGAGCTTCCTGGCCGAGATGGAGGCGCGATACGCCGGCACCCGGCTCGGCCGCCAGGAGCTCGAGGGCGCGCTCCTGGAGGATGTGCCGGGCGCGCTCTGGACCCGCGACATGCTGGCGGCGGCGGGGTGCTCCGAGGTGCCCGAGCTGGCGCGCGTCTTGGTGGCGGTGGACCCGCCCGCGACCGGGCACCGGACCTCGGACGCCTGCGGGATCGTGGTCGCAGGGCTCGCGCGGGGTGGCGGGGCGGTGGTCCTCGAGGATGCCACCGTCCAGGGCGTCAGCCCCAAGGGCTGGGCCGAGGCCGCGCTGGGGGCCATGGCCCGCTGGCAGGCCGAGCGCATGGTCGCCGAGGTCAACCAGGGCGGCGACATGGTCGAGGCGGTCCTGCGCGCCATCGACCCCGAGGTCGCCCTGCGCAAGGTCCGCGCCTCCCGCGGCAAGGTGGCCCGCGCCGAGCCGGTCGCGGCGCTTTACGAACAGGGCCGGGTGGCGCATCTGCGCGGACTTGGCGCGCTCGAGGACGAGATGTGCCGGATGACCGCGACGGGCTACGAGGGGCAGGGCTCGCCCGACCGGGTCGATGCGCTGGTCTGGGCGCTGAGCGAGCTGTGCCTCGGGACGGGGAAGCGGGGCGTGCCGGGGGTGCGGGGGTTGTGAGGGGGGCTGGCGCGGGGCAAGACCATCGTGCACCATCTGCAACCCACGCCCTTCTTTTTGCGCCCGAATAGCACCGAAGGTGCCGGGCGCGCGCCGGACCGGCCCCTTGGGCCGGCGCTCTTGTGGGTGGCGCGCATAGCATGTCCCTAGCCCTGACCTTGTCGGGATAAAGCGCTTAGCCCCGAGGTCGGCAGCGCCGGCCCCCGGTCCGGCGCGCGCCCTCTGTGGCGCGTGTTGAGAGGAGGGGGCTGCGCTGGGAGGGCCTTGGCCGGGAGGACGCGCTATCGTTGTCTGTCTGTCGCGGCCTCCGTCCCGGCGAGCGTTCTCGATGTCCCCCGCCGAACCAGGATGTGCCTCTCGCCCCAGCGCCCACTCCCTCCCCCCCGTTGCGCCCCCACACCCCCCACCGCGCGCCCCGCTCAGACGTGGTTAACCGCCCAACCCCGATCCTGCCTCTCATGCCGCGGGGACATGCCCGGCGGCGAGCAGCGAGGGCCGGGCCAGATGGGCGTCAACTTCTTCCGCAAGACCGCAGCATCCGCGCCGGCGGCCAAGGCCTCGGCCACCGGCCCGATCCTCGCGCAGGCCAGCGTCGGGCGCATCGCCTGGTCGCCGCGCGACAGCGCCTCGCTGACCCGCACGGGCTTTGCCGGCAACCCGATCGGTTTCCGCGCGGTGAAGCTGGTGGCCGAGGCCGCCGCCGCCCTGCCGCTGGTCCTGCAGGACGCCCGCCAGCGCTACGAGAGCCACCCGCTCCTGGCGCTGCTTTCCCGGCCGAACCCCGGCCAGGGGCAGGCCGAGCTTCTCGAGGCGCTCTACGGACAGCTGCTCCTCGCCGGCGACGGCTACCTCGAGGTCGTCTCGACCGCCACCGGCCGGCCGCTCGAGCTGCACGTGCTGCGCTCCGACCGGATGCGGCTGGTGCCGGGGCCCGACGGCTGGCCCGAGGCCTATGATTACACCGTCGGCGGCCGCACCCACCGCTTCCCCGCCGAGGCGCCCGCGGGCGCGATCTGCCACCTGAAATGCTTCCATCCGCAGGACGACCACTACGGGCTCTCGCCGCTGCAGCCCGCGGCCCAGGCGCTCGACGTGCACAACGCCGCCTCGCGCTGGTCGAAGGGGCTGCTCGACAATGCCGCCAGGCCCTCGGGGGCGATCGTCTACACCGGGGGCGAGGGGCCGGGCACGCTCAGCCCCGAGCAATACGACCGGCTGGTGGGCGAGATGGAGGCCTACCACATGGGCGCGCGCAACGCCGGGCGGCCGATGCTGCTCGAGGGCGGGCTCGACTGGAAGCCCATGGGCTTCTCGCCCTCGGACATGGAGTTCCACAAGTCCAAGGAGGCCGCCGCCCGCGAGATCGCGGTCGCCTTCGGGGTGCCGCCGATGCTCCTGGGCATCCCCGGAGAGGCCACCTATGCCAACTACCAGGAGGCCCATCGCGCCTTCTACCGGCTGACCGTGCTGCCGCTGGCGACCCGTGTCGCCGCGCGGCTCGGGGCCTGGCTCTCGGCGCATCTCGGCGCCGATCTGAGCCTCAAGCCCGACCTCGACCAGGTGCCGGCGCTCGCCGCCGAGCGCGACCAGCAATGGGCCCGGATCGCCGGGGCGGACTTCCTGAGCGCGGGCGAAAAGCGCCGTCTCCTGGGGCTGCCGCCGCTGGCCGAGGGCGAGGGCGAGGCACAGCCATGAGTGCGCCTCGCCGCCCTGCTGAGAGCTTCGACTGCGCCCCCGGGCTGCAGCTCGCCGCGCACGAGCGGCTCTCGGAGCTGCAGTTCGCCACGCTCGGCCAGCGGCTCGACCGGATCGAGGCGCTGATCGCCCGGCTCGAGCGACGGCTCTGGCTCGCGGTCTACGGCGTGGTGGCGGCGATCCTGGTGCAGGGCGCGGCCGGTCTTCTGAGCGTGGTCCCGTGAGGCGGGGGAAAGGGCAAGTCATGGAACTGGAACATAAATTATGCCGCTTCGAGGCGCCGGTCACGGTCGGCGAGGGGCTCGAGCTCGCGGGCTACGCCTCGCGCTTCGGGGCCTGCGACCAGGGCGGCGACGTGGTGGCGCCGGGGGCCTATGCGGCCTCGCTGAAGCGGCTCGCCCAGGAGGGGCGCGCGGTGCGGATGCTCTGGCAGCACGACCCCGCCCAGCCGATCGGCGTCTGGTCCGAGGTGGCCGAGGACGCCACCGGGCTGCGCGTGAAAGGCCGGCTCCTGCGCGGGGTGGCCCGCGCCGAGGAGGCCGCCGAACTGGTGCGCGCGGGCGCCATCGACGGGCTGTCGATCGGCTACCGCACGCTCCGCGCCACCAAGAACGACCGGGGCCAGCGGGTCCTGACCGAACTGGAGCTTTGGGAGGTCTCTCTGGTGACCTTCCCGATGCTTCCCAGTGCGCGGGTCGCGGGCAAGGGCGACAGCCCCGGCGCCGCGGCCTGGCGCGAGCTGGCGGAGACGCTCCGGCGGCTCCGTCGCGAGATGGCGGGCGAAGGCGCCGCGCCGGGGCAGAAGGGAGCCAAGGGATGAGCGACAGGGATGCGACCGCGCCGCGGAGCGGTGACGGCGGCGCGATGGCCGAGGTCGGCCAGGCGCTGGCCGGGCTGATCGGCGACATCACCGCGATGCGGGCCGACCTCTACGAGAAACTCGACACACAGGAAGAGCGACTGACCATGCTTGATCGAAAATCCGCCATCCGCGCGGCCCGCCCGGCGCTGGCCGGGGCCACGCCCGCCGGGGCGCCGCACCAGGAAGCCTTCACCGCCTATCTGCGCAGCGGCGAGGAGGAGGCCCTGCGCGGCCTGACCCTCGAGGGCAAGGCGATGACCACCCAGGTCAATTCCGACGGCGGCTATCTTGTCGACCCCGAGACCTCGGCCAGCATCGCCGCGGTGCTCTCGGCCAGCGGCTCGATCCGCGCGGTGGCCAATGTCGTCAACGTCGAGGCCAGCTCCTACGACGTGCTGATCGACCGCAACGACGCCGGCGCGGGCTGGGCCAACGAGACCGCCGCCACCAGCGAGACCGGCACGCCCACGATCGAGCGGATCTCGGTGCCGCTCTTCGAGCTGAACGCCATGCCCAAGGCCTCTCAGCGGCTGCTCGACGACGCGGCCTTCGACGTGGAGGCCTGGCTCGCCGCGCGGATCGCCGAGAAATTCGCCCGTGCCGAGGCGGCGGCCTTCGTCTCGGGCGACGGGATCGACAAGCCCACGGGCTTCCTGACCCATCCGCAGGTCGACGAGGCGGCCTGGGCCTGGGGCCAGATCGGCACCGTGCCGAGCGGCGCCACGGCGGATGTGGGCGACGGCGACGCGCTGATCGAACTGGTCTATGCGCTCGGGGCCGAATACCGCGCGGGCGGGGTCTTCGTGATGAACTCCAAGACCGCGGGCGCGCTGCGCAAGCTCAAGGACGCCGACGGCCGGCACCTCTGGTCGGATGGCTTCGCCAGCGCCGAGCCGGCGCGGCTCCTGGGCTACCGGGTGGTGATCGCCGAGGACATGCCCGAGATCGCCGCCGGGGCCACGCCCATCGCCTTCGGGGATTTCCGCGCCGGCTACACGATCGCCGAACGGCCCGACCTGCGGGTCCTGCGCGACCCCTTCAGCGCCAAGCCGCATGTGCTGTTCTACGCCACCAAGCGCGTCGGCGGCGACGTGTCGGACTTCGCCGCGATCAAGCTTCTGCGCATCGCCGCGAGCTGATCCCCGCGCCCGAACCCCGGGGGGGCGGCGGAGCCCTGTGCCCGCCGCCCCCCTCCAAGACCCTGATCCCAGACCCGTGCCCGCCCCGATCCGAGGACACCCCCCGCGATGATGCTGACCGAAGAGACCCCCGTGCCCGAGGCCGCGCTGCCGGTCGATGCGCTGAAGCGGCACCTCAGGATGGGCTCGGGCTTTGCCGAGGACGACCTGCAGGACGCGGTCCTGGCCTCCTTCCTGCGCGCCGCGCTGACCGCCATCGAGGGCCGCACCGCCCGCGCGCTGATCGCCCGGCGTTTCCTGCTGACGCTCTCGGGCTGGCGCCGGGCCGAGGGGCAGGCGCTGGGCCTGGCCCCGGTCACCGCGATCGAGAGCCTGACCCTGATCGACCGCACCGGTGCGGCAGAACTCGTGCCCGCGACGCGCTACCGGCTCGACCGGGACGGGCAGGGCGCGCGGATCTGCCCCCTGGGGGCGGAGCTGCCCGCCGTGCCCGAGGGCGGCAGCGCCGAGCTGCGCTTCACCGCGGGTTACGGCGCCGATTTCGACGCGCTGCCGCCGGATCTCGCCCAGGCGGTGCTGATGCTGGCGGCGCATTTCTACGACCACCGGACCGACACGGCGCTGCCGGCGGGCTGCATGCCCTTCGGGGTCTCGAGCCTGCTTGCGCGCTACCGCCCGGTGCGGCTGGGGTTCTCGGCATGAGCGCGCCTCAGCTCTCGCGCCGGGTGACGCTGGAACGCCGGCTGACCGCGCCCGACGGCGTGGGCGGGCAGGCGGGTGGCTGGCAGGCGCTCGGCACCCTCTGGGCCGAGATGACGCCGCGCGCGGGCCGCGAGGGCCGCGGCGCGGGCGGGACGCTTGCGCGCGCCGGCTACCGCGTCACCATCCGCGCCCTGCCCGAGGGCAGCGCCTCGCGTCCCCGCGTCACCGACCGGCTGCGGCTCGGCGGGCGGGTGTTCGAGATCCTCGCGGTGCAGGAGGCCGATGCCGCCGCCCGCTACCTGGTCCTGACCGTGGAAGAGAGGGCGGGCGCATGAGCTACGCGATCTCCGAGGCGCTGCAAACGGCGCTTTTCGCCCGGCTGAGCGGCGATCCCGCGCTCACCGCGCTGGTCGGCGCCCATGTCTACGACGCCCTGCCCGAGGGCGCGCTGCCCGAGACCTATGTGACCCTCGGCCCCGAGGTGGTGCGCGACGCCTCCGACATGGGCGGCCGGGGCGCTTGGCACGAGGTCGAGGTCAACGTCTACTCCAGCGCCGCGGGCTTCCGCGACGCCAAGCGCGCGGCCGCCGCCATCGGCGCGGCGCTCGAGGCCCCGGGGCTGACCCTCGGCCAGGGCCGGCTTGTCGCGCTCACCTTCCGCAAGGCCGAGGCCCGCCACGTCCGCGACGGGCGCCGCCGCATCGCGCTGCGCTACCGCGCCCGCGTCGAGGCCACCTGAGACAGATCCCAAAGGAGAGCACCATGAGCGCCCAGAACGGCAAGGACCTTCTGATCAAGGTCGACCAGACCGGCGACGGCCAGTTCGTCACCATGGCGGGGCTGCGCGCCACGCGCATCGCCTTCAACGCCGAGCAGGTCGATGTGACCTCGCTCGAAAGCCAGGGCGGCTGGCGCGAGCTCCTGGGCGGGGCGGGGGTGAAAAGCGCCGCGCTCTCGGGTTCGGGGGTGTTCCGTGACGCGGCCACCGACGAACGCGCGCGGCAGATCTTCTTCGCCGCCGAGACGCCCGATTTCCAGGTGGTGATCCCGGATTTCGGCACCGTCACCGGGCCCTTCCAGCTCACCGCGCTGGAATATGCCGGCACCCACGACGGCGAGGCGACCTTCGAGGTTTCGCTCGCCTCGGCGGGGCTGCTGAACTTCGTCGCGGACGCGGGCTGAGCCCATGGCGAACCCCTGGCGCGGCGAGGTGGAGATCGAGATCGACGGGCGGGCCCATGTCATGCGGCTGACGCTCGGCGCGCTGGCCGAGCTGGAGGCGGCGCTGGGCACCGACAGCCTGGTGGCCCTGGCCGAACGCTTCGAGGCCGGGCGCTTTTCCAGCCGCGACGTGCTGGCGCTGATCGTCGCGGGGCTGCGCGGCGGCGGCTGGCAGGGCGGGCCGCGCGACCTCATGGCGGCCGAGATCGCCGGCGGGCCGGTGGCGGCCTCGCGCGCCGCCGCGCTGCTGCTAGCACGCGCCTTCGCGCTGCCCGACGAGGGGGACGCGCGATGAGCCCGCGCTTCGACTGGCCCGGGCTGATGCGCGCCATGCTGGCCCCGCCCGGCGGGCTCTCGCCCGAGCGGTTCTGGGCCCTGACCCCCGCCGAGCTGCGGCTGATCCTCGGCGCCCGCGCCGGGCCGCCGCCCATGGGCCGCGCGCGGCTCGATGCGCTGATGCACGCCTTTCCCGACCTGCCCAAGGAGACCCGCCCATGACCGACCCCGAGACCTTCGAAGCCGAGATCGACGCGCTCGACACCGCCCTGGCCGGGGCCAGCGGCATGGCGGCGGGCTTCAACGCCGAGATGCGGCGCATCCACGAGACCTTCGCGGCCACCGGCGGCGGGGTGCGGCGGCTGCAACGGGCGCTGTCCTCGGGGCTGTCCTCGGCGATCGACGGGGTGATCCTCGACGGGATGAGCCTCAGCCAGGCGCTGAACCAGGTCGCCCAGGCCATGGTCGACACCGCCTATCGCGCCGCCATCGACCCGGTAACAGATCACCTGGGCGGGCTGGTGTCGAGCGGGGTCAACGCGGTCCTCGGCGCGCATTCGCCCTTCGCCAAGGGCGCGGGCTTCGCCCAGGGGCGGGTCATGCCCTTCGCCTCGGGCGGGGTGGTCTCGGGGCCGGTCAGCTTCCCGATGCGCGGCGGGATGGGGCTCATGGGCGAGGCCGGGCCCGAGGCGATCCTGCCGCTGGCGCGCGGTGCCGACGGCAAGCTCGGCGTGCGCGCGGGCGGGGCCCAAGGCGCCCCGGTGCAGGTGGTGATGCATGTCACCACGCCCGATCTTGCCAGTTTCGAACGCTCGCAAAGCCAGATCGCCGCCCGCATGGCGCGGATGATCGGCCAGAGCGGGCGCAACCGCTAAGCCGGAGGGGCCAAGCGATGTTCCACGACGTGAGATTTCCCCCGCGGCTGAGCTTCGGCGCGCTGGGCGGGCCCGAGCGCCGCACCGAGGTGGTGACCCTCGCCAACGGCCACGAAGAGCGCAACACCCCCTGGGCGCAGTCGCGCCGCCGCTACGACGCGGGCGTCGGCCTCAGCGCGCCCGACGACATCGCCGAGGTGGTGGCCTTCTTCGAGGCCCGGCAGGGCCGGCTGCATGCCTTCCGCTGGAAGGACTGGGCCGACTTCAAGTCCTGCGCCCCCTCACGCGCGGTGCACTTCGAGGACCAGGTGATCGCCGAGGGCGACGGCGAGACCGCGGAGTTCCAGCTGGTCAAGCTTTACCGCTCGGGCGCCGAGAGCTACCGGCGCGAGATCACCAAGCCCGTGCCGGGCAGCGTGCGCCTGGGGCTGCACGACACCGAGCGCAGCGCCGGGGTGGATTTCACCGTCGACCATGCCACCGGGCTGGTGCGGTTTTTCGAGCCGCCGATCGCCGGAGTGGCGGTGACCGCGGGCTTCGAGTTCGACGTGCCGGTGCGCTTCGACACCGATGCGATCCGCAGCAGCGCGGCGACCTTCCAGGCGGGCGAGGTGCCCGACGTGCCGGTTGTGGAGGTGCGGGCATGAGCGGCCAGGGCGACGGCGCGGCGCTGCTCGATCACCTGGCCGGCGGGATCACCCATGTGGTGCGCTGCTGGGAGGTCACGCGCCCCGACGGGCTGCGGCTGGGCTTCACCGACCACGACCGCGACCTGGCCTTCGGCGGGCTGATCTTTCGCGCCGACACCGGGTTGACCGCCCGGGCGCTGGAACAGGGCAGCGGCCTGTCCGTCGACAACTCCGAGGCGCTGGGCGCGCTGTCGGATGCGGCGATCTCCGAGGCCGACATCGAGGCCGGGCGCTACGACGGCGCCGAGGTGCTGGCCTGGCTGGTGAACTGGCAGGACATCACCGCGCGGCAGGTGCTGTTCCGCGGCACCATCGGCGAGATCCGCCGCGCGGGCGGCACCTTCCAGGCCGAGCTGCGCGGCCTCTCGGACCGGCTCAACCGGCCCATGGGGCGTATCTTCCAGCGCCCCTGCACGGCGGTCCTGGGCGATGCCAGCTGCCGCTTCGACACCGGGGTGCCGGGCTATGCCTGGGAGGGGCCACTCGGGGCGCAGGATGCCGAGGGGGCGATCATGCTAAAGGACGCGGGCGGCTTCGTCGACGGTTGGTTCGCGCGCGGGCGGCTCGAGGTGACCTCGGGGGCGGCTGCGGGTCTTTCGAGCTGGATCAAGGAGGACCGCCGCGAGGGCATGACCCGCCGGCTGACCCTCTGGGAGCCCCTGCGCGCGCCGCTGGCCCCCGGTGACGGGCTGCGCCTCGTGGCGGGCTGCGACAAGCGGTTCGAGACCTGCCGCGAGAAGTTCGACAACCTCCTGAACTACCAGGGCTTTCCCGACATTCCCGGCGACGACTGGCTGGTCGTGCATCCCGCCAATACCGGCGAGACCTCGGGCGGGAGTCGGCGATGAGCGGGGCGCGCATCGTGGCCGAGGCGCGCGGCTGGATCGGCACGCCCTACTTGCACCAGGCCTCGGTCCGGGGCGCGGGCTGCGACTGCCTCGGGTTGATCCGCGGCCTCTGGCGCGAGTGGCACGGCACCGAGCCCGAGGCGGTGCCCGCCTACAGCCGCGACTGGGCCGAGCCGCGCGGCGAGGAGGCGCTCTGGCAGGCGGCGCTGCGGCATCTCGCCCCCGTGGCCCCCGAGGCCCCCTGGCAGCCCGGGCAGATCCTGCTTTTCCGCATGCGCGCGGGCGCGGTCGCCAAGCACCTGGGGCTCCTCTCCGAGGCCGGCCAAACGCCGCGCTTCATCCATGCCTATTCCGGCCATGGCGTCGTCGAATCGGCGCTCACCGCGCCCTGGGCCCGCCGCGTGGTGGCGCGCTTCTCCTTCCCCGACCCCGCGAAAGGTCCCGACTGATGGCAACCATCCTTCTCTCCGCCGCGGGCGCGGCCTTTGGCGGCTCGCTCGGCGGCTCCTTCCTGGGGCTCTCCATGGTCGCCTGGGGGCGCTTCGCGGGGGCGGCGCTGGGCCGGGCGATCGACCAGTCGCTGCTCGGCCAGGGCAGCGAGAGGGTCGAGACCGGCCGGGTCGAACGCTTCCACCTGGCCAATTCCGGCGAGGGCCGCGCGATCCCGCGGCTCTGGGGGCGGGCGCGGGTCGGCGGGCAGGTGATCTGGACCACCGGTTTCACCGAGACCACCCGCACCGAGGGCGGCGACGGCGGCAAGGGCGCGCCCGCGACGCCCGAGATCACCACCTACCACTACTCGGTCAGCCTGGCGCTGGCGCTCTGCGAAGGGCCCATTGCCGGGGTCAACCGGGCCTGGGCGGACGGGGTGGAGATCTCGCTCGAGGACCTGATGATCCGGGTCTACACCGGCGATGCGGACCAGATGCCCGACCCCAAGATGGAGGCGGTCGAGGGCGCGGGCCAGGTGCCCGCCTATCGCGGCACCGCTTACGTGGTGATCGAGGATCTGAAGCTCGAGGACTTCGGCAACCGGGTGCCGCAGCTCTCCTTCGAGGTGGTCAAGCCCGCCACCGCCGAGGACGACATGCCCGCGCTCCTGAAGGGCGTGGCGCTTCTGCCGGGCAGCGGCGAATACACGCTGGCCACTTCAAAGCTCTATTACGGCGGCGGCAGCGATCCTTCCGGCGCGATCAATGTCACCACCGCCGCCGAGGTCGCCGATCTGACCCGCGCGCTCGATGCGCTGGGCGACCAGGCGCCGGGCTGCGAGGCGGTGTCGCTGGTGGTGAGCTGGTTCGGTGACGACCTGCGCTGCGGGCTCTGCGAGCTGCGCCCCAAGGTCGAGCAGCGCACCGACGAGGCCGGCGGCATGCCCTGGTCGGTCGCGGGGCTGACCCGCACCAGCGCCTTCCAGGTGCCGCATCTGGACGACAAGCCGGTCTACGGCGGCACCCCCGCCGACGGCGCGGTGATCGAGGCGATCGAGACGCTGAAGGCGCGCGGCAAGGCGGTGATGTTCTACCCCTTCATCCTGATGGACCAGCTCGCGGGCAACGGCAAAACCGACCCCTATGGCCGCGCCGAACAGCCGCCGCTCCCTTGGCGCGGGCGGATCACCCTGGCGCGCGCACCGGGGCAGGCGGGCTCGACCGAGGGCACCGCGCTGGCCCGGGCCGAGGTGGCGGCTTTCCTCGGCACCGCGCGGGCGGTGGATTTCACCGTCAGCGGGCGCAAGATCACCTATTCCGGCCCCGCCGAATGGAGCTTTTCGCGCTTCATCCTGCACCAGGCCGCGCTGGCCCGGGCGGCGGGCGGGGTCGAGGCCTTCTGCATCGGCTCCGAGCTGCGCGGGCTGACCGCGATCCGCGACCACGAGGGCTTTCCCTTCGTCGCGGGCCTTACCGATCTGCTGGTCGAGGTGCGCGCGCTCCTCGGCCCCGAGGTCAAGCTGACCTATGCCGCCGATTGGTCCGAATACGCCAACCACCGGCCCGAGGACGGCTCGGGGGATCTCTATTTCCACCTCGACCCGCTCTGGGCGCACCCGGACTTGGATTTCATCGGCATCGACAACTACATGCCGCTCTCCGACTGGCGCGAGGGGGCGGACCACCTCGACGCGGAGGCCGGGTGGGACCGGGTGCATGAGCTCGCCTATCTCGACGCCAATATCGAGGGCGGCGAGGGGTTCGACTGGTATTACTCCAGCCCCGAGGCCGAGGCCGCCCAACGCCGCAGCCCGATCCGCGACAGCGCCCATGGCGAGGACTGGGTGTTCCGCAACAAGGACCTGCACGGCTGGTGGAGCCATTCGCACCACGACCGCATCGGCGGCATCCGCCAGGCCGCGCCCACCGCCTGGGTCGCGGGCTCGAAGCCCATCTGGTTCACCGAGCTTGGCTGCCCTGCCGTCGACAAGGGCACCAACCAACCGAATGTCTTCCTCGACCCGAAGTCCTCGGAAAGCGCGCTGCCGCGCGGCTCCAACGGGCTCCCGGACGTGGACATCCAGCGCCAGTATCTGCGCGCCATGCACCTGCATTGGGGCGATCCCGCCAACAACCCGGTCTCGCCGCTCTACGGCGGGCCGATGGTCGAGATGTCCCGCGCCTTCGTCTGGGCCTGGGACGCGCGGCCCTTCCCCTGGTTCCCGAGCCTCACCGAACGCTGGAGCGATGGGGTCAACTACCGGCGCGGGCATTGGATCACCGGGCGGCTCTCCTCGCGGCGGCTGGCGGACGTGGTGGCCGAAATCTGCGCGGGCGCGGGGCTGACCGCCTATGACACCGGCGACCTCGTCGGCATGGTGCGCGGCTATGTGATCCCCGAGGTCTCGGACGCCCGCCAGGCGCTGCAACCCCTGATGCTGGTCTATGGCTTCGACGCGGTGGAGCGCGAGGGCTGCCTGGTCTTCCTGATGCGCGAGGGGCGCGAGGCACAGGCGCTCGACCCCGAGCGGCTCGCCGAGCACCCCGACCTCGACCAGCCGCTGGTCCAGACCCGCGCCGGGGAGGCGGCGCTGTCGGGCCGGGTGCGGCTGCATTTCTACGAGGCCGAGGGCGATCACGACACCGTCGCCGAAGAGGCCGTCCTGCCCCAGGACCGGACCCATGCGGTGGCGGAAAGCGAGGTCACCCTGGCGCTCACCCGCGCCGAGGGGCGGCAGGTGGTGGAGCGTTGGCTCGCCGAGGCGCGGCTGGCGCGCGACCGGCTGAGCCTCGCCTTGCCGCCCTCGCGGCTGGGCCTGCGCGCGGGCGACGTGCTGGCGCTGCCCGGCCCGGGCGGCCCCGTCACCGCCCGCGTCGACCGGGTCGAGGTCACCGACCGGCAGCTGATCGAGGCGGTGCGCATCGACCCCGCCGCCTATACCCCCGCCGCCATGGCCGAGAGCCCGGCCCGGCTGACGCCTTACCTGGCCGCGACCCCGGTCACGGCGGTCTTCCTCGACCTGCCGCTCCTGACCGGGGACGAGCTGCCCCATGCCCCGCATGTCGCCGCCAGCGCCGAGCCCTGGCCCGGGTCGGTGGCGCTTTTCTCGGCGCTTGAGGATGCGGACTACCGGCTGAACCGGCTGCTGCCGCGCCGCGCGCTCATGGGCGAGACGAAAACCCCGCTGCTGCGCGCGCCTGCCGGGCGCTACGACATGGGCCCGGCGCTCGAGGTGGCGCTGGGGCCGGGGACGCTGCAGTCGATCTCGGAGGCGGCGCTTTTCGGCGGTGGCTATGCCTTCGCGCTGGGCGACGGCAGCCCCGGCAACTGGGAGGTCTTCCAGGCCCGCGACGTGCAGGCGCTGGGCGGCGGGCGCTGGCTTCTCTCGGCGCGGCTGCGCGGGCAGGCGGGCAGCGACGCGCTGATGCCCGAGGTCTGGCCCGCCGGCTCGCGCATCGTGCGGCTGGGCGGGGCGCTGGAACAGATCGACCTGGCCGCGAGCGAGCGGCGGCAGCCCCGGCATTACCGCTACGGTCCGGCCTCGCGGCCGATCGACGATCCGACCTATGCCCATGTCGTGCATGCCTTCGAGGGGATCGGCCTGCGGCCCTATGCGCCGGTGCACCTGAGCGCCCGGGCCTCGGGCGGCGATCTTGCGATCGGCTGGATCCGCCGGACCCGGATCGACGGCGACGACTGGGACCGGCCCGAGGTGCCCCTGGGCGAGGAGCGCGAGGCCTACCTGGTGCGGGTGACCCGCGCCGGCGTGCTCCTGCGCGAGGCCGAGGTCGTCACGCCCGCCTGGACCTACCCCGGCGCCGACCGCGCGGCGGACCTGGCGGGCGGGCCGGTGACGCTTTCGGTGGCGCAGCTCTCGGCGCGTTTCGGCCCGGGGCCTGCGGCGGGACTGGTGATCACCGCCTGAGGCAGGCCCCTCAGCTGGCGCAGGAGATGCAGCGCCGCGCCGTCGGATCGAGCGCCAGGCGTTTCTCGGCGATCCCCTCGCCGCAATCCTCGCAATAGCCGAACTCGCCCTCGGCGATGCGCTCGAGCGCCAGCCCCAGCCCGTGGCGCATCCCGTCGCGCCGGGCCTGGGTGGCCTTGGCCATGGCCTGGCTCTGCAGCGCGTCCTGCCGCGACAGCCGCCCCACGGCCTGCTGGTCGAGCTCCACCGTCGACTGCCCGCCCCGGCCCAGCCGGTCCTCTTCGTCCAGCGCGGCCAGCCGCTCTTCGATCAGGTGGCGGAAGCGCGCGAGATCCTGGTCATTCAAGGTTGTGATCCCTTGTCTCACAGCTTGGCGTTTCGCTTCCCCGACCCTATCTGATAAGGTCCCGGCGGCAAAGGAGAGACGCCATGGCGGAAACCAGGACGAACCTCAAAGAAATCGATCCGGTCTGGACCCGGATCATGGAAGAAGCCGAGGAAATCGTCTCTGACGAACCGCTGCTCGGCGGGATGGTGCATTACTCGGTGCTGCACCACCAGACCATCGAGCGGGCCCTGAGCTACCGCATCGCGGTGAAGCTGACCTCGGGCGAGATTTCCGAGCAGATCCTGCGCGAGATCTGCGACGAGGCCTATGGCTCCGACCCCGACCTGGCGCTGGCCGCGCGGGCCGATATCGTCGCGGTCTACGAGCGCGACCCGGCCTGCCACCGCTTCGTGCAGCCGCTGCTGTTCTTCAAGGGCTTCCAGGCGCTGCAATCCTACCGCGTGGCGAACTGGCTGTACCGCGAGGGTCGGCGCGACCTGGCGGCGCTTTTCCAGATGCGCTGCTCCGAGGTCTTCGGCGTCGACATCCATCCCGCCGCCAAGATCGGCCGGGGCATCATGATCGACCACGCCCATTCCATCGTGATCGGCGAGACCGCGCGCGTGGGCGACAACGTCTCGATGCTGCATTCGGTGACCCTGGGCGGCACCGGCAAGGAAGAAGAAGACCGCCACCCCAAGATCGGCGACGGCGTCCTGATCGGCGCGGGCGCCAAGGTGCTGGGCAACATCCGCGTCGGCAATTGCTCGCGGATCGCGGCGGGCTCGGTGGTGCTGGACGAGGTGCCGCCCTGCAAAACCGTGGCGGGCGTGCCCGCGCGCATCGTGGGCGAGGCGGGCTGCGACCAGCCCTCGGTCAGCATGGATCATCTGTTCGCCGGCAAGGGCTGAGGCCCGGGCCTTACGCCCCGGGTGCCGCAAGCGCCCGGGCGATGCGGTCGAGCAGCCGCGCGGCGGCCTCGGGCGCGGGACCCTGCGGCGCAAGCGCCAGGGCCAGCGTGAGGCGGCCTGCCATTTCCCCGACACCAAGTGCAAAAGAGGCCCCCTCGGGCAGGGCAGGGTCGAGGCTTTCGACGCCCAGATCGGCCAGGTCAACCAGGGGCAGCGCGCCCAGACCCTCGGCCTCCGCCGCCGCGGCGATCCGCGCGGCGCGTTCGGCGGCGCTCAAAGGTCCGGCGGTCTCGACGCTGCGCCTTAGGATGGCAGCCGGGGCCGAGGGCAGGTCGCCCGGCGCGGGGCTCGGCGCCTGCGCTGGCTCGACCCGCGCTTGCTCCGCCTGCGCTTGCTCCGCCTGCGCTTGCTCCGCCGGCGCCGCCACTGCCTCCGCCTCTTCCAAGTCCGCCGCGACGATCCGCCCGCCGGGGCCCGACCCACGCAGGCCGGCCAGGTCGATCCCCCGCGCCTTGGCGAGGTGGCGCGCATAAGGCGAGGCGAAGACCCGGCTCATGCGCCGCGCTCCAGGGTCACGATCTCGAAGGACGCGCGGGGTTCTTCGTCCGAGGCCAGCGCCGCGACCGCCCGCGCGATCTCGCGGCGGTGGCGGGCGATCCACTCGTAGGCCTCCTGGTGGCTCGGCCGTTCGCCGGGGCGCAGGCCCTGCATCAAGACCTCGGGCACCAGCGCAGTGCCCGCCTCGGTGCGGACCCGGTAGGCCTCGCGCGCGGCGTCGCGGCCCAGGACCTCGACCCGGCTCATCGGTAAAGCACCGCCCGCGCGGCGCGCAGGACGGCCTCGACCCCGGGCAGGGCGGCATCCTCGAGCGGCCCCGCCGCGGGCAAGGCCAGGTCCGCGGCCCCCAGCGTCGCGATGGGCGCGTCGAGCCAGTCGAAACCCTCCTGCATGAGGCTCGCCGCGATCTCCTTGCCGAAGCTCGCCACCGGCCAGCCTTCCTCGATCACCACGCAGCGATGGGTCTTCTTCAGGCTTTCCAGCAGCGTCTCCCGGTCCCAGGGGCGCAGGCAGCGCAGGTCGATGACCTCGGCCGAGACGCCCTCGTCCTCGAGCCGCTCGGCGGCCGTCCGGGCCAGCCCGACCGCGGGCCCATAGGCCACCAGCGTCACATCCTCGCCCGTGCGCCAGATCCGCGCCTGGCCCCAGGGCAGGGCGGGGGCCTCGGGCACCTCGAAGGCCTGGCCGTAAAGCCGGTCGCTTTCCAGAAGCACCACCGGCCCGGGGTCGCGGATCGCCGCGCGCAGAAGCGCGCCCGCATCCTCGGCGGCATAGGGCGCGGCCAGCTTCAGCCCCGGCACCCGCGCCAGGAGGGCCGCGAAATCATGGCTGTGCTGGGCGCCCATGCGTTCGCCCGCGCCATGCGGGCCGCGCAGGACCAGGGGGCAGTCGAGCGTGCCGCCCGACATGCTGCCGGTCATCGCGGCGGAGTTGATCAAGGGATCGAGCGCCTGCAACGCGTAGGAGAGGTTCAGCACCTCGACCACCGGGCGCAGCCCGGCGAAGGCAGCCCCCGTGGCCAGCCCCATGATCGCCGAATGCAAGGGCGGGGCGTCGATCACCCGGGCCGCGCCGAAACGTTCGATCAGCCCCTGGCTGACCTTGTAGGCGCCATGGGCGGCGCCAACCTCCTCGCCGATGAGAAAGACGCTTTCGTCTTCGCTCATCTCGGCGATGAGCGCCTGGCGGAGCGCCTCGCGGACGGTCTCCTGCGGGGCCTTGGGCCGGGCGCGGCGCGGGCGCGCCTGGGCGGGGGGCGTCGGCGCGGGGGCTTCCGCCGGGGGCGGTGGCGCAGCGCCCCCCTCGCGCAGCCGGGCGATCGGGGTCTCGACGGCGATCATCGCGCCGCCCTCGGTGACCAGGAAGGCGTCGATCACGCCCGAGGCCGGGGCCTCGAACTCCATCACCGCCTTGTCGGTCTCGATCTCGGCGATCACGTCGCCTTCCTCGACGAAGTCCCCCTCGGCGACGAGCCAGCGCGCCAGGCGGCCCTCCTCCATGGCGGGCGAGAGCGCGGGCATGGTGATCTCGCGGCTCATCGCGGCACCTCGGCGGAAAGCGCCGGGACGATGCCCTCGGGGCGGGCCGGGGCGCTGGCGCGGGCGAACTCCGCCGCCGCGGTCACGATCTCCTTCACCTCGGCGTCGACCTCCTTGAGGGTCTTCTCCGACAGCCCCTCGGCGACCAGCCGGGCGCGCTCGCGGGCGATCGGGTCGCGTTCGGCGCGGACCTTCTGCATCTCGTCGAGGGTGCGGTATTTCGCCGGATCGGCCATGGAATGGCCCCGGTAGCGGTAGGTCTGCGCCTCGATCAGATAGGGGCCCTTGCCCGCGCGCACGTGCAGCGCCGCGGTCTCGGCCGCCGCGGCGACGCGGGTCACATCCATGCCGTCGACCCGGGCCACGGGGATGCCATGGGCGGCCGCGCGGTCGCTGAGGCCCGGGCCTTTGCGCGATGCGCCGTCCTGGTTGTTCTCGATCACGAAAAGGAGCGGCAGCGCCCAGAGCGCGGCCAGGTGATAGCTCTCGGCCACCGGCCCGAGGTTCGCGGCGACATCGCCGTAGCTCGCCACGGTGATGTTGTTCGACCGCCTGTAACGCTCGGCGAAGGCCAGCCCGGCGCCGATCGGCACCTGCGCGGCCAGCATCCCGTGGCCGCCGTAGAAGCCGTCTTCCGGGCTGAACATATGCATCGAGCCGCCATGGCCCCGCGAATAGCCCGCCGCGCGGCCCAGAAGCTCGGCCATGATCCGGCCCGGCTCCATCCCGGCGGCCAGCATATGGCCATGCGCGCGGTAGGAGGCGACGCGCCGGTCGCCCGGGCGCAGCGCCCGTTCGAGCCCGGCGACCACGGCCTCCTGGCCGATGCAGAGATGGCAGTAGCCCTCGATCAGGCCCATGCCGAAAAGCTGGCCGGCCTTTTCCTCGAAGCGGCGGATCAGGAGCATCCGCCGGTAGTCGGTCAGCGCGTCTTCCCTGTCTGAACTGCCGTCGGCCACCATGATCCGCCCGTTGATCCGTCTAGACCGAAGACACTAGGCCCGGGGGTGCCGCGCGGCAATCAGCAATTGGGCACGTTGACCGCCAGCCCGCCGAGCGAGGTTTCCTTGTATTTCTCGGACATGTCGGCGCCGACCTGGCGCATGGTCTCGATGCAGGCGTCGAGCGGCACGAGATGCTGGCCGTCGCCTCTGAGCGACAGCGAGGCCGCCGAGACCGCCTTGATCGCGCCAAGACCGTTGCGCTCGATGCAGGGCACCTGCACGAGGCCCTTCACCGGGTCGCAGGTCATGCCGAGGTGATGTTCCAGCGCGATCTCGGCGGCGTTCTCGACCTGCTCGGGGGTGCCGCCCAGGACCGCGCAGAGCCCCGCCGCCGCCATGGCCGCCGCGGCGCCGACCTCGGCCTGGCAGCCGGCCTCGGCGCCCGAGATCGAGGCGTTGTATTTCACCAGCCCGCCGATCGCCGCGGCGGTCAGCAGGAAGTCCGGCAGCCGCTCGCGCGAGGCGCCGGGCACATGGTCGAGCCAGTAGCGGATGGTCGCGGGCACCACGCCCGCCGCGCCGTTGGTTGGCGCGGTGACCACCTGGCCGCCGGCGGCGTTCTCCTCGTTGACCGCCATGGCATAGGTCGAGATCCAGTCGTTGATCGTATGCGGCGCTGTGAGGTTCATGCCGCGCTCGGCCTCCAGCGCCTCGCGGATCGCGCCGGCCCGGCGGCGCACCTCGAGCCCGCCCGGCAGCCGCCCGTCGCCCGCGAGCCCGCGGTCGATGCAGCCCTCCATGACCTCCCAGATCCTGGTCAGCCCCTGGTCGAGCTTGGCGCGCGGGCCGCGCGACAGCTCGTTGGCGCGTTTCATCTGCGCCACCGAGAGCCCCGAGGCCCGGGCCATGCCGAGCATCTCCTCGCCGGTCTTGAAGGGATAGGGCACCGGCGGGCCTTGGTCGGTGTCGCGGCCCTCGGCCAGCTCCGCCTCGGTCAGGACGAAGCCGCCGCCGACGGAGTAATAGACCTCCTGCAGCAGCACGTCGCCCTGGGCGTCGGTCGCGGCGAGCCGCATGCCGTTGGCATGGCCGGGCAGGCTCTCGTCGTAGTCGAAGACCAGGTCGGTCTCGGGGTCGAAGGCCAGCTCGGGCAGCCCCTCGGGCGTCACCCGCTTGGTCTCGGCGATGCGCGCCAGCGCGGCCTCGGCCTTCTCGGCGTCGTAGCTGTCGGGCGCGAAGCCCGCGAGCCCCAGGATCACCGCGCGGTCGGTGGCATGGCCGTGCCCGGTGAAGGCCAGCGAGCCATGCAGCGAGGCCCGCAGCCCGCGGAAGCTGTAGTCCGAGGCCCGCATCGCGGCGAGAAAGCGCGCCGCGGCGACCATCGGGCCCATGGTGTGCGAGGAGGACGGGCCTATCCCGACCTTGAACATCTCGAAGACCGACAGGAACATCGCGGTTCTCCCTTGCAGATCCGCCGCCACCATAGCGGCGCGGCGCGCGCGCCATGGTCCGAAAGCGGCACTTTCCGCCGGGTTTCCCACATCCCGGGCGGGCTGGCCAGTGCGCCGGGCCGGGCGCCCCTTGGCCCCCGATTGGCCCCCCGGGGCGCCATTTTCGCGCCTCCCGGCCCGAATGACCCCTCGCACCTGCCGGGCTTGCGTCCTATAAGGGCGGCGCTGCTTACATCCGGGGGATCGCATGTCCACAGAGCTCTCGCCCATCGACAAGGCCAAGTTCGTGGCCGCCAAGACCGCTGCCGAATTGGTGCAGGACGGCATGCGTGTCGGCCTCGGGACCGGCTCGACCGCCGCCTGGCTGGTGCGCTGCCTGGGCGAGATGGTCCGCGAGGACGGGCTCGAGATCCGCGGCGTGCCAACCTCGACGCGCACCGCCGAACTGGCCCGCGAGGTCGGGATCGAGGTGATCTCGCTCGACGAGGCGCGCTGGCTCGACCTGACCATCGACGGCGCCGACGAGTTCGACGGCGACCTGAACCTGATCAAGGGCGGCGGCGGCGCGCTTCTGCAGGAGAAGATCGTGGCCACCGCCTCGGACCAGATGGTGGTGATCGCCGATGCCGCCAAGGAGGTCTCGGCGCTGGGGCATTTCCCGCTGCCCGTCGAGGTCGTGCCCTTTGGCTGGCAGACCACCCAGGCGCTGATCGAGGAGACGCTGATCTCCATGGACGTCATGGGGCGCAAAAGCTCGCTGCGGATGACCGGCGACCGGCCCTTCATCACCGACGAGGGCAATTACATCGTCGACCTGCACCTGGGCCGGATCGGCAACGCCCGGCAGATGGCGCTGGTGCTGAACCAGATGCCCGGGGTGGTCGAGAACGGGCTCTTCATCGACATCTGCGACAAGGTGATCGTGGGCTACGGCGACGGCCGGGTCGAGACGCGCGACATCAATGAGGGCACGGTGACCGAGAACCGGCTCGATTTCGTCGAGGACGACAACCTCTTCCGCGACCTCTCGGACTGACCCGGCCTAGGGGCCGGGGGCGGCGCCACGCGACCGATTTCCGCGCCGAAGGTCACCCCTCGCGCACGGGGCTTTGACCCATTGGCGGCTGGCCTTCACCGCGGCCCTGTGGTCTACCATGCCCGCAAACGGCTGATAGGGTGAGGCATGAGCGATTTCGACTACGATCTCTTCGTGATCGGCGGCGGCTCCGGCGGCGTGCGCGCGGCGCGGATCGCGGCCAGCGAGGCCGGCGCCCGCGTCGCCCTGGCCGAGGAAAGCCGCTACGGCGGCACCTGCGTGATCCGGGGATGCGTGCCGAAGAAGCTCATGGTCTTCGCCTCCGAGTTCTGCCACGTCCCCGAAGAGGCCCGCGGCTACGGCTGGTCGATGCAGGCCGACGGCTTCGACTGGACGGTCTTCTCCAAGCAGCTCCGCACCGAGCTCGGCCGGCTCGAGGGCGTCTACAAGAGCCTTCTCGACAAGGCCAACGTGGAGCGGTTCGACACCCGCGCGACCCTGCGCGACGCCCATACGGTCGAACTGGCCGACGGCACCACCAAGACCGCCAAGCACATCCTCGTGGCCACCGGTGGCCACCCGGTCCGGCCCGACATCCCCAATGCCGATCTCGGCATGGTCTCGGACGACATCTTCCTGATGGACGAGCTGCCGAAGTCGGTCCTGATCGTCGGCGGCGGCTACATCGCCTGCGAGATGGCCTGCATCCTGCACGGGCTGGGCGTCGAGGTCTCGCAATACATCCGCGGCGCGCAGATCCTGAACGGCTTCGACGACGAGGCCCGCGGGCTGATCGCCGACGCCATGGAGACCCGCGGCATCGACCTGCACACCGGCACCAACATCGTCGAGATGTGCCCCGCCGACGAGGCCGAGGCGCGTGATGCCGATGCCGCCCACATGGGCGCCGGCGTCGGCGAGACCGGCGCCATGGTCGGCGACAGCAGCATGAAGGGCACCGGCCAGGGCCGGTCGGGCGAAGGCAAGACCGGCCCGGTCTGGGTCAAGGCCACCTCGGGCCGCGAGAAGGTCTTCGACGCGGTGCTCTTCGCCACCGGGCGGGCGCCCAATTCCTCGGGCATGGGCCTCGAGGACGCCGGCGTGCGCCTCGGCCGCGGCGGCAAGGTCGAGGTCGACGACTACAGCCAGACCTCGGTGCCCTCGGTCTATGCCATCGGCGATGTCACCGACCGGGTGAACCTGACGCCGGTAGCGATCCGCGAGGGCATGGCCTTCGTCGAGACCGTCTTCAAGGGCAACCCGACGCCGGTCGATCACGCGCTGATCCCCTCGGCGGTCTTCACCCAGCCGGAACTGGGCTCGGTCGGGCTGACCGAGGAGAAGGCCGCCGAACAGGAAGAGGTCGAGGTCTATTGCACCTCCTTCCGCCCGATGCATTCGGCCTTCATCGGAAAACCCGATAGAGTGCTGATGAAACTGGTGGTCTCGAAGGCAAACCGCACCGTCCTGGGCTGTCATATCGTCGCGCCCGGCGCGGGCGAGATGATCCAGCTCGCGGGCGTCGCGGTGAAGATGGGCGCCACAAAAGAGGACTTCGACCGCACCTGCGCGGTGCATCCGACGATGTCCGAAGAGATCGTGACCATGCGCCAGCCGGTGCGCACAGCTTGAAATGAGGCCGGGCCTGCACAGCTAAAAGGACAGGAACCGGCGATGACCAAAGGGAAGGATTACGATGGCTGGAAATAGCGGCGGCCCCTGGGGCGGCGGCGGCGGCTCGGGCGGCAGGGACAACGGCCCCCAGCGCCCGCAGGGAGGCGGCGGCGGTGGCCGGCGCCCGGACAACAACCAGATGCCGGAAATCGACGAGCTGGTTCGCAAGGGCCAGGAGCGTCTGCGCGTCCTCATGGGCGGCAAGGGAGACGGCGGCCAGGGCGGCAGCGGCGGCTCCGGCGGGCCGGGCGGCTTCTCGCGCGGCACGCTGATCCTCGGCGGTGCCGTGGTGCTGGGCGTCTGGCTCTTCTCGAGCCTCTACACCGTGCGTCCCGAAGAGCAATCCGTGGAGCTGTTCCTGGGCGAATACTCCTCGACCGGCGATCCGGGCCTGAACTTCGCGCCCTGGCCGGTGATGAGCTACGAGGTGGTCAACGTCACCTCCGAGCGGACCGAGAACATCGGCGTGCGCCGCGGCCAGAACGGCGACGGACTGATGCTGACCACCGATGCGAACATCGTCGACATCGAGTTCCAGGTGGTCTGGAACATCAAGGATCCCGCCAAGCTCCTGTTCAACATCCGCGACCCGCAGCTCACCGTGCAGGCGGTGTCGGAATCGGTCATGCGCGAGATCATCGCGGCCTCGAACCTGGCCCCGATCCTCAACCGCGACCGTGGTCTGATCGCCGATACGGCGCTGCAGAATATCCAGGAGACGCTGGATGAATACGACAGCGGCATCAACGTGGTGCGTGTGAACCTCGACCAGGCGGACCCGCCGAACGAGGTGATCGACGCCTTCCGCGAGGTGCAGGCCGCCGAACAGGAACGCGACCGCCTGCAGCGCCAGGCCGACGCCTATGCCAACCGCGTCCTCGCCGAGGCCCGCGGTGAGGCGGCGCAGACGCTGGAACAGGCCGAGGCCTACCGCGCCCGCGTCGTCAACGAGGCCATCGGTGAGGCGTCCCGCTTCATCTCGGTCGCGCAGGAATTCAACGAGGCCCCGGAAGTGACCCAGCGCCGTCTCTACCTCGAGACCATCGAGCGCACGCTCGGCGACATCGACAAGATCGTGCTCGACGAGGCCGCGGGCGGCAACGGCCAGGGCGTGCTGCCCTATCTGCCGCTCAACGAGCTGAACCGGCGCGGCAACCAGTCCCAGCAGTCGGGAGGGTCGAACTGATGAAAAAGCTCAATCTCCTTCTGCTGGTCCTGGTGCCGGCGATCTTCGTCTTCCTCTCGGCGATCTTCATCGTCGACGAGCGCGAGAAGGCGCTGGTGCTGCAGTTCGGCCAGATCAAGCAGGTCCGCGAGGAGCCCGGCCTGGGCTTCAAGGTGCCCTTCATCCAGGACGTGGTGAAATACGACGACCGCATCCTGTCGCTCGACACCGAGACCATCGAGGTCACGCCCTCGGATGACCGCCGCCTGGTGGTCGACGCCTTCGCGCGCTACCGCATCTCCGACGTGGTGCAGTTCCGCCAGGCGGTGGGCGTCGGCGGCATTCGCGCCGCCGAGGACCGGCTGTCCTCGATCCTGAACGCCCAGATCCGCGAGGTGCTGGGTGCCGATCAGGTGACCTCGGACACCATCCTGTCCGAAGAGCGCCGCGGCCTGGCCCTGCGGATCCGCGAACAGGCGCGCAGCGAGGCCTCGAGCCTCGGCCTGCAGATCGTCGACGTGCGGCTGAAGCAGACCAACCTGCCGCAGCAGAACCTCGAGGCGACCTTCGCGCGGATGCGCGCCGAGCGTGAACGCGAGGCCGCCGACGAGATCGCCCGCGGTAACGAGGCGGCCCAGCGGGTCCGCGCGGCGGCCGACCGGACCGTGGTCGAGACCACCTCGAACGCGACGCGGGAGGCCGACATCATCCGTGGTGAGGCCGACGCCGAGCGGAACCGCGTCTACGCCGAGGCCTTCGGCGACAACCCGGAGTTCTTCTCCTTCTACCGGTCGCTCTCGGCGCTCGAACGCTCGCTGCAGCGGGACAACTCGACGCTGGTGATCTCGCCCAAGAGCGAGTTCGTCGGCCCGCTCTTCGACGCGATCCGGGCCGAGGGCCTCTCGGCGGTGAAGATCTCGGACACCGACATCGAGCGGCTGCGCGAGCTGGCGCCCGAGACCGAGATCTCGCCCGACCTGCCGGAAAGCGCGCGGGACCAGATCGACCCCGAAGGCGACGGCATGGGCCCGGTCGGCGACGGCCCGGCGCCCGAGCCCGAAGAGGTGGAAGGCGGCGGCGAGGCCGAAGCCGACACCGAGGGTAACACCGAAGGCGAGGGCTCCTCGGACGGCGAGGACAGCGCCCAGCCGACGAACTGAGCGCGATGACGGGCGAGATCGTCCTTGTCATGCTCGCCGGAGCACTGATCGTGGAGGGGCTGGCCTATGCGCTGGCCCCTTCGCTTGTCGAACGCCTGCTCGAGGCGCTCTCGGCCATGCCGCTCGAGACCCGGCGGCTCCTGGGCCTGGTGACGCTGGCCAGCGGCATCGTGGTGCTCTGGTTCGCGCATTGAGAGGGGGGCGCGGTCGGTGGGCCGCGCGTCACGCTATTAGTCCCGCAGGTCCCTGACTTCCCTGACCGGGCTTCCGGCACCATCCTCTCCGACAGAGCCCGAACCCCAGGTGACTACGCGGCGCGCCCCCCAAGCGCCGCCACCTCCCGCACAACCCGATCCCCCAGGGCGGCCCCTCCCGCGCCGCCCGCGCTTTCCATGTCTCACAAGCTCTTGACCCGACGCTTCGCGCTTTGAGAGCTGCGGGAAAGCGCCTATCTTTTCCCCAGGTGCCCCGCCGTCAGGCCGGGCCGCCGCAGGGATTTCGAGGTAAAGGGAGCCGGAATTGACCTCTCACGCATCTGCCATCGCCCGCACCGGCGACGACGACCTGGCGCGCCGCGCGCTTGGCTCTTTCTGGATCGCCAGCCTCTCGGTGCTGTTCCTCCTGGCCCAGGCGGTCTTCGCCGCGGCCCAGGGCAACGCGCCGCGCAGCTTCGCCGATCTTGCCGACCGGGTCAGCCCGGCGGTGGTCAATATCACCACCGAAACCATGGTCGAGGGCCGCGCCGGACCCGAGGGCATCGTGCCCGAGGGCTCGCCCTTCGAGGATTTCTTCCGCGAGTTCCAGGACCGCAACGGCCCCGGCCAGCGGCCGCGCCGCTCCTCGGCCCTGGGATCGGGTTTCGTGATCTCCGAGGATGGCTTCGTGGTCACCAACAACCACGTGATCGAGGGCGCCGACGAGATCCTGGTCGAGTTCTTCTCGGGCGAGGAGCTGCCCGCCGAGGTGGTCGGCACCGACCCCAACACCGACATCGCGCTTCTCAAGGTCGAGGCCGAGACCGCGCTGCCCTTCGTCTCCTTCGGCGACAGCGACGGCGCCCGGGTGGGCGACTGGGTGATCGCCATGGGCAACCCGCTGGGCCAGGGCTTCTCGGTCTCCGCGGGCATCGTCTCGGCGCGCAACCGGGCGCTCTCGGGCACCTATGACGACTACATCCAGACCGACGCGGCGATCAATCGCGGCAACTCGGGCGGGCCGCTCTTCAACCTCTCGGGCGAGGTCATCGGGGTGAACACCGCGATTCTCTCGCCCACCGGCGGCTCGATCGGCATCGGCTTCTCCATGGCCTCGAACGTGGTGACCCGGGTGGTCGACCAGCTGCGCGAGTTCGGCGAGACCCGGCGCGGCTGGCTCGGCGTGCGCATCCAGGACGTGACCGAGGACGTGGCCGAGGCCATGGACCTCGCCGCCGCCGCGGGCGCGCTGGTGACCGATGTGCCCGACGGCCCGGCCAAGGACGCGGGCATGCTCTCGGGTGACGTGATCGTGCGCTTCGACGGCCGCGACGTGGAGGACACCCGCAGCCTCGTGCGCCAGGTCGGCAACACCGAGGTCGGCAAGACCGTGCGCGTGGTGGTCAACCGCGAGGGCGAGACCGAGACGCTGATGGTTACGCTGGGCCGCCGCGAGGATGCCGAGGCCTCTAGCTCCGAGGAGACGCCGGAAGAGGAGGCGCCCGAGGCGCCCAGCTCGACCGACCTCCTGGGGCTGACGCTCTCGCCCGCGAGCCCTGAGCTGGCCGAGGAATTCGGCTTCGAGCCGGGCAGCGAAGGGCTGGTGGTGACCGAGGTCGACGAGGCCAGCGAGGCCTTCGACAAGGGCCTGCGCGCGGGCGACGTGATCACCGAGGCCGGCCAGTCGCCGGTCGCCGAGATCGCCGACCTCGAGGACCGGATCGCCGCGGCACGCGACGCCGGGCGGACCTCGATCCTGCTGCTGATCCGCCGCAACGACGACCCGCGCTTCGTGGCGCTGAGCCTCGGCGAGGAGTGAGCCGCCCGCCGCGCGACGCGGCGCGGAGATGACCCTGTGATCTGACGGTAGGCCGGGCCTTTGCCCGGCCTATTGCGTTGCGGGGTGGGGCGGGGTGGTGTCCGATGCCGATGCCGATGCCGATGCCGATGCCGATGCCTGTGCCGATGCTCGGTTCTCGGTGCTGGCGCGGGTGCGTGGCGAATGGGTCCGGTCGGGCGGGGCAGGGCCAGATGGCGGCCTTGCAGGCTCTGGCCGAACTTGGCGGCGGCGCGTTTCGTTAGCATTGACAGATCGGTATGGGGTGGCAACGACGGTGCTCCGTCACCGCCAACCCCAAGCCGCGCCCTTACCCCTCCGTCTCGGGCAGCTCCACCGCCACGAGGCCCAGCTCGCGCGCGGTCTCCAGCGCCAGCTTATCGCTCTCGAGCCCCCGGGCCTCCTGGAAGCTGCGGATCGCGGCGCGGGTCCGCGCGTCCATCCGGCTCGTCACCGGGCCCGCGTAGAGCCCCCGGGCCGAGAGCGCGCGCTGCACCGAGGCGATGAACTCCGGCGTGAAGACCGGCGGGCAGGGCGCGGGAAAGCGCATCTCCTCGCGCGGGCGCACCAGCTTCGGCACCAGCGTGTTGCGGTAGACCGGCGGCGCGGTGACATTGCCCTCGGCGTCGCGCTCGGCCTGCACGACCTGCACCTGGCCGGGCACCTGGGCATAGACCGCGGGCACCCGCTCGGTGGCGTAGCAGCCGCCCTCGGGCGCGGGCCGGGAATCGTCGTCGCCGAGCCCCATGGTGTTGAAGCCGGGCCGCGCGGAGGCCTCCTCGCCGGGGCCGGCGGGCGCGCAGGCCGCCAGGGCAAGCGTGATGGCCAGGCAGACGGTCCGGGCCGGTTTGGGGAACATATTGGCTGCTCTGGATTTTCTGCCGCGTCGTCGGGCGCAGACTAGCCGCTTTCCGCCCCGCGGGAAAGCGTCTCCGGGGCGCTGAGCAGCCGGTCGAGCAGGGGCGAGATGTCCTCGACCTCCTCGGCGATGACATGGGTCACGCCCGACTCGCGCTGGAGCCGCCCGGTGACCCGCAGCATCCGCCCCGAGATCACCGCCCGGCGGAAGCGTTCGTAGAGCTTGCGCCAGACGATCACGTTCACCACGCCGGTCTCGTCCTCGAGGGTGATGAAGATCACCCCCTTGGCGGTGCCCGGCCGCTGGCGCAGGATCACCAGCCCCGCCACCGCCACCCGCGCGCCCTCGGGCGGCAGGTCGAGCTCGGCGGCCGTCAGGCAGGCGGGCGGGCGCGGCCAGTCGCTGCCGTCGGCGCGGGCCCGGGCGGCTGCTGCGGGGCGGGAGGGAAGGATCTGCATGAGAACGAATATAGAACATCCACCCCTTCAGGGCAATCCGGGCCCGTGGGGTCTTTATCCCGCCAGCAGGGTTGCTAGGTAAGGCGCAACAGAAAACGAGGAGAACGGCCGCCATGGCGAAGATCACCTATGTCGAGTTCAACGGCACCGAGCACGAGGTCGACGTGAAGAACGGGCTGACCGTGATGGAGGGCGCGCGCGACAACGGCATTCCCGGCATCGAGGCCGACTGCGGCGGCGCCTGCGCCTGTTCCACCTGCCATGTCTACGTCGATCCCGCCTGGATCGAGAAGCTGCCCCCGAAGGAGGACATGGAAGAGGACATGCTCGACTTCGCCTATGAACCCGATCCGGCGCGCTCGCGGCTGACCTGCCAGCTCAAGGTCTCGGACGCGCTCGACGGGCTGCGGGTGCAGATGCCCGAGAAGCAGATCTGAGATGCGACTCGCGGCGGGGCTCCTGGCGCTCTTGGCGCTACCGGGCCTTGCCGCGCCGATCGCGGCGCAGGAGATCGCCGCGGCCCGCTATGACGGGCCGACCACGCGCTACGCCCACGGCGTCCTGGGCGACGCGGTGGAATACGAGGACCTCGTGGTCACGCTGACCGACGGCAGCCGCCACCGGGTGCACTGGGATGCGCCCATGGTCTTCGAGGACACCGCGCCGCGGCTCGCCGATGTGACCGGCGACGGCGCGCCGGAAGTGATCACCGTCGAGACCCACGCCGAGAAGGGCGCCCGGCTGGCCATCTGGCGGTTCAACGGCGCGGGGCTGGTGCCGCTCGCCCGCGGGGCCTTCATCGGCCAGACCCACCGCTGGCTGGCGCCCGCCGGGGCAGGGGATCTCGACGGCGACGGGGTGATCGAGATCGCCTATGTCGACCGCCCGCATCTGGCGCGCGTGCTGCGCCTGTTCCACATCGAAGGGGACGGTCTGCGCGAGGTGGCGCGGCTCACCGGCGTCAGCAATCACCGGATCGGCGAGGCGCGGATCTTCGGCGGCCTGCGCGCCTGCCCCGAGGGGCCGGCGCTGGTCCTCGCCGACGGGACCTGGCGCGAGGTGCTGGCAGTGCGCTTCGACGGGCGGGCGCTCAGCACCTCGGTGCTGCGCCCCTACGCCGGGCCGGAGACTGAGACGGGGTGCGGTGGGTGAGAGGGCGCCTGGAGCGGCTGAGGCTGGCAGCGTTTGAAGTTGCCGAGGTTCAGCTGAGGCGCTGGCGCACTGGACGGACCTAACCGCGCACATCATCGCTTGCCAAGGCCAAGGCCAAGGCCAAGGCCAAGGCCAAGGCCCACGCCTCACGCCCCAAGCCCACATCCAACAGCCCAAAGAAAAAGGCGCCGACCCGCTGTGGCCGACGCCTTTCCTAGTTCACATCGGGCTCAAAGCCTCGCTCAGCGGTCGAAACGCGCCTTGGGCTTGCCGCGCCGGGGCCCGGCCTCGCCCTGATCGGGGCGCTTGCCACCAGGCTTCGGCTTGGCGCCCATGGGCCGCTGAGGGCCCTTGCCGCGGGGCTTCGGGCCCCAGGGCGCGCCTCGCCCCTCGCCCTTGTCCGTGGGCTTGCCCTTGCGGGGACCCGCGCCGCGCGCCTCGCCCTCGCCCTGGGCCGGACGCGGCTTGCGCTGCGGCCGCTCGGAGGCGTCAAAGCGGTCCTTCCGCGCGGGCCGGTCGGACTTCTCGAACCGCTCGCCACGTGCGGGCCGGTCGGACTTCTCAAACCGATCACCACGCGCGGGACGGTCGGATTTCTCGAAGCGGTCGCCCCGTGCGGTGCGGTCGGTCTTCTCGAACCGCTCGCCACGCGCCGGGCGGTCGGACTTCTCGAACCGATCACCACGTGCCGGGCGGTCGGACTTCTCGAACCGATCCCCACGCGCCGGCCGATCACCCTTCTCGAACCGATCCCCACGCTCGGGGCGCGGTTTGCGGTCGCGCGGGGCGGGGGCGGAGCGGTCGAGGTCGGGGGCCCCGTCCAGCAGACGCAGGCGCAGGCCCTCCTCGATCTCGCCCTCGGCGCCGAGCTTCTCCATCAGGAGCGGCAGCGCCGGCTCGGCGATTTCCACGAAGGTCTCGCGCGGCTGCACGCGGATCGCGCCGATCGCCGCCTTGTCGAGCCCGCCGGCCCGCAACAAGAGCGGCAGGATCCAGCGCGGCTCGGCGCGCTGGTCGCGGCCCACCGAAAGCGCCACCCAGGCGCTCGGGCCGAAGGGCGCGCGGGCCTTGGGCGCGGGCCGCGCCTCCGGGTCCGACAGCTCCTCGGGGGCGGAATGGCTCTGGCGGTAGAGCCGCAGGTAAGCGGCGGCCACGGCCTCGGGGCTCTGGCTCTCGAGCAGGCGGGTGGCAAACCCGGCCTCCTCCTCGGAGATCGCCTCCTGCCAGGTCGGATCGGCCAGAAGCCGCTCCTCGTCGCGGCGCAGGATCTCCTCGGCGCCGGGCGCCTGGGTCCATTCGGCGCTGACGCGGGCGCTTTTCAGAAGCCGCTCGGCGCGCTTGGTCAGCTTCGGCGGCACGATCAGCGCCGAGAGCCCCTTGCGGCCCGCGCGGCCGGTCCGGCCCGAGCGGTGCAGCAGCCCCTCGGCATTGGTCGGCAGCTCGGCGTGGATCACCAGCTCGAGGTTCGGCAGGTCGATGCCGCGCGCCGCCACGTCGGTGGCTACGCAGACCCGGGCGCGACCGTCGCGCATGGCCTGCAGCGCATGGCTGCGCTCGGCCTGGCTCAGCTCGCCCGAGAGGCAGACCACCTGGAAGCCGCGGTTGGCGAAGCGCGCGGTCAGCCGGTTCACCGTGGCGCGGGTATTGGCGAAGACGATGGCGTTCTGCGCCTCGTGGAAACGCAGCACGTTGATGATCGCGGTCTCGGCGTCCTGCGGGGCGACCTGCAGCGCCTGGTAGGCGATGTCCGCGTGCTGGCCGCGCTCGGACAGCGTGGTCACCCGCACCGCCTCGCGCTGGTAATGCTGCGCCAGCGTCACGATGGCCGGCGGCACGGTGGCCGAGAACAGAAGCGTCCGGCGCGTCTCGGGCGCCTCGCCCAGCATGAACTCCAGGTCCTCGCGGAAGCCCAGGTCGAGCATCTCGTCGGCCTCGTCCAGCACCACCGCGCGCAGACCCGAAAGGTCCAGCGCCCCGCGCCGGATGTGATCGACAAGCCGCCCCGGCGTGCCGACAACGATATGCGCCCCGGCCTCGAGCGCGCGGCGCTCGGCGCGCATGTCCATGCCGCCGACGCAGGCGGTGACCCGCGCGCCGGTGCGGGCATAAAGCCAGTCGAGCTCGCGGGTGACCTGGAAGGCCAACTCGCGGGTCGGCGCGACGATCAGCGCCAGCGGGATGCCCGGCCGGTCGAGGGTCTCGGCTTCGCCTAGCAGCGTCGGCCCGATGGCCAGCCCGAAGCCCACCGTCTTGCCCGAGCCGGTCTGCGCGGAGACCAGGAGGTCGGCCTCGGCCAGCGCGGGGTCGGTCACCGCCTCCTGCACCGGCGTCAACGTGTCGTAACCGCGCTCGGCGAGCGCATCGGATAGGGGCTGGAGCATGAGGGGGAACCGTTCTCAGTAAAGTGCCGGCGCGGAAGAGCCGCGCCGCGGCCGCCGTGGTCGGAGGCCCGAAGGCGCCCCATTAGCGCCTTTGCGGGGCTCTGTATAGATGCGATCTCGTGCTGCCTTTGTCGCAGGGGGGCCGGAGGGCAGGCTGGGCGGATTGTGGCTTGGGTTTGGGTGGGGAGAGTTGTGGGCGCGGGCGGAGTGTAGGGTCGCTGGTTTGCTCGGAGCATGGTGCGACCGCGCTTACGCATCCACCGCAGCGCAGCGGGCGCCGGAGAGCCGGAGCGTCGCGCAGGCCCCAGCTCACCAACCGCTCCTCAGATCCGATGGACCGCCCCGGGCCCAGCCCCCGCGCGGCCAGCCCCGCTCAGGGGATCGGCGCCATCAGCGCGTCATCCAGCCGGCAGTCCCGCACCACGTCCGCTCCGCAGTCGCGCGGCGCGAGGTCGCGGGTCAGGCAGAGCCGCGCCTCCTGGATCCGCCCCGACCGGCAGGTCACCGTCAGCATGTCCGGCGCGAGGCCGGGATTTTGCTTCAGGAAAGCCTCCTCGACCAGCGCTGCGGGCAGGCGCACGGGATTTTCCAGCCGCGCGAAGACCCCGGGGCGGGTGAGGCTCTCGAAGGCCGCCTCGGCCTGGGCGAAATACTCCGCCGCGCTCAGCCCGGAGCAGGTGCCGTGTTTCTTCCACTGGTGCCAGGCGAGCCCCGAGGTGCCCATGATCCGCGCCATATCGCCGGTCATGGCCCGCGAGGGCGGGCGTTCCGTGGTCGGGCAATAGGCCGGCCAGCCCTCCTCGAACTGCGGCCAGAGGCCGTGCAGGATCCAGCCCGCGTCGCGCTCGGGCGCGCATTGCGGCGAGCCGCGGGCGTCGCCCTCGAGCGCGCACCAGGTCGGCGACCAGGAAAGCGCCAGCACGTAGTAGTCGAAGACGCCCGCGGGCTCGCCCTCGGCGCGGGCCGGGCCGGCGCCCGGCGGGAGGAGCCCCAGGGCCAGGGCGAGGCCCAGGGCCAGGGCGGTGATTTGCTCTTTCATCCGACGCATGGCCGGACTATATAGCGCGCAAGTTCCCCGACAACGGAAACCGTCCCGGACCGCCCGGGACCTCCCTGGGCCCGAAGCCTGGGGGGCGCAGAAAGACTATTGAAGGAGAGATCATGGCCAAGCTGTTGCATCCCAAGGCCACCGCGGTCTGGCTCGTCGACAACACGACCCTGACCTTCAAGCAGATCGCCGATTTCACCGGCATGCACGAGCTCGAGATCCAGGGCATCGCGGATGGCGACGTGGCCGGGGGCGTGAAGGGCTTCGACCCGGTCGCCAACAACCAGCTGACCCAGGACGACATCGACAAGGCCGAGACCGATCCGCTGCACAAGCTGAAGCTGAAGCACAACCCCGCCGCGGTCGACGAGGACAAGCGGCGCGGTCCGCGTTACACGCCGCTCTCGAAGCGCCAGGACCGCCCGGCGGCGATCCTCTGGCTGGTGAAGTTCCACCCCGAGCTGTCGGACGGCCAGATCTCCAAGCTCGTCGGCACCACCAAGCCGACGATCCAGTCGATCCGCGAGCGCACGCATTGGAACATCTCCAACCTGCAGCCCATCGACCCGGTGGCGCTGGGGCTCTGCCGCCAGTCCGAGCTGGATGCCGCGGTGGCCAAGGCCTCCAAGGGCAAGGAGCAGGTGATGAACGACGACGAGCGCCGCAAGCTCGTCTCGACCGAGCAGTCGCTCGGCATGGACACCGAGCCGCGGCTGCCTTCCTCGATCGAGGGGCTGGAGAGTTTCTCGCTCTCCGATCCGCGCGGCGAGGACGAGGGCACCTCGGGCGGCAACGAGAACTACGCCGACGCGGAGTCGTTCTTCAACCTGCCCGAGAGCAGCGACGACGAGGAAGACGAGGACGAGAACGAGCGCGGCTGAGGCCGGGTGTCGGAGCGTTCGGAAGGGCCCGTGCCGCTGGCGCGGGCCTTTTTGTTTGGGGGGGGTGTTCACCGACGGTGCCTAGCTCTGCACCGCCCCACCGCCACAACGCACGCCACGCACCACCCGCGCACGCCCTTGCGCCCGAACAGCACCGAAGGTGCCGGGCGCGCGCCGGACCGGTCCTATGGGCCGGCGCTCTTGTGGGTGGTGCGCCTAGCATGTCGCTAGCCCTGACCTTGCCGGGATAAAGCGCTGGAGCTCAGAGGTCGGCAGCGCCGGCCCCCGGTCCGGCGCGCGCCCTCTGTTGGAAGAGGGGGGGCAATGTGGGAGCGTTTTGGGAGGGCGGGCGCGTTGTCGCGTCGCGTGCTGCGGGAATTGATGGGTGCGCGGGTTTAGGGAGCAATAAGCCGTCGAACGCGGTTTGCGTGACTCACCTGAGTCTTGCCCTTGGGACCGAGAGCGTAGCTCTCAGATCCGTGGAAACTCACTGAGAAATTGAACCTTTAGGAAGCGCGTGGCGCGCAGCGGACCAAGCCTTGCCACCATAGCTAGACCAACCCGGGACGCCAGTTCAGTGCCAACCGATGCATCGCCAACCGACGCAGCCCAAGCCCACCGGCCCAAGCCTACCGGCCCAAGCCCATTAACCCCAACCCTAAATCCGCTTCCGCGCGTTCAGCGCCGCGGTGATCGTGCCGTCGTCGAGGTAGTCCAGCTCCCCGCCGATCGGCACGCCCTGCGCCAGCGAGGAGAGCGCCACGCCCGAGCCCTCGAGCTGGTCGGCGATGTAATGCGCCGTGGTCTGCCCGTCGACGGTGGCGTTGAGCGCCAGGACCACCTCCTCGACACCCTCCTCGGAGACCCGCTCCACGAGCTTGGGAATGCGCAGCTCCTCGGGCCCCACCGCGTCAAGCGCCGAGAGCGTGCCGCCCAGCACGTGGTAGCGCCCCTTGAAGACGCCCGAGCGCTCCATCGCCCAGAGGTCGGCCACGTCCTCGACCACGCAGAGGATACCGCTCGCCCGGCGCGGATCGGCGCAGATGCCGCAGACCTCGGTGGTGCCGATATTGCCGCAGCTCAGGCATTCCCGGGCGCTCCGGGCCACCACCTGCATCTGCTCGGCCAGGGGCTGCAGCAGCACCGCGCGCTTGCGGATCAGATGCAACACGGCGCGCCGGGCCGAGCGCGGCCCGAGCCCCGGCAGCTTCGCCATCATCTCGATCAGGGCGTCGATCTCGGAGCGTTCGGCCAAAACCTTGGGCCTCAGAACGGCAGGTTCATGTCCTTGGGCAGGCCCAGGCTCTCGGTCAGCTTGGACATCTCTTCCTGCTGGCGCTCCTGGGCGCGCGCCTGGGCGTCCTTGATCGCCGCCAGGATCAGGTCCTCGACCACTTCCTTGTCGTCGCCGTTGAAGATCGACGGGTCGATGTCGAGCGACTTCAGGTCGCCCTTGGCGCTGCAGCGCGCCTTCACCAGGCCGGCACCGGCCTCGCCCTCGACCACGATGTTGTGCATCTCTTCCTGCAGCTCGGCCATCTTGCCCTGCATCTCCTGGGCCGCCTTCATCATCTTGCCCATGTCGCCCAGGCCGCCAAGTCCCTTGAACATCTCGTCTCTCCTTTGAATCTCGCCGCGGCCCCCGGGGCCCCGCGCGTCGGTTCCGTCAGTCGTCCTCGAAGGGGTCCCATTCGTCCTCGACCTCGGGCAGCGCCTCGGCCTCGGCCTCCTGGGCCTCTTCCTCGGGAGTGCGCACCTTGAGGATGCGCGCCTTGGGAAAGGCCTCGAGGACCGCCTTCACCATGTCGTGGCCAGCGGCCTCCTGTTCAAGCGCCAGCTCCGCGGCGTGTTCGGTCTCGTAGATCGTCGGCGCCTCGCAGCCGTTGACCAGGGTGACCGCCCAGCGGTTGCCGGTCCAGCGGGTGAGCGCCGCGCCGAGCCGCTGCGCCAGGTCCTGGGGCGCATCCTCGGTCGGGGTGAACTCGATCCGGCCGGGCTGATAGGCGGCGAGGCGGATGTATTTCGCGACCTCGACCTGCAGCACCCCGTCGCGATGCGCGCGGATGAGCTCGATCACATGCTCGAAGGTCGGATAGCGCGCCAAGGCCTCCTCGGCGGCTAGCGCGCGGACGGCCGAGCCCGACTGCGCCGAGGGGCCCGAAGGCCCGGCATGGGTGGGGGCGGGCGCGCTCTGGGACCCCTGCGCCGAGGCGCCGCCCCGGGCGCCCAGCCCGGCACCGCCGCCACCGCCGCCGCCGCCGCCCGGCGGGCCGGGAGGCGGGCTCTCGGACTGGAGCTTGCGCAGCAGCTCCTCGGGCGAGGGCAGCTCGGCCACATGGGTCAGCCGGATCACCGCCATCTCGGCGCCCATCATGGCGTTGGGCGCGGCGGCCACCTCTTCGAGCGCCTTCAGAAGCATCTGCCACATGCGCGTCAGCGGCCGCATGCCGAGCGACTGCGCCAGGCTCTGGCCGCGGGTGCGCTCCTCGGGCGAGATGGTCGGATCCTCGACAGCCTCGGGGGTGATCTTCACCACGGAAATCCAATGGGTGATCTCGGCCAGGTCGCGCAGGATCGCCATGGGATCGGCGCCATCGGCGTATTGCGCCGAGAGTTCCGCCAGCGCGCCCGCCGCATCGCCGCGCATGATTGTCTCGAAGAGGTCGAGCACCCGCGCCCGGTCGGCGAGCCCCAGCATCGCGCGGACCTGTTCGGCGGTGGTCTCGCCGGCGCCATGGCTGATCGCCTGGTCGAGAAGCGAGGTCGCATCCCGCGCCGAGCCCTCGGCCGCGCGGGTGATCAGCGCCAGCGCGTCCTCGGCGATCTGCGCCTCCTCGCGGTCGGCGATGCGGCGCAACAGCCCGATCATCACCTCGGGCTCGATCCGGCGCAGGTCGAAGCGCTGGCAGCGGGACAGCACCGTGACTGGCACCTTGCGGATCTCGGTGGTGGCGAAGATGAACTTCACATGGGCGGGGGGTTCCTCCAGCGTCTTCAGGAGCGCGTTGAACGCGCTCGTGGAGAGCATGTGAACCTCGTCGATGATGTAGATCTTGTAGCGCGCCGAGGCCGCCCGGTAATGCACGCTGTCGATGATCTCGCGGACGTCGCCGACGCCGGTGTTCGAGGCCGCGTCCATCTCGAGGACGTCGACATGGCGGCCTTCCATGATCGCCTGGCAATGCTCGCATTGGCCGCAGGGGTCGGTCGTGGGCCCGCCGGAGCCGTCTGTGCCGATGCAGTTCATGCCCTTGGCGATGATCCGCGCGGTGGTGGTCTTCCCGGTGCCGCGGATGCCGGTCATGATGAAGGCCTGGGCGATGCGGTCGGCGGCGAAGGCGTTCTTCAGGGTCCGCACCATGGCGTCCTGGCCGACCAGATCGGCGAAGGTCTCGGGCCGGTATTTCCGAGCGAGGACCTGGTAGGCTTGGGCTGTGGGCGTGTCGCTCATGCGCGGGATGGTCCTGTCTCTCTGCGGACTTGTCCAGTGCTCGGGGCGCGGGCCGCGCCAAAATCTTAGATAAGATTTTGGCGCCCCACAAAGTTATTTAACTTTGTGGGGCGCCGCAGGCTCAGTCGAGCGCGGCGTCGCAGCGCGCGCAGACATCGGTATGGGCGTGCTGGCCCACGTCCGGCAGGATCTTCCAGCAGCGCTGGCACTTCTGGCCCTCGGCCTCGGCGAAGACCACCGCGATGCCCGGCACCTCCGCCAGGCGGTAGGCGCCCTCGGGGGCGGGATCGGTGGTCAGCGTGATGTCCGAGGTGATGCAGAGCGTCGCGAAGGTCTCGGGGTTGGTCACGACCGCCGCGGCCTCCTCGGTCAGATGCACCACCGGCGCGGCCTCGAGCGAGGCGCCGATCACCTTGTCGCGGCGCTTCTCCTCGAGCGCCCCGGTGACCACGCGGCGCACCGCGCGCACCACCTCGGAGCGTTCGGCCAGCGCGTCGTCGCGCCAGTCGGCCGGTGTCTCGGGCATGTCCTGCAGGTGCACCGAGCTGCCCGCGCCGGGGAAGCGTTCGAGCCAGACCTCCTCCATGGTGAAGACCAGGACCGGCGCGAGCCAGGTGGTCAGCCGCTCGAAGAGCAGGTCCAGCACGGTCAGCGCGGAGCGCCGCACCAGGCTGTCCTCGGGATCGCAGTAAAGCGCGTCCTTGCGGATGTCGAAGTAGAAGGACGACAGGTCGATGGTGGCGAAGTTGAAGATCGCCTGGAAGACCTTCTGGAAGTCATAGGCGTCGTAGCCCTCGCGCACCACGCCGTCGAGCACCGCGAGCTTGTGCAGGATCAGCCGCTCCAGCTCGGGCATCTCGGCGGGGGCCACCGCCTGGGCGGGGTCGTAATGCGCGACATTGCCCAGCAGGAACCGCAGCGTGTTGCGCAGCCGGCGGTAGCTGTCGGCCACGCCCTTCAGGATCTCCGGCCCGATGCGCTGGTCGGCGGTATAATCCGACTGGCTGACCCAGAGCCGCAGGATGTCGGCGCCGTATTGCTTCACCACCTCCTCGGGCACGATGGTGTTGCCCAGCGACTTGGACATCTTGTTGCCCTTCTCGTCGAGCGTGAAACCATGGGTCAGCACGCCGCGATAGGGGGGCCGGCCGCGGGTGCCGCAGCTTTGCAGGAGCGAGGAGTGGAACCAGCCGCGATGCTGGTCGGTGCCCTCGAGGTAGAGGTCCGCGATCCCGTCCGCGGCGCCGTCCTCGCGGTCGTCCAGCACGAAGGCATGGGTCGAGCCGCTGTCGAACCAGACGTCGAGGATGTCGAAGACCTGCTCCCAGTCGTTCGGGTCATAGTCGTTGCCGAGGAAGCGCTCCTTGGCGCCCTCCTTGTACCAGGCGTCCGCGCCCTCGGTCTCGAAGGCCTCGAGGATGCGGGCGTTCACGGTCTCGTCGCGCAGGAGGAACCCCGGGTCGGTCGGCCGCGCGCCCTTCTTGGTGAAGCAGGTCAGCGGCACGCCCCAGGCGCGCTGGCGCGAGAGCACCCAGTCGGGCCGCGCCTCCATCATCGCGTGCAGGCGGTTGCGGCCCGAGCGCGGCGTCCAGGTCACCTGGTCGATGGCGGTGAGCGCGCGCTTTCGGATCGTGGTGCCGAGCGCGTCCTGCCCGTCGCCCACGTCGCGGTCGATGGCGGCGAACCACTGCGGCGTGTTGCGGTAGATCACCGGCGCCTTGGAGCGCCAGGAATGCGGGTAGGAGTGCTTGATCTTGCCGCGCGCCAGGAGGCCGCCGACCTCGACGAGCTTGTCGATCACCGCCTTGTTGGCGTTCCCCTCCTTGCCGTTCTCCTTGAGGATCCGGGTGCCGCCGAAGAACGGCAGGTCCTCGCGGAAGGAGCCGTCGTCCATCACGTTGTAGGTGATCACCTGGTCGAGCATCCCCAGCCCGCGATAGAGGTCGTATTCCTCCATCCCGTGCGAGGGCGCGCAATGCACGAAGCCGGTGCCTTCCTCGTCGGTGACAAAATCCGCGGCGCGGAAGTCGCGCAGCCCGTCCCATTCGCCTGCGCCGCCCTCGGCCCCGGCCAGCGGGTGGGCGAGCTTCAGCGCCGCGAGCTGCGCGGGCGTCACGTCGCGGAGACGGCGCCACTGGCCTTCTTCGAGGCGGGCACGGGTGAAGGTCTGCTCGGCCAGCTTGTCGGCCAGGATGAACCGCTCGCCCACCGAGGCCCAGCATTCCTCGGGCGTGCCGGTGACCTCGTAGAGCCCGTAGGAGAAGTCCTCGCCGAAGACCACGGCCTTGTTCGAGGGGATGGTCCAGGGCGTGGTGGTCCAGATCACCACGTTCGCGCCGACGAAGGTCTCGCGCGCCTCGGCGCGGGCCTGCACCACGGCCTCGCGTTCGGCGTCGCTGGCTTCCTCGTCCGAGACGTCGGCCTCAGGCAGGGAGAAGTCCACCACCGGGAATTTCACCCAGATCGTGAAGCTTTCCTTGTCGTGGTATTCGACCTCGGCCTCGGCCAGGGCGGTCTTCTCGATCGGCGACCACATGACCGGCTTGGAGCCCTGGTAGAGCGTGCCGTTCATCAGGAATTTCTGGAACTCGCCGGCGATGATGCGCTCGGCGCGGTAGTCCATTGTCAGATAGGGCCGGTCCCAGGCGCCGGTGACGCCGAGCCGCTTGAACTCGTCGCGCTGCACGTCGATCCAGCCTTCGGCGAACTTGCGGCACTCCTGCCGGAAGTCGACGATGTCGACGGCGTCCTTGTCCATGCCCTTGGCGCGGTACTGCTCCTCGATCTTCCATTCGATCGGCAGGCCGTGGCAGTCCCAGCCGGGGATGTAGCGCGCGTCGCGGCCCATCATCTGCTGCGAGCGCACCACCATGTCCTTCAGCACCTTGTTCAGCGCGTGGCCGATGTGCAGGTGGCCGTTGGCATAGGGCGGGCCGTCGTGCAGCGTGAAGGCCGGGCGGTCCTCGGCCTTGTCGCGCAGGCGGTCGTAGACGCCGATCTCCTCCCAGCGGGCGAGCCAGTCGGGTTCGCGCTTGGGCAGGCCCGCGCGCATCGGGAAATCAGTCTTGGGAAGGCTCAGCGTGTCCTTGTAGTCAGGCGTGTCGGTCACGGTGTCGGCGCACATTTCGGGCGTCCTCGGAAACGGAATTGGGGTGTCACGATGAGGGGCGGCGCGGCGGGGCAGACGCCTTTGTCCCGGCGGACCGTATCAGCACGGCGCCGGGCAGATAATTCGCTGGATGATCGGGATCAGGGTCATCTTGGCCGGGGTTATAGGCGCGGGCGGGGCGATGGTCCAGAGGGCGCGGGGATGGGGGTGTTCCGGCGGAAACCGGCGCGCGGACGGGCGGAAATCCGCCCGCGGGCAGGGGGCGGGCCCTGCCGCGGTGCGGCGCGGCGGGAACCGGCCGGGGCGCGGGGCGGCTTTCGGCGGGCGCTGGCCCAGCCGGGGCAGGGCGCGAACCCCGCGCTCGGCGTGGCGCGTTTGTGGTCCAGACTGTCCCCGGTGCCCCCCGCCGCCGCATCCCCCGCTGCGGCGCCCAAGGCCCAGAGAGGGCCCACCGGGGGCGCAGCCAGCGAAAGGAACCAGACATGGCCTATAGCGACCACACGCGCCACGACATGAACCCCTACACCGGGCAGGTGAAGGACCCGATCGCCGCGCCGCGCTCGGGCCGGAGCGCGCTTTCGGGCATCCTCGTGGTGCTCGGGCTGATCGTCGCGCTGATCTTCGGCTTCAGCGTGATCGGCGGCGGCACCGGCCCGGTCGAGACCACCCCCGCGGCCGACAGCGCCGCACCGGCGGATGGCGCGGCCCCGGCCCAGGGCGAGGCGGCCCCGACCGCCCCCGCGGCCGAGGAGAACGCCGCCCCGGCCGGTGACGCCGCGCAGTAAGCGCCTCGGCGGCCTGAGACGGACGAGGGCCCGTCCCGGAGTGGGGCGGGCCTTTTTGTTTCGGCCGGATAGGGGGCGGCTGCGTGTCGGGCGAGCGTCGGGCCGGAGGTCGGGCTTGTCGCCGCGTAGCCCGTCGCGCCCAAGGCCCCGCCAGCGGCGCACCGCTTCGGCCAAGCGACCGCCAAAAGGCCGCCGCCGAACCCGCCTCAGGCCCCGCCGGACTTCTTCTCGAAAAGCCCCGTCAGGCTGGTCGTCACGATCCGCCGCACCGAGGGGCGGCGCTCGGGCGTGAAGGGCAGGGGGCGGCAGACCTCCATGGCAGCGACGCCCACCCGGGCGGTCAGCGCACCGTTCACCAGCCCCTCGCCGAAGCGCCGCGAGACCCGCGCCAGCAGCCCGCCGCCGAGGATCGGCTCGATCATGTCGTCGCCCACCGCCACCGCGCCGGTGGCCACGAGATGCGAGAAGACCGCCCGCGTCAGCCGCCAGGCCCCAAGCGTGCCCGAGCGGCCGCCGTAGATCTCGGCGATGCGCCGGATCATCCGCAGGTTGGCGGAAAGCGCCGCCGCCACATCGGCGAAGGCCAGGGGCACCAGCGCGGTGACCGCCGCGACCTGCCGGGCGGCGGCCTTGACCTCGGCCTCGGCGCGGGCGTCGAGCGGGGCGAGCAGCTCGCGTTCGCCCAGGGCCAGGAGCGCCTCGGCGTCGAGCACCTCGGCCTGGCGTTCGGCCAGCCGCTCGCGGCCCCAGCGGGCGTCCTCGCGGCCCGCATAAAGCGTCATCAGCCCCGAGATCACCTCGCGCGCGGTGTCGAGGTTCTGCCCCGACCGCGCCGTCTCGGCCTTGCGCTGCAGCCGGTCGAGCCGCGCCAGCCGGGCAAAGGCCGACATCTCCTTCACCGCGATCATCAGGCAGACCAGCAGGAAAAGCCCGAAGAGCCCGGTCATCAGCCAGCCGAGGATCGGGTTGGCGGCGATCAGCCCGGTGACGAAGCCCCAGGCCGCGACTGAGAGGACCGAGACCAGGATCGCGCCCGCGAGCCCCCAGAACCAGCGCGCCAGCCGCGAGGTCCGGCGCCCGGCCAGCGCCGCGGCGGCGGCCATGGCGGCGCCTTCGGGCGGGGCGCCGCCCGCGCCGGTCTCGGGCACCGGCGGCGCCTCGGCGGGGCCGGGGGTCGCGGGGCTGCTCTCGTCGAGCTCGATCAGGACAGGGCGTTTGCGCTCGCTCACAGGCGGTCTCCGATCAGGAATTCGGCGGCGCGGTCGAGCCGGATGTGCGGCGGCCCGTCGCCGGGGCGCAGCGACAGGGGCGCGGGCGCGAAGCCCATGCCGCCGTAATCGCCCGCAATCCAGTCGCCTGCGCCGCCGTTCAAGAGCGCCCGCGGGTCCTCGGGCAGCTCGCCCGGCCAGAGCGCCGCCTCGCGGCCGGTCTCCAGAAGCCGCCCGCGCACGCAGTCGAGCCGCTCGCCCTTGACCTCGCGGGTCTCCTCGACGGTGGCGCGCAGGCTCGCGAGCGCCATGGCGCGGGTCTTGGCACCGGCGAACTCCGCCCGGTCCGAGGCCGCCCGCGTCATCGCCTGCATCAGCCGCGCCAGCCGGTCGTGCTGGCTGTGGTGCAGGTGGTCGGCCTTGGTCGCGGCGAAGAGGATACGCTCCACCCGCCGCCCGCGCAGAAGCTGGCTCAGGAAGGCGTTGGGGCCGGGGCGGAAGGCGGTCAGGATCTCCGCCATGGTGCGGGTCAGATCCGCGAGCGCCTCGGGCCCCTTGTGCACCGCGCCGAGGGCATCGACCAGCACCACCTGCCGGTCGATCCGGGCGAAGTGGTCGCGGAAGAAGGGTTTGACGACGCGGGACTTGTAGGCCTCATAGCGGCGCTCGAACTCGCGGTAGAGCGAGCGGCGCGGGGCCGAACCACCCGGCGGCAGCGGCGCGAAGGTCAGGACCGGCGAGCCCGCGAGATCACCCGGCAGCAGGAAGCGCCCCGGGGTGCAGTCGGAATAGCCCGCCTCGCGCGCCGCCTGCAGGTAGCTCGTGAAGCGCTGCGCCAGCGCCTGGGCGCGGGCCTCCTCGAGCGGCGCGCCGGGGTCGGTCTCGGAGAGGGCCGCGCGGAAGTCCTCGGCTGCGGCCCGCGCTTCGAGCCGCGCCAGGGTCTCGCGCGACCACTCGGCGTAGCTTTTCTCCAGAAGCGCCAGGTCGAGCAGCCATTCGCCGGGGTAATCCACGATGTCGAGATGCACCGTCCGCGGCCCCTGGAAACCGCCGAGGAACCCCGTCGGCTTGACCCGGAGCGAGAGCCGCAGCTCCGAGATCGCCCGGGTGCTCTCGGGCCAATGCGGGCTGGCCGAGGTCAGGGCGGCCAGATGCGTCTCGTAGTCGAAGCGCGGCAGCGTGTCGTCGGGCTGGGGCTGCAGGTAGGCCGCGGTGATCCGCCCCTCGGCGGCGGCGGCGAGCTGGCCCATGCGGCCGCGCTCCATCAGGTTGGCGATCAGCGCGGTGATGAAGACCGTCTTGCCCGACCGCGCGAGCCCGGTGACCCCGAGCCGGATCACCGGCTCGAAGAAGGCCCCCGAGACCCGGTCGCCCATGGCCTCGGCGCCGCGCGTCAGCCTGTCTGCCAGCTCGTCGAAAATCAAACCGCCTCCGCGTTCCGCTTGCGCCTGTTTTGCCTTGCCTCGGGGGAAGATAAGCGCTTGCGCGCCGGGCTGCCAGAGCGCCGGGCGGTTGGGCTGTGCCGGGGCCTTGTCCCATGCCTCGCGCGCACCGCCCTCTTGCCGCGCGCCGCGGCTTTGGCTAGGCGCAGGTCCCATGCCCCGTTACGCGCTTTTGGTGGAATATGACGGCGCCCCCTTCGCCGGGTGGCAGCGCCAGGCCGATCAGCCCTCGGTGCAGGGCGCGATCGAGGCCGCGCTCGCGCGTCTCGAGCCCGGCCCGCACACGATCGCCGCGGCCGGACGGACGGATTCGGGCGTGCATGCCCGCGGTCAGGTCGCCCATGCAGATCTGGCCAAGGACTGGACGCCCTTCCGCCTGCAGGAGGCGCTGAACTACCACCTGAAGCCCGCCCCCGTGGCGATCCGCGCCGCCGCGCGGGTGAGCGAGGACTTCCACGCCCGCTTCTCGGCCGGAGAGCGGCGCTATCTCTTCCGTGTGCTGAACCGCCGCGCCCGCGCGGTGCTGGAGGCGGGCCATGTCTGGCAGGTGCAGAAACCCCTCGACCTCGAGGCCATGCGCGCGGGCGCCGCGCATCTGGTCGGCAAGCACGACTTCACCACCTTCCGCTCGACCATGTGCCAGGCGAAGAGCCCGGTGAAGACCCTCGACGCGCTGGAGATCACCGAGCGCGAGACCGAGGCCGGGCGCGAGATCCGCTTCGCCCTGCGCGCGCGCTCCTTCCTGCACAACCAGGTGCGCTCCTTCGTGGGCACGCTGGAGCGCGTGGGCGCCGGCGCCTGGGCCCCCGAGGACGTGGCCCGCGCGCTCGCCGCCGCCGACCGCGCCGCCTGCGGGCCGGTCGCGCCGCCGCAGGGGCTTTACCTGATGGGGGTGGGCTACCCGGAGGATCCCTTCGGCTGAGGGGTCTTCGCCGGTTTTTCTGGCGCTGGGTTTGGCGGCTGGCGCTTTTCTTTGACCTTGGAGCCCGTTGAGGGGGCGAGGGGGCTGTCTGCCCCCTCGCGCTCCCCCGAGAGGTATTTTTGGCCCGGTCAGGCCTGGGTGGGGGTGCGCGGGATGGTGAGGGGGGCGCGCCGGGCCATGCGTGGGGCGTCGCGCGGGGGGCTGCGGTCGACTGTCGCGGCGCTGGACGCGGGGGAGGGCGCGGCTAGGTCCGGCGGCATGGAACGCGCATTGGTGATAGGCGCCTCGGGCGGCATCGGACTTGCTCTGGCCGCCGAGCTGGAAGAGCGGGGCATGGAGGTGACCGGGCTGTCGCGGTCCCGCGACGGGCTGGACGTGACCGACGAGGCTTCGGTGGCGGCGGCGCTGGGGGCGCTCGAAGGGCCCTACCACCTGGTCTTCTGCGCCACGGGCGCGCTCGAGATCGGCGGCGCGCGCCCCGAGAAGACCATCCGCGAGCTCGACCCCGAGGCGGCGCTGGCGCAGTTCCGGCTGAACGCGCTGGGCCCGGCGCTGGTCCTGAAACACGCCCTGCCGCTGGTGCCCCGGCGCGAGCGCGCGGTCATGGCGGTGCTCTCGGCGCGGGTCGGCTCGATCGGCGACAACCGGATCGGCGGCTGGTATTCCTACCGCACCGCCAAGGCGGCGGTGAACCAGCTCGTGCATGGCGCGGCGGTGGAGTTCGCCCGCTCGCACCGGCACCTGGCCTGCGTCGCGCTGCATCCCGGCACCGTGGCCACGGCCTTCACCGAGAAATACGCCGACAAGCACCCGACCGTGAGCCCCGGTGAGGCCGCGAGGCGGCTGGCCGACGTGCTGGAGCAGCTCGAGCCCGCGCATACCGGCGGTTTCTACGACTACGCCTTCTCGGAGATCCCCTGGTGAGCCGGCTGGTCCTGGTCCTGGGCGACCAGCTCTCCGAGGGGCTCTCGGCGCTGCGCGCGGCCGACCCCGAGCGCGACGTGGTGGTCATGGCCGAGGTCGCCGAGGAGGCGGGCTATGTCGCCCATCACCCCAAGAAGATCGCGCTGATCTTCGCGGCCATGCGCAAGTTCGCGGCGCGGCTGCGCGAGGCCGGCTGGGAGCTGCGCTACACCGCGCTCGACGACACCGAGAACAGCGGCTCGATCCCGGGCGAGCTTCTGCGCCGGGCCGAGGAGCTGGGCGCCAGCGAAGTGATCGCCACCCAGCCCGGCGAGTTCCGCCTGATCGCCGCGCTCGACGAGATGGGACTGAAGGTCACCCAGCTGACCGACGACCGCTTCCTCACCGATCTCGACTGGTTCGAGGATTGGGCGCGGGGCCGCAAGAGCCTTCGGATGGAATATTTCTACCGCGAGATGCGCAAGTCCACGGGCTACCTCATGGAGGAGGGCAAGCCCGCGGGCGGCCAGTGGAACTTCGACCACGACAACCGCAAGCCCGCCCCGGGCGAGATCGAGGCCTCGGGGCCGATGCGTTTCACCCCCGACGAGACGGTCGAGGAGGTGCTCGACCTCGTCGAGCGCCGCTTCGGCAACAGTTTCGGCGAGACCCGGCCTTTCTGGTTCGCCACCGACCAGGGCGAGGCGCGCCGGGCGCTGACGCATTTCGTCAAGACCGCCCTGCCGCGCTTCGGCGACTACCAGGATGCCATGATGGGCGAGGAGCGCTTTCTCTATCACGGGGTGATCTCGGGCTACATGAACATCGGGCTCCTCGACCCGCGCGAGGTCTGCGACGCGGTCGAGGCGGCCTGGCGCGAAGGCGATGTGCCGATCAATGCCGCCGAGGGCTTCATCCGCCAGGTGATCGGCTGGCGCGAATACATGCGGGCGATCTATTTCCGCGAGGGCCCGGAATATCCCCGGCGGAACTGGCTGAACCACCAGCGCGGGTTGCCGCCGCTTTACTGGGGAGGCGAGACCCGGATGCGGTGTCTTGCGAAGGCCGTGGAACAGACCCGCGAGGAGGCATATGCCCATCACATCCAGCGGCTCATGGTCACCGGCAACTTCGCGCTTCTGGCGGGCATCGACCCCGCCGAGGTCGAGGAGTGGTACATGCGGGTCTATTTCGACGCCTTCGAATGGGTGACCGCGCCCAATACCGTGGGCATGAGCCAGTTCGCAGACGGCGGGGTGATCGCCTCGAAGCCCTATGTCTCCTCGGGCAGCTACATCGACCGGATGTCGGATTACTGCGGCGACTGCGCCTACAGCGTGAAGACCAAGACCGGCGAAGGGGCCTGCCCGTTCAACCTCCTTTACTGGCATTTCATGGACCGCCACCGGGAGCGTTTCGCGAAGAACCCGCGGATGGCGCAGATGTATGCGACCTGGGACCGGATGGGCGCGGAGAAGCAGGAGACGATCCGGGAAGAGGCGGAGGACTTCCTGCGGCGGCTGTCGGATGGGGAGGTGGTTTGAGGGTGGGGTGCTCTAGGCTGTTGGAGTGATTTCGGGTGGACCGTGGCGGGCTTCGGGGCCACGCTCCTTCAGAGCCTTCAGAGCCTTCAGAGCCTTCAGAGCCTTCAGAGCCTTCAGAGCCTTCAGAGCCTTCAGAGCCTTCAGAGCCTTCAGAGCCTTCAGCGGAACTTACGCCCGCGCCCCAAGTGCCTGCTTGGAGCTCTAAGCGCTGCCAGCTAGCCAAAGCGTCGGTTCCAAGGGCTGCGCCTCCATCCAGCGCCACTTGCGCCCGAATAGCATCGAAGATGCCGGGCGCGCGCCGGACCGGCCCCTTGGGCCGGCGCTCCTGTGGGTGGCGCGCTTAGATCGCCCCGAGCCCTGACCTTGTTGGGATAAAGCGCGCAGCTCAGAGGGCGGAAGCGCCGGCCCCCGGTCCGGCGCGCGCCCTCTGGTGGGGCGAGGTGAGAGGGGGGCGTGGGGTGACGGAGGGCGTCGGCAGCGCCATAGCGCCCGACGTGCAGGGGCGCTGGGCCGAATTGGGCGCAAGGAGGGACCGGGCGCTGCGAACCATTGAACTCGCCGCAGGCAGACTCCGCGTCCAACACGCCCTCACCCCAACTCCGTAACCACCCGCGCTCCAGGCTCCAGCGTCCGGTGCACCGGGCATTTGTCGGCGATCTCCAGAAGCCGCGCCCGCGTCTCCTCGTCGAGATCCCCTTCGAGCCGCAGCACCCGGTGGAAGACATCGACCTTGGCCGCGCCCGAGGCGGCGTCCTCGGCGTGGCGCTTGTCGTGGCAGACGTCGACCTCGACATGGCTCAGCGGCAGCCCCTTGCGGCGGGCGTAGAGCCGGAGCGTCATCGCCGTGCAGGCGCCGAGCGCGGCGCACAACAGGTTGTAGGGCGTCATCCCCTGGTCGCTGCCGCCCACCGCTTCCGGCTCGTCGGCGGTGATGTGATGCGGCCCGGCGACCACGTCCTGCAGGAAGCCCGCGGCGTCGTTCTCGGTCACGCGCACCACGCCCTCGGGCGCTTCGGGGCGGGCGGGCGGCGCGGGCAGATCGAGGTAGCGCCGGGCCCAGGCGGTGATCACCGAGGCCGCGTATTCGGCGTCCTCGGGGCGGCTGACCAGGTGGTCGGCCTCGTCGAGCGTGACGAAGCTTTTCGGATGCTTGGCGTGGGAGAAGATCGCCGTGGCGTTCTCGATCCCGACCGTGGCGTCGCGCGGCGCGTGCAGGACCAGGAGCGCGCGTTTCAGCCCGGCGATGGCGGGGGCGAGCCGGGCCTCGGAGACATCCTCGACGAAGCCCTGGCCGATGCGGAAGGGCCGCCCGGCCAGCGAGACCTCGGCGACGCCGTCGCGGGCGATCTCTGGCAGGGCGGCGGCGAAGTTATGGGTGACATGGCCGGGGTCGCAGGGCGCGCCGATGGTGGCCACCGCCCGGGCCGAGGGGATCTGGCCCGCGGCCTTCAGCACCGCCGCGCCGCCCAGCGAATGGCCGATCAGCAGCGTCGGCGCGAGGTCGCGGGCGGCCAGCGCCTCGGCCGCGGCCACGAGGTCATCCACGTTCGAGGTGAAGGAGGTGTTCTCGAACTCGCCGCCGGAATGGCCGAGCCCGGTGAAGTCGAAGCGCAGGACGGCGTAGCCCTCGGCGGCGAGCTGCCCCGCGATGCGGCGGGCGGCGGCGATGTCCTTGCCGCAGGTGAAGCAATGGGCAAAGAGCGCGGCGGCGCGGGGCGGCCCCGCCGGCAGGTCGAGCCGGCCCGCGAGAAGGTCGCCATTGGCGCCGGGGAAGGTGAGTTTCTCGGTCGGCATGGCGGTCTCCTTTGGGGCGGTGCGGGGCTGGGGCTGTCTTGGGCTGCTTGCGAGGTGATCTAGGCAGAGCGCGGGTGGCGATTGGGGAAGATTTCCCGGGTTTCACGCCATTCTGATCTGGGTTTCGGGGGCTGCAGCCTTCGGCGTCGGGGCTGCGCGCTGCTTTGACCGCTCTCGCAACCTGCGCCCGGACCGCGCCGCAGGCGCAGGGCGCGCGCCGGACCGGCCCGGTGGGCCGGCGCTCCTTGGGGTGGCGTGCTTAGCGTGCCGGTTGTCCTGACCTTGTTGGGATAAAGCGCGCCGCTCGGCGGTCAGAAGCGCCGGCCCCCGGTCCGCCGCGCGCCCTGCGCCTGCTCTGGGGGAGGGCTTTGAGGTGTGACGTGGATCTATTCTTAGGGGGCGGGGATCGTTTTCCAAGGGTTTGGGCGGGATCGCGCAGTCCGACGGTTTGGGGAACGCATCCTCTTGGGGCCGCCTCGCTCGAGGCGTCACCCGCCCCGCAAAGACCCTCAGTTCCCGTCGCCCGCTTCCCCTGCTTCGCCGTCCGCGTCATCGGCGCCACCATCGCCGTCACCCGCCTCCGAGGCCTCGCTCGCCCCCGCGGTGCCGCCGGTCAGCGCGCCGTTGACCCAGTCGCCGCTGGCTTCCTCGCCGGTGGCGTAGCGCATGGTGCCCTCGCCCTGGCGCTTGCCCTCGACGAAGGTGCCCTCGTAGACATCGCCGTTGGCATAGGTCGCGACGCCTTCGCCGGAGATCGCGCCATTGTCCCAGTCGCCCTCGTAGCTGAAGCCGTCGGGCATCTCGATCCGGCCCTCTCCGTGGCGCTCCCCGTCCTGGAAGCCGCCGGTGTAGACAGTGCCGTCGGGATAGGTGGCGGTGCCCTGGCCCTCGCGTTCGCCTTCGACCCAGGCGCCCTCGTAGCGGTAGCCGTCGGGGTAGGTCATCACGCCTTGGCCGTGGTTTTTGGCGTTCACGAAGCCGCCCTCGTAGACCAGCCCGTTGGCGTATTCCGCGCGGCCCTGGCCTTCGATCACGCCTTCGACCCAGTCGCCCTCGTAGGTCGAGCCGTCGGGATAGGTGATCTTGCCGCGGCCATTGGCGAGATCGCCCGCGAATTCGCCCTCGTAGACCGAGCCGTCGGGATAGCTCACCCGGCCCTGGCCCTCGATCTCGCCGGCGACCCATTGGCCGGTGTAGACATAGCCGTCCTGGCCCCGGAAGGTGCCCTCGCCCTCGCGCTGGTCGGCGACGAAGGCGCCTTCGTAGACATCGCCGTTGGCATAGGTGACCTTGCCCTGGCCCTCGCGGCGGCCGGCCACCAGTTCGCCCTCGTAGACATCGCCGTTGGGCTGGGTGAGCGTGCCGGTCCCGTCGATCTGGCCGTCGTCCCACATTCCTTCGTAGATCAGCCCGTCGGGCATGGTCAGCTTGCCCTCGCCGTCGCGCAGGCCGGCCGAGACCCGGCCCTCGTAGACCGAGCCATCGGGATAGGTGATCGTGCCATTGCCTTCCTTCTGGCCGTTCACCCAGTCGCCCTCGTAGGTGTAGCCGCCGGGCGAGGTCATGGTGCCGCGCCCGTGGTGCAGGGCGTTGCGGAAGGAGCCCTCGTAGCGCACGCCGTTGGCATAGACGGCGATGCCCTTGCCGGTGATCTTGCCGTCGACCCAGGTGCCCTCGTAGGTGCCGCCGTCGGCGAAGATGATCCGGCCCACGCCGTCGGGTTTGCCGGCCTCGAACTCGCCTTCGTAGACCGAGCCGTTGGGAAAGCGCGCCTCGCCCTGGCCGCGGATCTCGCCCGCGACCCATTCGCCGGTGTACTCGTAGCCGTTGGGCAGGCGGTAGGTGCCGGTGCCGTGCTGGAGGCCGTCCTGGAAGGTGCCCTCGTAGACGCCGCCGTCGTCGTATTGCTTGGTGATGACCTCGCCGTCCTGGGCGAGCCCCGCCCCGGCTGCGGCGAAGAGCGCGGCCAGGAGCGCCGCGCGCGAAAGTCCCTTGTGGAATGCCATGTCTGCTCTGCCCCGCCCAGATTGGCCGCGTGCTGCGGGCTTGTGTCGAAACTAGTGAAGGCGGGGGGCTGACACAACGGCTTTCCCGGAGAGGGGGAGGGTGAGGGGCGGTTGGGAGGCGGTGGGGAGTGTGTTGGGACTTCGGGTGGTGGGCCTTGGTGCCACTCACCTCCAAATGGACCCGAACACCCAAACGCCACTCATCCCTGCGCCCCAGCCATCGCAGACCCTCTTCTCGCGCCCGGACAGCACCGAAGGTGCCCGGGGCGTGTTGGCCCCTGACATTGGAGAGCGTCGCGCCTCCTTGCGCCCGAATAGCACCGAAGGTGCCGGGCGCGCGCCGGACCGGCCCCTTGGGCCGGCGCTCCTTCGGGCGGCGTGCGCCGATCATCGCTCGTCCTGACCTTGGATGGATAAAGCGCCTCGCTCGGAGGGCAGCAGCGCCGGCCCCCTGTCCGGCGCGCGCCCTCTGGTGGGCTTGGTTGTTCTGTGGTTCCGGGCGCCTGGGAGCGACCGCGCGAGCTATCCAAGTGTCAACACGGGATGCCGTCCGCGCAATCACCGTCGTCCTTCAGATCAGCCGTCATCCGCTATCCGGCCGTCCACACATCCACCCAGCCACCCGCGACCACCCATCCACCCGCAGCCACCCCGCCGCCCAACCGCCCACCCGACACCCCCACCCACACTTCCCCTCGCGTGGCGTTCTGCTATGTGGGCGGCAAACCACTGCAAGGTGACGGATCATGCCCGATAAGTTCCGGCTGACGCTGGCGCAACTGAACCCGACCCTCGGAGACCTCTCCGGCAACCGCGCCAAGGCGCGCGACGCCTGGGAGGCGGGCCGCGCGGCGGGGGCCGACCTCGTGGCGCTGCCCGAGATGTTCATCACCGGCTACCAGACCCAGGACCTGATCCAGAAACCCGCCTTCCATGCCGCCGCCATCGAGGAGGTCCGCGCGCTCGCCCGCGACTGCGCCGAGGGCCCGGCGCTGGCCATCGGCGCGCCCTGGCTCGAGGGCGCCGAGCTCTTCAACGGCTACCTGATCCTGCAGGGCGGCGAGGTGCGGACCGCGGTCCTCAAGCACCACCTGCCTAACTACGCGGTCTTCGACGAGGTGCGGCTCTACACGCCGGGGCCGATGGGCGGGCCCTACGCGGTGGGCAACACCCGGATCGGCAGCCCGATCTGCGAGGACGCCTGGTTCGAGGATGTGGCCGAAACCCACCAGGAGACCGGCGCGGAGTTCCTGCTGGTGCCCAACGGCTCGCCCTACCACCGCGAGAAACACGACGAACGGCTGAACCACATGGTCGCGCGCAGCGTCGAGACCGGCCTGCCGCTGATCTATCTCAACATGGTCGGCGGCCAGGACGACCAGGTCTTCGACGGCGGCTCCTTCGTCCTGAACCCCGGCGGGCAGCTCGCCTGCCGGCTGCCGGTCTTCGACGAGACCGTGGCGCATGTGGACCTGACCCGCACCGAGGCCGGCTGGCGCGCCGAGCCCGGCCCGATCGCGGCCCAGCCCGACACCTGGGAGCAGGACTACCGCGCCATGGTCGAGGCGCTGCGCGACTACCTCGGCAAGTCGGGCTTCTCGAAGGTGCTGCTGGGGCTCTCGGGAGGGGTCGATTCGGCGCTGGTCGCGGTGATCGCCGCCGATGCCATCGGGCCCGAGAACGTGCGCTGCGTGATGCTGCCTTCGGAGTATACCTCCGAGCATTCGCTCGAGGACGCCAAGGCGGTGGCCGGCAACCTCGGGTCGCCTTACGACTTCGTGCCGATCGCCAAGGGCCGCGACGCGATCACCGAGACGCTGGCGCCGCTCTTCGAGGGACGCGCGCCGGATGTCACCGAGGAGAACCTGCAGTCACGGCTGCGCGGGCTCCTGCTCATGGCGCTGTCGAACAAGTTCGGAGAGATGCTCCTGACCACCGGCAACAAGTCCGAGGTGGCGGTGGGCTATGCCACGATCTACGGCGACATGGCGGGCGGCTACAATCCGATCAAGGATCTCTACAAGACCCGGGTCTTCGAGACCTGCCGCTGGCGCAACGCCAATCACCGCAGCTGGATGAAGGGCCCCGAAGGTCTGGTGATCCCCGAGCGGGTGATCTCCAAGCCGCCCTCGGCGGAACTGGCCGCCGACCAGAAGGACAGCGATTCGCTGCCCGAATACGAGGTGCTGGACGGCATCCTCGAGGTGCTGATCGAAGAGGACGGCTCGATCGACGACTGCGTGGCGGCGGGCTTCGACCGCGCCGACGCGGTGCGGGTGGAGCACCTGCTCTATCTGTCGGAATACAAGCGCTTCCAGTCGGCGCCGGGGGTGCGGCTGACGCCCAAGGCCTTCTGGCTCGATCGCCGCTACCCGGTGGTGAACCGCTGGCGCGACGGGCGGCGGTAGGCGGGGGGCGCGGGGCTTGTCCGCCTCCGCGCCGCGGCGTCGGGGCGCGGGCGAGCTAGGCCGCGGCTTCGGTTGCGGCGGAGCTAGGCCGCGCTCATTCCCACCAGCGGTCGATCGTGGCGATGTCCTCGTCGGACCAGCCGAAGTGATGCGCCAGCTCGTGCACGGTGACATGGGCCACCAGGTTCTCGATCTCGACATCGCCGCGGTCGCGCCATTCGGCCAGGATCGGCTCGCGGTAAAGCCAGATCGTGTCCGGCCAGGGGGCAGGATCGGCGACGCTTTTCTCGGTCATCGGGATGCCGTCGTAGAGGCCGGTGAGCTCGATCGGATCGGGGATCTCCAGCTCGCGCAGGATCTCCGCGTCGGGCCAGTCCTCGACGCGCAGGACGATCTCGGCCGCTCCGCGCGCGAAGGCCGGGGGCAGGGCGGCGATCGCCCGCCGCGCCATCTCTTCCATCTCTTCGAGGCTGACCTCGGGCACCTGTCTCTCCCGTCTCGCGTCTGACGTTCCGCGAATGTGGGGCGGGCCGGGCGTGATGACCAGAGGCGGTTGGGCAAAGGCCGCGATTCGGGGCAGGCTGGGGGTATGGCAGAGTTGAAGACCCGCCCGATCGGCGCCTCGGTGCCCGCGTTCCTCGATGGCGTCACCCCCGAGCGTCGGCGCGCCGAGGGCGTGGCACTCGACGCGATCTTCCGCGCCGCGACCGGCTGGGAGCCGGTTCTCTGGGGCGAGAGCATCGTCGGTTACGGCAGCTACGATTACACCTATGCCTCGGGCCGCTCGGGGCATTTCCTGGCGACCGGCTTCTCGCCGCGGGCCTCGGCGCTGTCGATCTACATCCTGCCGGGCTACGCCGATTTCGGCCCGCTGCTCGCGCGGCTCGGGCCGTATCGCACCGGGCGGTCCTGTCTCTACGTGACCCGGCTCGAGCGGATCGACACCGGGGTGCTGGGCGAGCTGATCCGCGCCGGGCTCGAGGACCTGGCGCGGCACTGGCCGGTGCAGGGGAGTTGAGGGGGCTTTGGGGGGCGGTCTGATGTTGGGTGCTTTGGCGAGACGTGGGACCATGGTCAGGCAGTCGCTGCCTTGGGCAGCAACAGTGCGTCCCTCAAGACGGTGGTGACCTTCCCCCACCGCCGAAAACCCCACCACCGATGACTTCGCGCAATAGTCACCGCCCGCGCCACTTGCGCCCGAATAGCACCGCAGGTGCCGGGCGCGCGCCGGACCGGCCCGATGGGCCGGCGCTCCTTGGGGTGGCGTGCTTAGCTTTTCTCTAGTCCTGACCTTGCTGGGATTAAACGCCCCGCTCAGAGGTCGGCAGCGCCGGCCCCCAGTCCGCCGCGCGCCCTCTGGCGGGGCGTGTTGAGAGGGTGGCATGGTGCCAACTCTGCCGCGTGCTCACTGCACAACCCAACACCTCAAATCTCCGCGCCGCCCTTGCGCCCGAACAGCACCGAAGGTGCCGGGCGCGCGCCGGACCGGCCCGATGGGCCGGCGCTTCTTGGGATGGCGTGCACAGCTCATCGCGAGCCCTGACCTTGCGGGGATAAAGTACTTAGCTCCGAGGTCAGCAGCGCCGGCCCCCGTTCCGGCGCGCGCCCTTCTTCGACGTTGCGCTCGACGCGGCGCCGCCCCCCCGGTCCGTCGCGCCCTGCGGTGGCGTCGCGCTCAACCTAGCGACAGCACCTGGTCCGGCGCGCGCCCTGCGCCGGCGTCGCGCGCCCTGGGTCGGCGTCACCCACGACGCCGCAACGCCCCCCCCCCTCAGCTCAGCGGAAACTCCGCCAGCGGCTCGTAGACCGGGCCGTCCTTGGTCAGGATCGACTCGTAAAGCACCACCTCCTCGGCGGGGATCTCCTCGACCGCCATGCGGCTCTCCACGCCGAGGAAGCGCGCGAGCTTGCCCTCTTCCTCAAGCGTCAGCCGCTCGGGCAGGCGCGCGAAGGTGACATGCGGGCGGAAACGGCGGCGCTCGAGCACCAGCCCCGCGCCGACCAGCCGCGATTTCACCCGCGCCTGCAGGTCGCGCAGGGCGGCACCGCCCTCGGCCTCCATGGCCAGCGCGGTGCCGAAGCTCGCGATGCCGGAAAGCCGGAACTGGAACCGCGGCGGGCTCAGGGTTTCGAGCGCATCGGCGGCCTCGCGCAGGAGCGCCTCCTCGACCTCGCCCAGGAAGGCCAGCGTCAGATGCAGCGACTCCGAGGGCAGCGCGCGGCCGAAGCCCAGCCGCTCGCCCATGGCCTCCAGCACCTCGGCATCCGAGGGCGGCAGGGGCAGGGCGAGAAAGGCGCGCATGGGGAACCTCGCAAAACCGGGCAGGGTCAGGCCCGAGGCTTGACCCATGGCCGGGCCCCACGCAAGGGCCGCGATATGGACAAGACCCGGCCTTTGTGAAAGACGCAGCCTTCGTAGTCACCCCAAAGCCCGGGACAGGACCATGACCGTCACCCGCTTCGCCCCTTCGCCCACCGGCCATATCCACGTGGGCAACCTGCGCACCGCGCTGATGAATTACCTGATCGCGAAGAAGGCCGGCGGCACCTTCATCCTGCGCATCGACGACACCGACCCCGAGCGGTCGAAGGAAGAATACGTCGACGGCATCAAGCGCGACCTCGAGTGGCTGGGCCTCGGCTGGGACCGGGTGGAGCGCCAGTCCGAACGGCTCGAGCGCTACCATGCCGCCGCCGACGAGTTGCGCGAGAAGGGGCGGTTCTACGAGGCCTTCGAGACCCCCACCGAGCTGGACCTGAAGCGCAAGAAGCAGCTCAACATGGGTCGCCCGCCGGTCTATGACCGGGCGGCGCTGGCGCTCTCGGAGGACGAGAAGGCGGCCCTGCGCCAGGAGCGCGGCGACGGGCACTGGCGCTTCAAGCTCGAGCACCAGCGCATCGAGTGGGAAGACGGCATCCTCGGCGCGATCTCCATCGACGCGGCCTCGGTCTCGGACCCGGTGCTGATCCGCGCCGACGGGCAGTTCCTCTACACGCTGGCCTCGGTGGTCGACGACGTGGAGTTCGGCGTGACCCACGTGGTGCGCGGCTCGGACCATGTCACCAATACCGCGACGCAGATCCAGATCATGGCCGCGCTCGGCGCCGATCATCCGGCCTTCGCGCATCACTCGCTTCTGACCGGCCCGGCGGGCGAGAGCCTCTCGAAGCGGCTCGGCACGCTGGCGCTCAAGGACCTGCGCGAGGCGGGCGTCGAGCCCGAGGCGCTCTGGTCGCTGATGGCGCGGCTCGGCTCCTCGCAGCCGGTGGAGCTGCGGCTCTCGCTCGAGGAGGTGGCCGAGGGGTTCGAGCTCTCGCAGTTCGGCTCGGCGCCGACGAAGTTCGACGTGAACGACCTATATCCGCTGAGCGCGCGCAAGCTGCACCGGCTCTCCTACGAGGACGTGGCCGAGGAGATCGCGGCGCTCGGCGTGCCCGAGGACAAGGCGCCGCTCTTCTGGCAGGTGGCGCGAGAGAACATCACCACGCGCGGCGATCTCGCCGGCTGGTGGCGGATGTTCTCGGAAGGCGGCGATCCGAAGATCGACCCCGAGGATGCGGACTTCGTGGCCGAGGCCATGACGCTCCTGCCCCAGCCGCCCTATGACGCGGAGACCTGGGCGACCTGGACCCAGGCGGTGAAGGAGCAGACCGGGCGCAAGGGCAAGGGTCTCTTCATGCCGCTCCGCCGCGCGGTGACCGGCATGGACCGCGGGCCCGAGATGGCCGACGTGATGCCGCTCATGCAGGTGGTGCGGGCGAAGAAAGGGTGAGTTCGACGGGCGCGGAATTTGGGCGCGCCCGGGCCGGTTGGTCGGGAGTGGGGTGGCGCTGACGCCTGATCAATTTGCCTGTGGGCGGCAAAAGCGCCCCAAGGCGGTCCCCGCGCCCCTACAACGCCAACACCCTCGAACTAACGCAGACCCCCAAAGCACCCCCTTGCGCCCGAACAGCATCGAAGATGCCGGGCGCGCGCCGGACCGGCCCGATGGGCCGGCGCTCCTTGGGGTGGTGTGCGTAGATCGCCTCTAGCAATGACCTTGTTGGGATAAAGCGCCTCGCTCAGAGGTCAGCAGCGCCGGCCCCCGGTCCGGCGCGCGCCCTCTGGTGGGGCGTGTTGGAAGGGGGAGCGGGAGGAGAGGTCGTGTCGCGATCGTCCGGCCGGGCGCTTCGTCCCAAACTCGGGCCGGGCGCTTCGCCCCACACTCGGGCCGGGCGCTTCGCCCCACACTCGGGCAGGACGTTTCGTCCCAAACTCGGGCCGGGCGATTCGCCCCACACCCCGCGCACACCCCGCTTCCCCTTACCCGGTCACCTTCAACCCGCGCTCGGCGAGCGCCGCGTCGACCCAGGCGGTCTCGCCCGCGGTGAGCCGCTGGGCGCGCGGGTAGCGCGGCGTCGCGCGGTCGTCGAGGATCGGCGTGCCGCCCCAGCCGTCGGTGGTCTCGAAGAACCGCTGCGCGCCAGCCTCGCCGAACATGTCGAGATAGCCCTGCAGCACCACGTCGAGGTAGCTCAAGAGGATCGGCCGGCCCGCATGCGCCGGGGTCCGGGTCGCCGCGGGCACCGAGTAGATCGCGATCGAGGCCAGGTTCTCCACCTCGTGCACGACGACCGAGGTCGCATCCAGCCGGTCGTATTCCGCCTCGCGCTGATCGAGCTTTTCCCAGTCCCCGCCGGGGACCGCGGCGATCAGGCCCTCGATCTCGTCGCCGGCGGCCGGAACCGCGGTCAGAACCGCCAGCGGATGGGCCTCGACGGCCACCCAGGCACGGCGCCAGCCGGCCGCCCGGGCCACATGCGCGGGGCGGTTTTCATGGGTGCGCTGGTTCACCAGGGACCCGTAGCCGAAGAAAAAAGGTGTGGTCATGTGACCCTTTAAGGCTGCATGGTGCCGAGAATCAACCGCGTGTAGCCCTCACTGCACGCCCAAAATCCAAGCGGCATTCGGGAGGCGGACCGATGCGCGTCACCAAACGAACCAATATCGCGGTTCGTGTCTTGATGTATTGCGCGGTGCATCGCGACCGGCTTGTGACCAAGTCGGAAATCGCGGGAGCCTGCAACGCATCCGAACATCATCTGGGCCAGATCGTGAACCAGCTCGCGCAGCTGGGCTATATCGAGACCCGACGTGGGCGACACGGCGGGCTGAAACTGGGCCGCGAGCCGGGCGAGATCCGCCTCGGCGCGCTGTTCCGGGCCTTCGAGGCGAAATCGGCGCTGGCCGAGTGCTTCCTGGCCAAGGGCAACACTTGCCCGCTGGTCGGCGCCTGCCGGCTGCAGGGCGTCTTGCACAGCGCCGGAGAGGCCTTCTTCGACGCGCTCGAGGAGTTCTCGCTCTCCTATCTGGTCGACGACAACGCGGCGCTCGACAAGCTCTTCGCGCTGGTCGAGCAGCCGCTTGCCTCCGCGAAGGTGCTCGATTAACGTCTGGCCGCAGCAGCGGGAGAACCGGCCAAGGCCGGTGCCGAAGGAGCAACCGCCCCGGAAACTCTCAGGCTTCAGGACCGTTGCTGGTCAACACTCTGGAGAGAGGCCCGCGCGCCGAGGCGCGGCGGGTCCGCCGAAGGGATAGCGATCTCAGGCACCGGGACAGAGGGGGCGTTCCCGGCGGGCATATGTCCGCCGCCACCTGTGCCGGCGGCGCGCTGCCGGCCGAGACGACGGAGGGGACGCCGTGACCGAGCGGACAGCCGACAAATACGCCGACTGGCAGAGCCATGACTGCGGCTGCGGGATGCCGCATGGGCCCGACGGCGGCCATGCGCCGGGCTGCGACGGCGCCGCGCCTGCGGAGGGCGAGGCCCGCACCGAAGAGGGCCTTCTGAAGACCCCGCTCCATGCCCTGCACGAGGAACTCGGCGGCAAGATGGTCGAATTCGCGGGCTATTCTATGCCCGTGCAATACCCCATGGGCGTCCTGAAGGAACATCTGCACACCCGCGAGAAGGCGGGGCTCTTCGACGTCAGCCACATGGGCCAGGTGCTGCTGGTGCCGCGCAAGGCCGCCGCGGCCGAGAAGCTCGAGACGCTGGTGCCGCAGGATGTCATCGGCCTCAAGGAAGGCCGCCAGCGTTACGCGCTTTTCACCAATGACGCGGGCGGGCTCGAGGATGACCTGATGGTCGCCAACAAGGGCGATCACCTCTTCCTCGTGGTCAATGCCGCCCGCAAGGAGCCCGACATCGCGCGGCTGCGCGCGGGGCTCGAACCCGATGTGGTGGTCAAACATGTGACCACCCGCGCGCTCCTGGCGTTGCAGGGGCCCAAGGCCGAGGCGGTGCTGTCCGCGCTGGCCCCCGAGGTCGCCGAGATGCGCTTCATGGATTTGCGCGACGTGGTCGTCGACGGCGTCGAGCTCTGGGTCTCGCGCTCGGGCTACACCGGCGAGGACGGCTACGAGATCTCCGTGCCCGCCGATGCCGCCGAGGACTTCGCCCGCAAGCTCCTCGCGCATGACGACGTGGCGCCGATCGGGCTCGGGGCCCGCGACAGCCTGCGGCTCGAGGCCGGGCTCTGCCTTTACGGCCACGACATCGACGAGACCACGACGCCCGTCGAGGCGGCGCTTTCCTGGGCGATCCAGAAGGTCCGCCGCGCCGATGGCGCCCGCGCCGGCGGCTTCCCCGGGGCCGAGCGCATCCACGCCGAACTGGCCGAATCCGCCTCGCGCGTGCGGGTCGGGCTGACCCCCGAGGGCCGCGCCCCGATGCGCGAGGGCGTGGCGCTCTACGCCGCCGAGGACGGCGCCGAGCCGGTCGGCGTGATCACCTCGGGCGGCTTCGGGCCCAGCGTCGGCGGCCCGGTGGCCATGGGCTATGTGCCCGCCGCCCTGACCGCGCCGGGCACCGTCCTATATGGCGAGCTGCGCGGCCGCCGCCTGCCGGTCGCCGTGGCGAAGCTGCCCTTCGTCGCGGCCAATTTCAAACGCTGATCAGAAAGAACGAGGAACCCCGCGTGACCAAATACACCGAAGAACACGAATGGCTCGAGATCGACGACGAGAACGTCGTGACCGTGGGCATCACCCAACATGCCGCCGAACAGCTTGGCGATGTGGTCTTCGTCGAACTGCCCGATGCGCCCAAGACCGTCTCCAAGGATGACGAGGTCGTGGTGATCGAGAGCGTGAAGGCCGCCTCCGACATCCTCGCCCCGCTCGACGGCGAGATCATCGAGGTCAACGACGCCATCGTCGACGACCCCTCCAAGGTCAACGACGATCCCGAGGGCGAGGCCTGGTTCTTCAAGATGCAGATCGAGGACGCCTCGGCGCTCGACGAGTACATGGACGACGCGGCCTACAAGAAATTCATCGCCTGAACCGGCGCCGGGCCGGCGGGCGGACAGGGACCAACCGGGCCGCGGCGCGCCAGCAAGGGCGCGGCGCCGGCCCCCGATTTCGAGGGAAGGCGGAGATGAGCTTCAATCCCACCGATTACGACCCCTATGACTTCGCCAACCGGCGCCACATCGGCCCGTCTCCGGCGGAAATGGACGAGATGTTCGCGACCCTCGAGGTCGCCGACCTCGACGCGCTGATCGATCAGACGGTGCCGAAGAACATCCGGCAGGAGGCGCCGCTCGACTTCGGCGAGCCGCTGTCGGAGCGTCAGCTGATCTTCGAGATGCGGCAGATCGCCAAGAAGAACAAGGTTCTGACCACGATGATCGGCCAGGGCTATCACGGCACGGTCACGCCCCCGGCGATCCAGCGCAATATCCTGGAAAATCCCGCCTGGTACACGGCTTACACGCCCTATCAGCCCGAGATCAGCCAGGGCCGGCTCGAGGCGCTCCTGAACTATCAGACCATGGTGTCGGACCTCACCGGGCTCGAGATCGCCAATGCCTCGCTGCTCGACGAGGCCACGGCCTGCGCCGAGGCGATGACCATGGCGGGCCGGGTGGCCAAGTCCAAGAGCAAGACCTTCTTCATCGACGAGAACTGCCACCCGCAGAACATCGAGGTGATGAAGACCCGCGCCGCGCCGCTCGACATCGAGGTGGTGGTGGGCGCCCCCGAGGCGCTGGACCCGGCCTCGGTCTTCGGCGCGATCTTCCAGTATCCCGGCACCTACGGCGGGCTTTCGGACTTCTCCGAGGTGATCTCGCGGCTGCACGAGGCGGGCGCGCTCGGCATCGTCTCGGCCGATCCGATGGCGCTGTGCCTCCTGAAGGAGCCGGGCGCCATGGGGGCCGACATCGCCGTCGGCACCACCCAGCGCTTCGGCGTGCCGATGGGCTACGGCGGGCCGCACGCGGGCTATATCGCCACCAAGGACGCCTACAAGCGCGCGCTGCCCGGCCGTCTGGTCGGCGTCTCGGTCGACGCCCATGGCAACCGCGCCTACCGGCTGGCGCTGCAGACCCGCGAGCAGCACATCCGCCGCGAGAAGGCGACCTCGAACGTCTGCACCGCGCAGGCGCTTCTCGCGGTCATGGCGGGCTTCTACGCGGTCTTCCACGGGCCCGAGGGGCTGAAGGCCATCGCGCAGCGCATCCACCTCAAGGCCGCGACCCTGGCCAAGGGGCTCGAAGAGGCGGGCTTCGCGGTCGAGAACGACAGTTTCTTCGACACGGTGACGCTGGACGTGGGGCTCTTCCAGAAGGGCATCCTGGCGGCCGCGATGCGCGAGGGGGTGAACCTGCGCCCGGTGGGCCGCACCCGCGTGGGCATCACGCTCGACGAGACCACGCGCCCCGAGAAGATCGAATCGGTCTGGCGCGCCTTCGGGATCGACCGCGGCTATGCCGAGGTCGCCGACTACCGGCTGCCCGAGGGGCTGATCCGGCGGTCGGACTACCTCCAGCACGAGGTCTTCCACATGAACCGCGCGGAGACCGAGATGATGCGCTACATGCGCCGTCTCGCCGACCGCGACCTGGCGCTCGACCGGGCGATGATCCCGCTCGGATCCTGCACGATGAAGCTCAACTCCGCCGCCGAGATGATGCCGATCTCCTGGCCGGAGTTCTCGATGCTGCATCCCTATTGCCCTAAGGACCAGGCCGAGGGTTACTCCGAGCTGATCACCGATCTGAACGAGAAGCTCTGCGCGATCACCGGCTACGACGCGATCTCCATGCAGCCCAATTCCGGCGCGCAGGGGGAATACGCGGGGCTCCTGACCATCGCGGCCTACCACGCCGCCCGCGGCGAGGGGCACCGCAAGGTCTGCCTGATCCCGGTCAACGCCCATGGCACCAACCCCGCCTCGGCGCAGATGGTCGGCTGGAAGGTCGTGCCGGTGAAATGCGACGAGATGGGCTCCATCGACCTCGAGGATTTCCGCGCCAAGGCCGAGAAGCATTCCGCCGACCTGGCCGGGATCATGATCACCTATCCCTCGACCCACGGGGTCTTCGAGGAGACGGTGAAGGAGGTCTGCGAGATCACCCATCAGCACGGCGGGCAGGTCTATATCGACGGGGCGAACCTCAACGCCATGGTCGGGATATCCAAGCCCGGCGACCTCGGCGGCGACGTCAGCCACCTGAACCTGCACAAGACCTTCTGCATCCCGCATGGCGGCGGCGGTCCCGGCATGGGGCCGATCGGCGTGAAGGCGCATCTGGCCGAGCATCTGCCCTCGAACCCGGTGTCGGGCCAGGCGCCCGGTCCGGTCTCGGCGGCGCCCTTCGGCTCGCCCTCGCTGCTGCCGATCTCCTGGGCCTACATCAAGATGACCGGCGGCGCCGGGCTGACCCAGGCGACCAAGGTGGCGATCCTGAACGCCAACTACATCGCCAAGCGGCTCGAGGGCGCCTATGACGTCCTCTACAAGGGCCAGGAAAACGGCCGCGTCGCGCATGAATGCATCCTCGACGTGCGGCCCTTCCAGAAGACCGCGGGCGTGACGGTGGACGACATCGCCAAGCGGCTGATGGACTGCGGCTTCCACGCGCCGACGATGTCCTGGCCGGTCTCGGGCACGCTCATGGTCGAGCCGACGGAGAGCGAGACCAAGGCCGAGCTCGACCGCTTCTGCGACGCCATGCTGGCGATCCGCGAGGAGATCCGGGCGATCGAGGAAGGCCGGATGGATGCGGAGAACAACCCGCTGAAACACGCGCCGCACACCATGCAGGACCTGGTGAAGGACTGGGACCGGCCCTACAGCCGCGAGGCGGGCTGCTTCCCGCCGGGCGCCTTCCGGGTCGACAAGTACTGGCCGCCGGTCAACCGCGTCGACAATGTCTACGGCGACCGGCACCTGATCTGCACCTGCCCGCCGATGGAGGACTACGCCGAGGCGGCGGAATAGGGCTTCCGGGCTTTCCGTGAGAACAAGCGAAACGCGCCCCGGCCATCTGGTCCGGGGCGCGTTTGCGTTTGGGCGAGGGGGATCGGGCAGGGGGGGCTGCGGCGCAGGGCGGGGGCCGGTGCGGCGCAGGTTAGGGGAGCGATGATGGCGCCGGGAGAGGGTAGGGGCCAGGCAGGGCCTCTTCGGCCCTCACAGCTGCCCAAGAGGCCCCTCAGCAGGCCCTCCCGGCGCCCAAAGCCCCTCAGTCCAGCAGGAACGACCAGAGGTCGCGCAGCCGCTCCCAGGTGGGCTTGTCGGCGGCGGCGAGCAGGTAGCCCTCGCGCTGGCCGGCGCGGTAGTCCGACCCGTCGAGCATCGCCACATGGCCGCCCGCCTGTTTCGCGATCAGCGCGCCCGCGGTGTGGTCCCAGGGCGTGAGCCCGGCGGAGAAGACGAAATCCACCCCGCCCTGGGCGAAGACCCGGTATTCGTGGCAGCCGCAGCGCAGCTGCATCGCGCGCAGGAGCGTCGGGAAGGTCGCGGCCATGGAGGCGCGCTTCTCCTCGGGCAGGAGGCTCAGCCCGACGAAGCCCGCGAGGTCCTTGATCTCGCCGCCGCCACCGGCGCGGACCGGCAGCGCGCCCCGGCGGCTCTTCACGAATTCCGCGGCGCTTTCGCTGTCGGCCCAGATGCAATCGTCCATCACCGGGTCGTAATGCATCCCGAAGACCGGCACGCCGTAGCGCGCCACCGAGACGATCACCCCGAAGGTCGAGAGCCCGTTGGCGTAGTTCCAGGTCCCGTCCACCGGGTCGACGAGAAAGGCCATCTCGGCCTCGGCGATGCCCCTCTCGATCTCGGGATGCTCCGAGGCGGCCTCTTCGCCGACGATCAGCGCATGCGGGAACATCTGCTGGAGGCCGCGGGTCAGCATCGCCTCGGCGGCGCGGTCGGCCTCGGTCACGAGGTCCTGCGGGCCGGACTTGGTGGCGATCTCGGAAGGCGCGAGGCGGCGGAAGCGCGGCAGGATCTCGGCCCGGGCGGTGCGCCGGACGAGGTTCAGCACCTGGCGCTTCTGCGCGCGGGTCAGCGTGGTGATCGGGGCGGGAAGGCTGTCGGACATGGGCCGGGGGCTCCTGTTGTCTTGGTGCGCGGGGGCGAGGGGTAGACCAGCCCCGCCCCCGTGCCAAGTCTCATTCCCGGGCGCGCAGCACCTGGGCGGGCCGGGCGGCAAGGGGCCGCCAGACGAAGGCGAGCCCCGCCAGGAGCGTGGCCACCAGCCCGCCCGCCACGATACCGAGCGCCGAGGGCCAGATCACCGCGTAGCTCGTCTCCATCAGGAAGACCGAGACCGCCCAGCCGCCGAGGATGCCCGCGACGATGGCCACGAGCCCCGCGCCCGCGCCCAGGAGCGCCGAGCGCAGCGCGAAGCTTTTCAGGATGCGCGGGCGGCCCGCGCCCAGCGTCTTCAGCACCGCCGCCTCGTAGGTGCGCGCCTGTTCGCCCGCCGCCGCCGCGCCGATCAAGACCAGGAAGCCGGTGACCAGCGTCGCCGCCGCGCCCCAGCGCACCGCCTCGGCGATGCCGTCGAGCAGGGTCGAGACCCGGTCGATGGCGTCGCGCACGCCGATCGCGGTGATATTGGGATAAGCCTCCGAGACGGCGCGCAGGATGCGGGCCTCCTCTTCGGGGTCGGCATAGACGGTGGAGATGAAGGTATGCGGCGCCGCCTCGACCGCGGCGGGGTTCATGGTCATCACGAAGCCGATGCCCGCGGTGGAGAAATCCACCACCCGGAAGGAGGTGATCTCGGCGCTGATGTCGCGCCCGAGGATGTTGACGGTGATCACGTCGCCGAGGGACAGGCCCAGCTCCTGCGCCTCTTCTTGGGCGAAGCTGATCTCGGCGGGGCCCGTATGGTCCTCGGCCCACCATTCCCCGGCGACGACGCGGGTGCGCTCGTCGGGCTGGGCGGCATAGGTGATGCCGCGGTCGCCGCGCACGACCCAGTGATCGCCCGCCACCTCGGTCGCCGGCGCGCCGTTGATCTCGGTGATGACGCCGCGCAGCATCGGCGCGCTGTCGACGCGGCTCACCGCCGGGTCGTCGACGATCTCGCGGAAGCCCTCCATCTGGTCCTTCTGGATGTCCACGAAGAAATAGGAGGGCGCCACCTCGGGCAGGTCGCGGTCGATGGCGCTGCGCAGGTTGCCGTCGATCTGGCCGATGGCGGCCAGGACGGCGAGGCCGAGGCCCAGCGACAGGACGACCGAGGCGGATTCCTCGCGCGGGCCGCCGATCGAGGCCAGGGCCCATCTGAGCGCCGGGCGCCCGCGCGCCCCGGTGGTGGCCGCGCGCGCCGCGAAGCGGATCAGGTAGGCCGCGCCCACCAGGATCAGGAGCGAGCCGAGGATGCCGCCCGCGGTCCAGAGCGTCAGCTCCGCATCGCCCGAGAAGACCATGGCCGCGCCGACCAGCGTGACCAGCAGAAGCGCGGTCACCGCCAGGTAGATCGGCGCGGGCAGCGCCTTGGCCGAGGAGAGCGCGTCGCGGAAGAGCGTCGCGGCGCGGACCTCCTCGGCGCGGGCCAGGGGCCAGAGCGTGAAGAGAAGCGCGGTCAGCACGCCGTAAAGCGCGGCCTCGGCCAGAGGCGCGGGGTGCAGCGTGAAGAGCGTCGGCACCGGCAGCGCGTCCGAGATGAGCGGCGCGAAGGCCAGGGGCACGCCCGCGCCCAGCACCAGCCCGATGGCGATGCCGACGACCGCGAGCACGCCGACCTGCAGGAAGTAGGTGAGGAAGATCGTCTCGCGCGTGGCGCCGAGGGTGCGCAGCGTGGCGATGACCGAGGTCTTGCGCGCCAGGTAGGCCCGCACCGCCGCCGAGACGCCGACCCCGCCGACGGCCAGGCCCGAGAGGCCGACCAGCACCAGGAAGCCGCCGAGCTGGTCGACGAACCGCGCGGTGCCGGGCGCGCCATTGCGCGCATCGCGCCAGCGGATGCCGGCGTCGCGGTAGCGGTCCTCGGCCTCGGATTTGATCGCGTCGAGGTCGGTGCCCTCGGGCAGGAGCATCCGGTATTCGGTCTCGAACAGCGTGCCGGGTTCCAGAAGCCCCGCGCCCTCGAGCGCCTCGGTCCGCACCATGGTCCGGGGCCCGAGGTCGAAGCCGCCGCCCGCGTCGTCGGGCTCGGTCTCGAGGATCGCCGAGAGCGTGAAGGTCTTGGAGCCCAGCCGGAAGTCGTCGCCGGGGGACAGCCCCAGCCGGTCGGCGAGGATCGGCGCCATGACGGCGCCGTCGCCCGCAAGCGCCTCGGAAAGCGGCATCTCCGGGGCCAGCACCACCTGCCCGAGCAGCGGATAGGCCCCGTCGACCGCCTTGATCTGGGTCAGCCCGCGCTCCGCGCTCTCGCCTTCGCCGACCACGGCCATGGAGCGGAAGTCCACCACTTCCGAGATCTCGGTCGAGACGCTGTCGAGCCAGGCGCGCTCTTCCTCGGTGGCGTAGCGGTAGGTGAACTGCGCCTCCGCCTCACCGCCCAGCAGGACCGCGCCCTGGTCCTCGAGCCCGGCCTGGATCGCCGAGCGCACCGAGCCCACGCCCGCGATGGCGGCGACGCCAAGCGCGAGGCAGGCCAGGAAGACGCGAAAGCCCTTGAGACCGCCGCGCAGCTCGCGCCGGGCGAAGGTCGCCGCTGTCCGAAAGCTCATTCCGCCGCCTCGGCCATCTTCTCGGAGGCCAGGCGCCCGTCGTTCAGCGTCACCACCCGGTCGCAGCGCGCGGCAAGGTCCGGGGCATGGGTGACCAGCACCAGCGTCGCGCCGTGGCGGTCACGCAGCCCGAAGAGCATGTCCATGATCGCCGCACCGTTGACCCCGTCGAGGTTGCCGGTGGGCTCGTCGGCCAGGAGGATCTCGGGACGGGGCGCGGCGGCGCGGGCCAGGGCCACGCGCTGCTGTTCGCCGCCCGACATCTGCCAGGGGTAGTGATCGGCGCGGTGGCCGATGCCGATGGCCTCGAGCTCGGCACGGGCCTTGTCGAAGGCGTCGCGGTCGCCCGCGAGCTCCAGCGGCGTGGCGACGTTTTCCAGCGCCGTCATCGTCGGGATCAGGTGGAAGGACTGGAAGACCACGCCCATGTGATCGCGCCGGAAGCGCGCCAGCGCGTCCTCGTCCATGGCGGTCAGGTCGCGCCCGAGCGCCGAGACCCGCCCGGCGCTGGCGCGCTCGAGCCCGCCCATGACCATCAGGAGCGAGGACTTGCCCGAGCCCGAGGGGCCGATCAGGCCCAGCGTCTCGCCCTTGGTCACCGAAAGCGTGATGTCATGCAGGATCTCGACCATCCCGGCATTGCCGTTCAGGCTCAAGGTCACATCTTCAAGCGAAAGAACGTGATCCGAAGGTGAGGCCATGTCGCGCAAATTCCCGCCCGTGCAAATGTTCAATTCGTTCACATATGGGGCGCGTCCCGGCGCCTTCAACGCGCTGGCGGCGGTGGTTTTGCTGGTGGCGGGTGCCGGCGCGGCCGAGGCGGAAACCCTCGAGGTGGTGGCGCTGGGGGACTCGCTGACGCAAGGGTACGGGCTCGCGCAGGGCGAAGGGCTGGTCCCGGTGCTGCAGGGCTGGCTCGATGCGGCGGGTGCCGATGCCGAGATCGTGAACGCCGGGGTCTCGGGCGACACCACCGCGGGCGGGCTGTCGCGCGTCGGCTGGTCGCTCAGCCCCGAGAGCGACGCGATGATCCTGGCGCTCGGCGGCAACGACATGCTGCGCGGCATCGCCCCCGAGGTCGCCCGCGAGAACCTCGACGGCATCCTGGCCGAGGCCAGCGCCCGCGAGCTGCCGGTGCTGCTGGTCGGGCTGGAGGCGCCCTCGAACTACGGGCCGGACTACAAGCAGGCCTTCGACGCGATCTATCCCGAGCTGTCGCAGACCTATGACACGCTGCTCTATCCCGCCTATTTCGCCGCGCTGACCGAGGCGGGCGACACCGCCGAGGCGGCGCGGGCCTACATGCAGCCCGACGGGATCCACCCCAACGCCGAGGGCGTGGCCCGGATCGTCGAGGACCTGGGGCCGGTGGTGCTCGACCTGATTGAGCGCGCACGGGCGGAGTGAGGCGGGGGCAGGGGGCTTGCCTGGCCTCGAGGAGCAGGCGGCTGGCGGGGTGACTTGGTCACAGGTCGTCACAGCGCCAAGCCTCTGCACCGCCAACAGCGTCCAGAGGCGTCGCCGCCGCTCTCACCCTCTCCCGCCCAAGAAAAAAGGCGCCCCCGCCGGGGCGCCTTTTCGGTCACATGAGGATGTGCCCTCGGTCAGACCAGCTCGAGGTTGACCGCCGAAGCCCGGCCATCGCGACCGGTCTGCAGCTCGTAATTGACTTTCTGGTTGTCGGCGAGGCCTGTGAGGCCGGACCGCTCGACCGCCGAAATGTGGACAAAGACATCCTTGCCGCCGGATTCCGGGGCGATGAAGCCGTAACCCTTGGTGGTGTTGAACCATTTGACGGTGCCAGTGGCCATCGTCGTGCTCCTTAGTCGTAATATAGTCCTGCCCGCGGTATTGCGGCAGGCCGGCCTAGTCAGTGGAAATCGAGAGACTGGCCTTGGTCGAAGGAGCAGGTCGATTGTCGTAACGCAGCAAGGGCAGGATTCTTTTTTTTGTCGCGTCTGGCAAGAATTTTTGCGCGCGTCCGAAATGCGCTGACGAAGCCGTGATTGACCGGGGACGCACTTGCCGGACGGGTTCCGCGCGCCATTTCTGAAGGTGGGAAAACCCCTGGGTCATTTGGTGACGAGGAGCAGGAAAATGACACGAAACGAGATGCTTGAGCGCTACAGTCGGCAGAAGGCGCAGCTCATGCGCCACCGCGACATCGAGGACGGGCAGGCCGGCGGGCTGGCCTATGCGGCCTTCGCCACGAAGTCCGCCTTCGACCAGAGCCCGGCCTTCCGCGGGCTCGCGCACGCCGCGAAATTGTTCAACATCGCGGCCGCGGGCGTGATCCCGATTCTGCTCGTGCTCTACATGATGGGCTGAGCCCCAACCGGCGCGGGCAGGGGCCCGGGCCGGGCGGCACCGGCGGTCGCAGGGTCAGCCTGTCGGATCTGTGGGGAAGATGCGCGCCCTTCAGGCGTCGTGCAGGTCCGGGCGCAGCAGCATGGCCGCGGCGAAGAGGCTGACGCCCAGCAGCGAGGCCAGAACGTAGAGGGTGAACGCCGCCCCGAGGCTCATCCCGAAGAAGGCCCAGCCGGCGGCACTGGCCACGGCACCTGCGAGACTTGCTGCGATGAGGGCGATCACCAACATTCCGCGCCTTTCCTGAGGGAGCTTCGGGCAGCCTCGCTGCCGGGCGTCAATAAACCGTTTACGCCCCTCATTTGCGGCAACTTCAAGGCAGGCGCGCGGCGATCCCGTGCCGTTTGTCGCGCGGCAGCGTCAGCGCCCGCCAGATGTGCCGCGGCATCCGCGCGGCGAGCTTGCGGGTGATGTCGGCATATTCCAGCTCTCCGGCCAGAAGCCGCAGGTAGTCGTCCTTGAGGCTGCGCGAGTTGCGGAAGCCTGCGACGAAGGCGTCGCGCAGGAGCGGCTGGAACAGCACCGGGCGGATCAGCCGCGCATGGGCCATGGCGCGATGGGTGGGCCCGAGCGCCCGGCGGTAGCGGATCAGCGCGCGCTCCGGGCGGCCCTCGGACAGCGCGGCCTCTGCGGCCTCGGCGGCAAGCCGGCCACTTTCCATGGCATAGGCGATGCCCTCGCCGGTGATCGGATCGACCAACCCCGCCGCATCGCCGGCAAGCATGACGTGGCCTGCCCCCGGCACCCGGCGCGGCGCGCCGAAGGGCAGGTATTGGCCCTTGATGCGCGGCGTGCCCCTGACGCCACGCTCCGCCAGATAGGCCGCGAGGCTCTCGCGCATCCTGGGGTTCCGCGCGTGGATGCCGCCGAGACCCACCGTCGTGCCGCAGGTCTTCGGGAAGACCCAGCCATAGCCCCAGGCGGCGGCACCGAAGTCGATGCGGAACTCGGGCGGGTCGCGGTCCTCGGGCAGCTCCACCTCGAGCGCGAAGCCGATCTCCTTGGGGTCGAAGGGCCGCCCGAAGAGCGCCCGGGCAACGCCGCTCGAGACCCCGTCGGCGCCGATCAGAAGCTGCGCGGAGAGCTCGGTTTCGCCCACCCGTAGCGCGGGGCGGGGGCCCTCTAGCGCCAGTCCTTCGGGGGCCTGGCCGGTGAAGGTCCGGGCGCCCGCGGCACGGGCCGCTTCGAAAAGCGCCAGGTCGAGGCTGCGCCGCATGGTCAGATGGATCGGGGGGATGTCCTCGAAATGCCCGAGCGTCTCGCCGAAGGCACCGAAGGTGATCGCGCTCCGGGTCAGATGCGGCGCCTCGGGCATCGCGCCCCCGAAGGCCCGGGCGAAGGCGCCCTGCGCCCGCCCCGAGAAGGCCCCGCCGCAGAGCTTGTCGCGCGGGAAGTCGGCGCGGTCGACGAGAGCCACCGACAACCCCGCCCGGGCCGCCGAGGCCGCCGCGGCGCTGCCCGCCGGTCCGGCACCGACGACGATCAGATCGAACTCGATCCGCCGCGCTGGCCCGGGTCCGCCCACGTTCAGATGACCGTGACCTTGGTCCCCGTGGGCACCCGGTTGTAGAGGTCGATCACGTGATCGTTGATCATCCGGATGCAGCCGTTCGACACCGAGCGCCCGATCGAGGAGGGCTGGTTGGTGCCATGGATGCGGTAGAAGGTGTCGCGGCCGTTCTGGAAGAGATAGAGCGCACGGGCGCCGAGCGGGTTGTTCGGGCCGCCGGGCTGCACGTAGTCGGTGCCGCGGAACTTCTCGTAGGCCTCGGGCTCGCGCTCGATCATCTCGTCGGTCGGGCGCCAGGTCGGCCATTCCTTCTTGACCTCGATCACCGCCTCGCCCTGGAACTCGAGCCCGGCGCGGCCGACGCCGACGCCGTAGCGGCGCGCCTGTCCCGGCGCGTCTACGAAATAGAGGAAATGCGCGCGCGGCAGCACGATGATCTGCTGCGGCGCCAGCGAGGATTTCACCTTCACGGTCTGCGGCTGGTAGATCGGCTCGAGCTGGAAGCCCTGGGCGCGGGCCAGGCTCGGTGCCGCCAGCGCGGCCGTGGCGGCGGCGACGAATGTGCGACGGTTGATCATGGACGGTCCCCTTCGGTTCGAGCAGCCTTGCCGGTATCTGCCCATTGTCTGCGCTTCGCCCGGCCGGGCAAGATGACGGCCGGTCAAGCCTTGGTGTGCATGTCGCGCCGGTCACACCCCGCGAAGGGGCCGCCCCGGCGTCTGGACAGGAGCAACACGCAGCCCGCACCGCCAGTTCCCGGCAGCGAATTCGCCGCGCCCCCTTTCATTCGCAAGCCGGAATCCTTAGTATTCGCGCCAAGTGGCGAGAACCTGCCCAGCTGCGGCCTCGCCGAAACCCACTCCCAGAACAGAATTGGATGTTCCATGACCGAGGTGAAAACCGGCGACACCGTTCTTATTCATTATACCGGAACCCTGACCGATGGCTCGACCTTCGATTCGAGCGCCGGCCGGGACCCGCTCGAGTTCACCGTGGGCTCGGGCCAGATCATTCCGGGCCTCGACAAGGCACTGCCGGGCATGACCGTCGGCGACAAGAAGTCGGTCGAGATCCCCGCTGACGAAGCCTATGGCCAGCGCCAGGACGAGGCCTTCCAGGCCGTCCCGCGCGAGCAGATCCCCGAGGATATCCCGCTCGACATCGGCACCCAGCTGCAGGTGCAGACGCCGAACGGCCAGGTGATGCCGGTGACCGTGGCGGAGGTGAACGACAGCGAAGTTACGCTCGACGCGAACCACCCCCTTGCAGGCAAGGACCTGAACTTCGATATCGAACTTGTCGAGATCAAGGCAGCCTAAGCCGAGATCCAAGACAAACCTCGAAGGCGCGTCCCCATAGCGGGGCGCGTCTTTTTTTGTTGGTTTTTGGCAGTTTAGTGGGTCCGGGCCGCCTGCGGCGCCCCGGACCGGGGGGCTCTGCCCCCTCAGCGGGCGTGCCGCCCGCATTCACCCCCGAGGTATTTGGACCAACCTGAAGCAGGTGGGGTGGGGCGCGGGTGGTTGGTGCTGCGCTTTGGGTTAAGGCGGGCGCGGGTTGGGAGCGCGCGCGTTTTGTCCGGCGGCGTGCGGGCTGTGAGGTCGGGACTTTGGTGTGGGCCCGAGGGGGCGCGCGGGGCCGGCCTTCTGAGCGAGGCCCGGCGCGCGGCCAGAGGCGGGATCAGTCGCGGCGGCCGGAGAACCGCGCTTGCCAGTCCTCGCGCTCGGCGTCGGTGATCTTGCGGAAGGTCACGTCGGGCACCGTGAAGGCATGGCCGGGCGCGAGCGCCTGCAGCGCGGCGTCGACATCCTCGGGCCAGGCGGCCTCGGGGTCCTGCATGGCCTCGAGAAGCTGGGCGGCGGCATCGGGGATGAAGGGCTCGGAGAGCACCGCGAAGAGCCGGATCAGATTCAGCCCGAGGCGGATCTGCATGGCCGCCTGCGCGGGGTCCTCCTTGAAGGTCGCCCAGGGCGCGGCCTCCTGCAGGTATTCGTTGCCGAGCACCCAGATCCCGCGCAGCGCCATGGCGGACTTGCGGACCTCCATGGCCTCCATCTGGCGGCTGTACTCGCCGAGCTTCTCCTGCAGGTCGGCGACGAGCTGGCGCTCGCGCTCGGTGAAGGCGCCGCCCTCGGGCACCTGCTCGCCGAACTTCGAGCGGCAGAACTTCGTCACCCGGCTGGCGAAATTGCCCAGGACGTCGGCGAGGTCCTTGTTCACCGAGCTCTGGAAGTTCTCCCAGGTGAACTCGGCGTCGGAGCTTTCAGGCGCATGGCTCAGGAGCCACCAGCGCCAGTAGTCCGCCGGCAGGATCTCGAGCGCCTGGTCCATGAAGACGCCGCGCCCGCGCGAGGTGGAGAACTGCCCGCCCTCGTAGTTCAGGTAGTTGAACGACTTGATGTAGTCGACGAGCTTCCAGGGCTCGCCCGAGCCGAGGATCGTCGCCGGGAAGGACAGGGTGTGGAAAGGCACGTTGTCCTTGCCCATGAACTGGGTGTAGCGCACGTCCTCGGCGCCCGCGTCGGTGCGCCACCAGCGCTGCCAGTCGGTGCCCTTGCCGGCCTCGACCCATTCCTGGGCGCTGGCGATATATTCGATCGGCGCGTCGAACCAGACGTAGAAGACCTTGCCCTCCATGCCCGGCCAGTCGGCGTCGCCGCGTTTGACCGGGATGCCCCAGTCGAGGTCGCGGGTGATGCCGCGGTCCTGCAACCCGTCGCCGTCGTTCAGCCATTTCTTGGCGATCGAGGTGGTCAGCACCGGCCAGTCGGCCTTGCCGTCGATCCAGGCCTCGAGCTCGTCCTTCATCTGCGACTGGCAGAGGAAAAGGTGCTTGGTCTCGCGCATCTCCAGGTCGGTGGCGCCAGAGATCGTCGAACGCGGGTCGATCAGGTCGACCGGGTCGAGCTGCTTGGTGCAATTGTCGCATTGGTCGCCGCGGGCGCTCTCGAAGCCGCAGTTCGGGCAGGTGCCCTCGATGTAGCGGTCGGGCAGGAAGCGGCCGTCCTGCGGCGAATACATCTGCGTCTCCGAGACCTCGCGGATCAGCCCTGCCGCGGCGAGCCGTCCGGCGAAATGCTGGGTCAGCGCGTGGTTCTGCGGCGAGGAGGAGCGTCCGAAGTGGTCGAAGGAGAGGCGGAAGCCCTCGGCGATGCGGGACTGCACTTTGTGCATCTCGGCGCAGTATTCGGCGACCGGCTGGCCGGCCTTCTTGGCGGCGAGCTCGGCGGGGGTGCCATGCTCGTCGGTGGCGCAGAGGAAGAGCACCTCGTGGCCGCGCGCGCGCTGGTAGCGGGCAAAGAGATCGGCGGGCAGCTGGCTGCCCACGAGGTTGCCGAGATGCTTGATCCCGTTGATGTAGGGGATCGCGGAGGTGATGAGATGTCGCGCCATATGCGCCCCTTGTCGCTGGCCGGGGTATCGGGTTCGGCGCTCCTCCTAGCGGATGCTTGGCCGGGTGAACAGAGGGGGCGGGGGTGAGGTGGTGTGTGTGGGGCTTTGGGGAGCGCGGCCTAAAGGGGCTTGGGTTGCCGGGTGTTGTTGTCGGGCCGGGGCGCTCCCGAGCGCGGGGCACGGCATTGGCGACCCCGACCCAAAATCGACGCCAGCCGGGCGCGCGCCCTACCGCGCGATCTTCGTCGTCAGGTGGATCAGGCTCTCCGAGGACCGAACCCCCTTCGCCTCGCCGATCCGGTCGAGCAGGGCGTCGAGCGCCTCGGTGGTCTCGGCGGTGACCTCGACCAAGAGGTCGGTCCGCCCCGAGGTCGTGGTCGCGCGCATCACCCCGGGCAGGGCGCGCAGGCGCTGGATCACCGCGGGCTCGGCGCGGGGCTCGACCGAGACCAGGACCGAGGCGGTCAGCGCCGGGGTCAGCCCCGGGCCCTTGCGGATCGTGTAGCCGCCGATGGCGCCGCCGCGCTCGAGCCGGTCGAGCCGCGCCTGCACCGTGGTGCGCGCAAGCCCCGTCGACCGCGCGAGCTTGGCCACCGGGGCGCGGGCGTTCTCGGCCAGAAGCGCGATGAGCTGCCGGTCCATGTCGTCGATCTGCATGATACACCCTGCGATATGCCCAAGATCTTGCTCACTCTGCAGGAAATGCCAAGTGAAAGCGACGAAATTCTGCCCGAGACTGAAGGCATAACAACAGGCAGGAGGCAGCTTTGGTCCGGCAGGAACGCATCTTTTCCGACGAGACGGCGCATCTCGCCGCGACCCGGCCCGAGGGTCCGGTGCTCTACTTCCGGCCGGGCGCGCTGTCCGCGCGGGCGCGCGCCTTCCGCGCGGGCTTTCCCGGCGAGGTGACCTATGCGGTCAAGGCCAACCCGGCGCGGGCGGTGCTCGAAACCCTGGCCGCCGAGGGCATCGCGGCCTTCGACGTCGCCTCGCCCGAGGAGATCGACTGGCTCGCCTCGGTGCTGCCGGGGGCGGCGCTGCATTACAACAACCCGGTGCGCGCCAAGGCCGAGATCGCCCATGCCCGGCGGCTCGGGGTGCGCTCCTGGTCGGTCGACCGGCCAGGCGAGCTGGCCAAGCTCGGCGAGTTGCGCGGCCAGGAGGTCAGCGTGCGGCTGAAGCTGCCGGTCAAGGGCGCGGCCTATGAGTTCGGCGCGAAATTCGGCGCCGATCCCGAGGCGGCGGTGCTGCTGCTGGTCGCCGCCGCCGAGGCGGGCGCCCGGCCCTCGATCTGCTTCCATCCCGGCACCCAATGCGCCGATCCCGCCGCCTGGGTCGCCTATATCGAGGCCGCCGCGCGCGTGGCCCGCGAGGCCGGCGTGCGGCTCTCCCGGCTGAACGTCGGTGGCGGCTTTCCGGCCGCCCGGGGCGGGGCGGAGCCGGACCTCGGGGCGATCTTCACCGCCATCGGGGAGACGGTCGCCCGCGCCTTCGGGCCCGAAGCCCCGGCGCTTCTTTGCGAGCCCGGGCGGGCGCTGGTCGCCGATGCCGCCTCGCTTGCGGTGCCGGTCAAGGCCACCAGCGGCGCCTCGGTCTTCCTGGCCGACGGGATCTACGGCCACCTGGCCGAATGGCGCGACCTAAGCGCCGGGGGCGGGGTCACCTGCCTCAGTCCCGAGGGCCGGCCGCGCCAAGGCCCGATGCGCCCGCGCATCGTCTTCGGGCCGACCTGCGACAGCCTCGACCGTCTGCCCGAGCCCTTGCCCCTGCCCGAGGACCTGGCCGAGGGCGACTACCTGGTGATCCCCGGCATGGGCGCCTATTCGAGCGCCATCGCCACGGCCTTCAACGGCTATGGCCGCGCCGAGACCGTGACCCTCAGCGGCGCGGGCGGGCCCACTGGACACTGAGGCGCGGGGCCTTAAGGTCCGGGCGAGATCAACGCCCGGAGGCCCCCATGGAGAAGTTCGGCAAGAGCCAGCCCGTCACCCGCCGCGAGGACCTGCGGCTGCTTACCGGGGCGGGCCGCTACACCGATGACACGGTGCCCGAGGGGGCGCTCTACGGCGTCTTCCTGCGCGCGCCGGTGGCGCATGGTCGCCTCACCGCGCTGGACATCGAGGAGGCGCAGCAGGCCCCGGGCGTCCGCCTCGTGCTGACCGCCGAGGACCTGCGCGCGGCGGGCGTGACCGAGGGGCTCTTCACCGTCATGGTCAAGAACCGCGACGGCAGCCCGGGCATCGCGCCGCGCCGCCCGATCCTGGCCGAGGACCGCGTGCGCTTCGTCGGCGAGCCCATGGCGCTGGTGGTGGCCGAGACGCTCGACGCGGCCAAGGATGCCGCCGAGCTGATCATGCCCGAGATCGAGGATCTGCCCGTCCACCTGGAGATGGCCCCGGGCGGCGAGCCGCTGCACGCCGAGGCCCCCGACAACCGCGCCTTCACTTTCGGGCTCGGCGACGAGGAGGCCGTCACCGCCGCCTTCCAGCGCGCCGAGCATGTGGTCGACCTCGAGGTCGAGGACAACAAGATCATCGCCAATGCGCTCGAGGGCCGGGCCTGCACCGCCTCCTGGGACGGGGCGCGGCTCAGCTTCGACATGTCGAGCCAGGGCGTCTGGACCCACAAGAGCCAGCTCGCCAAGGTGCTGGGCCTCGACGAGGACGCGGTGCATGTCACCACCGGCGACGTCGGCGGCGGTTTCGGCATGAAGACCATGGTCTACCCGGAGTATTTCGCCGTCGCCCAGGCCGCGCGCATGCTGGGCGCCACGGTGCGCTGGGCCGCAGAGCGGGGCGAGGGGATGCTCTCGGACAACATGGGCCGCGACCTGGTCTCGCGCGGGCAGCTTGCCTTCGACGCCGACCACCGGATCATCGGCTACCGCGTCGACACGCGCTTCAACCTCGGGGCCTATGCCAGCCAGTTCGGCCCGCTGATGCAGACACAGCTCTTCAGCCGGGTGATGACCGGGGTCTACGATGTGCCCGCCGCCTACCTGCAGTCCGAGGCCTTCTTCACCAACACCTGCCAGGTCGACGCCTATCGCGGCGCCGGCCGTCCCGAGGCGATCTACGTGCTCGAACGCATGATGGACCGCGCCGCCCGCGAGCTGGGCGTCAGCCCCTGGGAGCTGCGGCGCCGCAACTTCATCCCGGTCGAGGCCTTTCCCTACAAGACCGTCCCCGGCGAGACCTATGACGTCGGCGATTTCGCCCGGGTGCTGGCCCATGCCGAGACGGCGGCGGATCTGCCCGGCTATGCGGCGCGCCGCGCGGCCTCCGAGGCCAAGGGCCGGCTCCGCGGCCAGGGGCTGGCCTGCTACATCGAGGCGATCCTCGGCGCCCCCGACGAGGGCGTCCGCGTCGAGTTCGAGGAAGCGGGCGCGGTGATCTACGTCGGCACCCAGTCGAACGGCCAGGGACACGAGACCGTCTATGCGCAGTTCCTCTCGGACCAGAGCGGCATCCCGGTCGAGAAGATCCGCGTCGTGCAGGGTGATTCGGATCTCATCGCGCGCGGCGGCGGCACCGGCGGCTCGCGCTCGGTCACGGTGCAGGCCAATGTGACGCTGACGGCGGTCTCGGACATCGTCACCGCCTTTTCGGGCTTCCTCGCCCGCGAATTCGACGTGCCCGAGGATCAGGTCAGCTTCGACGACGAACGCTTCCGCATCCCCGGCTCGAACGAGACGCCGGGGCTTCTCGAGGTGGCCGAGATGGCCCGCGCGAAGGGCGAGACGGCGCTTCTGAGCTTCTCCGCGCATGAGGCGCTCGAGGCGCGCAGCTTCCCCAACGGCTGCCATGTGGTCGAGGTCGAGATCGACCCCGACACCGGCGAGGTGAAGATCGACCGCTACCAGGTGGTCGATGATTTCGGCAATCTGATCAATCCCTTGCTGGTCGAGGGCCAGGTCCACGGCGGGATCGCCCAGGGCGCGGGCCAGGCGCTGATGGAGCGGGTCGTCTACGACGAGACCGGCCAGCTTCTGACCGCCTCCTTCATGGATTACGCCATGCCGCGCGCCAAGGATCTGCCCTTCTTCCGCTTCGAGACCGAGCCGGTGCCCTCGACCGCCAACCCGATGGGCATGAAGGGCTGCGGTGAGGCCGGCACCGTGGGCGCGCTTGCCGCGGTCTCCAACGCCGTGCAGGATGCCCTCTGGGAGCGCGGGGTGCGTCAGGCCGACATGCCCTTCACCCCGCATCGGGTCTGGCAGATGTTGCGGACCGAAGCAGCGGCACAGGCGGCGGAATGAAAAAATCGGAAACTGCAACCCTTTTGTTCACGCTTTCGCGACCGGGCTACAAACTGTGACTTTCGCGCCCACATTATTAGAAGGCTCGCAGGCTCGGAACGCCTGCGACACCTTCACTGTCCCTCGTTCCGTGACTGGCGTCCGGGCTTTGGCCCGGGCGCCTTTTTCCGTTCCGGGTCTCGGGGGGACGGCATGAGCTACTCCGACGCCTTCCTGCGCGACGTGCTGAAGCGGACCCGGGTGATCGCGATGATCGGGGTCTCGCCGAACCCGGTGCGGCCCAGCCACTACGTCGGCCGCTACCTCTCGACCAAGGGCTTCGAGGTGCATCCGGTCAATCCCGGCCACGCGGGCAAGACCCTCTTCGGCCGCGAGGTCGCGGGCGGCATGGCGGATGTCAGCGCCGAGGTCGACATGGTCGACATCTTCCGCCGCTCCGAGGCGGTGCCCGGCATCGTCGAGGAGGCGCTGGAGCGCTTCCCCAAGCTCCGCACCGTCTGGATGCAGATCGGCGTGGAAAGCCCCGAGGCCGCCGCCATGGCAGAGGCCCGCGGCATCGACGTGATCCAGAACCGCTGTCCGAAGATCGAATACCAGCGGCTCTTCGGAGAGCTGCGCATGGGCGGCTTCGCGACCGGCGTCATCTCCTCGAAGCTCTGATCCCATGCGGGTGGTGGTCATCGGGGCCGGGATCGTGGGCGTCTCATCGGCGCTCTGGCTGCAGCGCATGGGCGCCGAGGTCACGCTGATCGACCGGGACGCGCCGGGGCAGGGGGCCTCCTTCGGCAATGCCGGCGTGCTGGCGGCCTCGGCGGTGCGCCCCTCGATCGACGCGGGCGCGATCCGGGCGGCGCCGGGCATGTTGCTTGACCGCGACAAGCCCTTGTTCCTGCGCTGGTCCTATCTGCCGAAGCTCCTGCCCTGGCTCCTGCGCGCCGCGCGCCACGCGGGCCGGGCCGAGGTCGCGCGCATCGGCGCCGCGCTGGGTGAGCTTGTCACCGATGCGGTGGCGGCGCATGAGGCGCTGGCCCGGGGCACCGAGGCCGCAAGCTACCTCGCGCGCTCGGATTACGTCTATGCCTACCCGGACGCGCGGGCCTATGAGGCCGACCGCGCCGCGCTCGAGATCAAGGCGCAGGCCGGGTTCCGGCATCTGCGCATCGCCGGGAGGGATGTGCGCGACTACGACCCGGCGCTGGGGCCGGGGCTCGGGTGCCTCGCGGTCCTGAAGGATCACGGCTTCGTCGCCGACCCCGGTGGCTATGTCGCGGCGCTGGCCCGCGCCTTCGAGGCCGAGGGCGGCAGGCTCCACCGGGCCGAGGTCGACGCGCTGCGCATCGAGGATGGCGCGGTGTCCGGGGTCATGGCCGGGGGCGAAGCGCTCAGCGCCGACCGGGTGCTGGTCACCGCGGGCCTGGGCGCGCGGGCGCTTCTGGCGCAGCTGGGCCTCACGCTCCCGCTCGAAAGCGAACGCGGCTACCACTACCAGCTTGGCAATGCCGAGGGCGGCCCGCGCCAGCCGGTCATGGTCGCCGAGGGCGCCTTTGTCGCCACGCCCATGGCCGCGGGCACCCGGCTCGCCGGCGTGTTGGAGTTCGGCGGCACCGAGGCAGGGCCCTCCGAGGCGCCTTTCGCGCTGATCCGCAAGCAGGGCGCGCGGGCCTTCCCCGGGCTCGACTGGCAGGGCGCGACGCGCTGGATGGGCCATCGCCCCGGTCTGCCCGACAGCCTGCCGCTTCTGGGCGAGGTCGGGCCGAAGGGTCTCTGGGCCGGGGTCGGGCATCACCACGTCGGGCTGACGGCGGGCCCGAAAACCGGGCGGCTCCTGGCCGAGGCGATGCTCGACCGGCGGCCCAATATCGACCTCGCGCCCTACGGCGCGGCGCGCTTCGGCCTGACCCGCTGAGCGGCGGAACAAGGTGCCTGAAAAGGAAGGGGGGGAAGTGGTGGGCGACCCTGGAATCGAACCAGGCGTGGGTCTCCCCGGCGGATTTACAGTCCGCTGCCGCACCTTGCAGCTCGTCGCCCGACACCGGGCTGCCCCGGCGCGTGGTGGGTCGAATACAGATGGCCCAATTTCCCGTCAACCGGAAAATCCCTTGCTTTGGCCCGCGGGTTTCGACAGGGGAAAGGCCTTAACGCGAAGGGCATGAGCGATGGCGAAGAAACCCCGCTGGGTGATCGAGAAGGAACAGGCGCGCCGGGCCTCGGCGGGCGAAACCGTCTGGCTTTTCGGCCTGCACGCGGTGCGCGACGCGCTGGAGAATCCCGCGCGCGAGAAGCTGCGCCTGGTGCTGACGCCGAACGCCGCGGAGAAGCTGAAGGAGGCCCTGGCGCAGGCCGAGATCGAGCCCGAGATCAGCGATCCGCGCAAGTTCGCGGCACCGCTCGATCCGGGCTCGGTGCACCAGGGCGCGGCGCTCGAGGTGAAGCCGCTCGATTGGGGGCCGCTTGTCGAGGTGGCCCAGGGCGACGGCACACGCCCGCCGCGGGTGGTGCTGCTCGACCGGGTGACCGACCCGCATAACGTGGGCGCGATCCTGCGCTCGGCCGAGGTCTTCGGTGCCCGCGCGGTGATCGGCACCAAGCATCATTCCGCGCCCGAGACCGGCGCCCTGGCCAAGACCGCCTCGGGGGCGCTCGAACGGCAGCCCTACCTGCGCGAGGTGAACCTCGCCCGCGCGATGGAGCAGCTGAAGGACATGGGCTACCTGGTGCTTGGCCTCGACGGCACGGCCGAGGTCAGCCTCGAAGTGGCGCTGGAGGAGGCCGGCGACCGCGCCGTCGCCCTGGTCCTCGGCGCCGAGGGCCCGGGCCTGCGCCCCAAGACCCGCGAGACCTGCGACGCGCTGGTCCGCATCGACTTCGCCGGGGGCTTCGGCTCGCTGAACGTCTCCAACGCCGCCGCCGTGGCGCTCTACGCGGCCCGGGCCGGGGCGCGGTAAGCTGCTGCTCGGCGGGCAGGGCGGTCATGGGATCGCGGGCCCGTCGGTAAAGAAAGGGGCGCGCCGGGTCTGTCCGACGCGCCCTTTCACTCTCCAGCCGCCAGCCGAAACCGGCCCTTCAGACCTCCGCTCAGAAGCTCACCGCGCGGCGGTAGAGGTGCCAGGTCGCATGGCCCAGGAGCGGCAGCACGATGATCAGCCCGATGAAGGCCGGGATCGAGCCCAAGACCAGGAGCGCGGCGACCATGGCGCCCCAGGTCATCATCACCCGCGGGTTGGCGCGGAACACCTTGTAGGAGGTGGCGATGGCCGCGGGCACGCCGATGTTTCGATCAAGCAGGAGCGGGAAGCTCACCGCGCTGGTCACCAGGACCGCCAGCGCGAAGACGAAGCCCACCGCGATGCCGATCACCATCATTGCCCAGCCCGCGCCTGTCGTCAGCACCGCGCTGGCGAACGCCGCGATGGAGGCAGGCGGCACCGGGCCGAGGGTCAGCGCCCAGATCGTATGGGCGGTCAGGAGCCAGGCCAGGAAGAGCGCCGCGAGATAGAGCCCGAGGACCACCATGGCCCCGAAGTTCGGCGAGCGGATGACGTTCAGCGCCGCCAGCCAGGAGACCTCCTGTCCCGCCTCGCGCTGGCGGCTCACCTCGTAGAGCCCGACCGCCGCGAAGGGGCCAAGGAGGGCGAAGCCCGCCGCCACCGGGAAGAGGATCGGCAGCATGTTCATGTTGAGCCCGAGGGCGGCCAGCATCAGCCCCATGGCGGGATAGATCAGGCAGATGAACATCACGTCGGTCCGCGCCGCGGCGAAATCCGCCCGGCCCCGTCGCAGCGCCTCGCGCAGGTCCTCGTGGGTGAGGGTCCTGACCCTGGGCGTGACATGCTCCTGCCCGCCGATGCGCTCGACCGTCTGGGTGACATGATCCGCCGCATCGGCCAGGCCGTGCATCGTCCATGACAGCGGATTTCCGATTGTTTTGACCATAGGGCATCCTCCGATGTGCCAGCCACATCCGGGAGAAGACCACCATCGCCCGGTAGGCCGGACCGCGTCCCTTAACGCTATGAAAACGGTAGCAGAGAAGCGGGGCGAGTTCACTCACGAATGCGACATCCCGCCGCGGGTGTGGGTTTCTGGTGCGGGGACGGCGGTTGGCGGGGTGGTGTTGCGTGGCTCGGGCTGGGGGTGAGCGGCCCAGAGGCGAGGGCGCAAAGCTGACCCGGAGAGCCACCCGCTCCGCCCGGCTCGCCTCGGCGCCTAGGGGCAAAGCATGAAGCCCGGCCCTACGCCGGACCGCGCCGCACTCCTTGCCTTAACCCGACCCACCCGCACCCGCGCCCCGCCATGCGGATGGCGCGGGTTTTGCGCAAACCACCACTCGTTCCGCCCGCAGCCGCCCCCTAAACAGCCATATCCCCCGCCATTCCCCGCAGTTTCTTGCCCCCCGCGGCACGGGGACTTATATGGCGCGCAACGCCGCGGCAGCGAGGAGGGGAGAGCGCCCGATGCAGACGCCCTATTACCTGATCGACAAGGCCCGACTTCAGCCCAACATGGAGAAGATCGCCTGGCTGCGCGAGGCCTCCGGGGCCAAGGCGCTCCTGGCGCTGAAGTGCTTTGCCAGCTGGGGCGTCTTCGACTTCATGCGCGAGTATATGGACGGCACGACTTCGTCCTCGCTCTTCGAGGTGAAGCTCGGCGCCGAGACCTTCGGCAAGGAGACCCATGCCTATTCCGTGGCCTGGGCCGAACACGAGATCGACGAGGTGCTCTCGGTCTCGGACAAGGTGATCTTCAACACCGCGAACCAGCTGCGCCGCTTCGAAGACCGCAGCGCCGGGCACACCCGCGGGCTCCGGGTGAACCCCGGCGTCTCGACCTCGGATTTCGACCTCGCCGACCCCGCGCGGCCTTTCTCGCGGCTGGGCGAACACGCGCCCGAGGACATCGAGCCGGTGGCCGATCTGATCTCGGGCTTCATGTTCCACAACAACTGCGAGAACGCCGATTTCGCCCGCTTCGACGCCATGCTCGACCAGATCGAGGCGCGCTTCGGACACCTGATCCGCCGGATGGACTGGATCAGCCTCGGCGGCGGCATCCATTTCACCGGCGAGGGCTATCCGCTGGAGCAGCTGGCCGAACGGCTGAAGCGTTTCGCGGGCGAGAACGAGGTGCAGGTCTACCTCGAGCCCGGCGAGGCGGCGATCACCAATTCGACCTCGCTCGAGGTGACGGTGCTCGACACGCTGCACAACGGCAAGAACCTCGCCATAGTCGACAGTTCGGTCGAGGCGCATATGCTCGACCTCCTGATCTACCGCGAGAGCGGCAAGATGCTGCCCGACGCCGGCCCCGAGGAATGGATGATCTGCGGCAAGTCCTGCCTCGCCGGTGACATCTTCGGCGAGTTCCGCTTTCCTCAGGCGCTGTCGCCGGGCGACCGGCTGTCGATTGCCGACGCGGGCGGTTACACCATGGTCAAGAAGAACTGGTTCAACGGCGTAAAGATGCCCGCTATCGCCATCCGCGAGCTCGACGGCACCGAGAGGCTGGTGCGCGACTTCGGCTACGAGGATTTCCGTGCCGCGCTCTCCTGAGCGGGGCAAACCCACCCGAGACGACAAGGGGGACCGCCATGACGGATTCCGTTCTCATCATCGGCGCCGGCGGCGTCGCGCAGGTCGTGGCGCATAAATGCGCGCAGAACAACGATATTCTGGGCGACATCCATATCGCGTCGCGGACGCTCTCGAAATGCGAGGCGATCATCGACAGCGTGCGCGAGAAGGGCGCGATGAAGACCGACCGGGCGCTCTCGGCGCATGAGATCGACGCCCGCGACACGCCGGCGGTGGCGCAGCTGATCCGCGACACCCGCGCCGAGATCGTGATCAACGTGGGCTCGGCCTTCGTGAACATGTATGTCCTCGACGCCTGCATCGAGACCGGCGCGGCCTATATCGACACCGCGATCCACGAGGAGCCCGACAAGATCTGCGAGACCCCGCCGTGGTATGCCAACTACGAGTGGAAGAAGCGCGACCTCTGCGCCGAGAAGGGCGTGACCGCGATCCTCGGCGCGGGCTTCGATCCGGGCGTGGTGAACGCCTTCGCGCGCTTTGCCATCGACCGCATGGACGAGGTCCGCTCGATCGACATCGTGGACGTGAACGCGGGTTCGCACGGCAAGTATTTCGCCACCAACTTCGACCCCGAGATCAACTTCCGCGAGTTCACCGGCACGGTCTATTACTGGGAAGACCGCCAGTGGAAGGAGAAGTCGATGTTCGAGAGCGGGCGCGACTGGGATCTGCCGGTCGTCGGCAGCCAGCGCGCCTACCAGTCGGGCCACGACGAGGTGCATTCGCTGGCGACCAACTACCCCGAGGCCGACGTGCGCTTCTGGATGGGCTTCGGCGATCACTACATCAACGTCTTCACCGTGCTGAAGAACATCGGGCTTCTCTCCGAGCAGCCGGTGACCCTGGCCGAGGGCCAGGAGGTGGTGCCGCTGAAGGTGGTGAAGGCCTGCCTGCCCGATCCCTCGAGCCTGGCGCCGGACTACACCGGCAAGACCTGCATCGGCGACCTCGTGCGCGGGGTGAAGGACGGCGAGGAGGTCGAGCTCTTCGTCTACAACGTCGCCGACCACAAGGAAGCCTACGAGGAAGTGGGCAGCCAGGGCATCTCCTACACCGCGGGCGTGCCGCCGGTCGCGGCGGCCATGCTGATCGCCCAGGGCGATTGGGACGCCAAGACCATGAAGAACGTCGAGGAGCTGGACCCCAAGCCCTTCTTCGAGGTGCTCGACCGCATCGGCCTGCCGACGCGGATGCAGATCGGCGGCCTCGGCGGCGAGGACCGCGCCTGGAACGAGTGACAGGCGCCCCGCGGCGGGCCGGGTCCGGCGCCTGAAAGGGCGCGGGCCGGGCCGTCGCGGGGATTGATTTTAAAGGGAGGGCTCGGGCCTTTGAGGGCTAGAGCCGGGCGTTTAGGGTACGCGGCTCATGGCGCGGCGGGCGAAACCCGCGCGCTGTCCTTCGGGTCTTTGGGGCCAAGCCCTCGCCCCACCCTTCGGCCACTGAGGTTTGAGCCCCTGCACCACGCCTCGCCCCCTCCGGGCGGCGCTTCAGCGCCCGCCCCGCCTCAATCCCGCATCAGCCAGCGGAAGGCCCGGGCGATCTCGGCCTGCGCGCCGCTGTGGATCACCGGCCCATGCGCCATGACCAGCCGTTCGGCGGGCCAGGCCAGGACCGTCTCCAGCGTGCGGCGCGCGGCCTTGCGGTCGCCGAAGGTGCTGCGGAACTTGCGCGGCACCTCGGGATGCGCCCCGGTCATCAGGTCGAGCTTGGCCACCTGCCGGCGCCAGCCGGTGAACCAATCCTCGGGAAACTGCTGGATCAGGTCGGTGAAGATCACCGTGCCGCTGGGATGGTGGAAGGCCACGACCTCGTCGGTGATGGCATTGCCCTCGATCACCTGCAGCGAGATCTCCCCCGCCCAGGCGGCGGGCGGCTCTTCGAGCGCGCCCGAGAAGGGCAGGTCGCCCCGCATCTCGGCCAGCCGCGGCGGGGCCAGGAGCGCCGCCTGCGGGGCCGCGCCGATCCACTGGTCGATGAAACTGTCGTGCAGCGTGTTCGGCGCCACCAGGTAGCGCAGCCGCCCCAGCGCCCGGAGCGCGTCGTGCAGCGCGCTGGAATAGGCCACCGGCGACCAGAGCACCAGTTCGCCCGAGGCCAGCCGGATCACCGTCATCCGGGTCGGATAGGAAAAGCCCACCAGCGCGGTGAGCACGGGCCCCTCGGCGACCCAGATCTCCGGGCCGATCTCGTTCAGAAGAGAGGCGCTGTCTTTCACCGCAAGGTCAGCCGCCCGTATGGCTCATGTGGCGCGACACCCGCCCGTCGACGGATTGGCGCGAATAGTCGAAGTCATGCCCGCGCGGCTTGCGGTCGATCGCCGACCGGATCGCCGCCTCGAGCGGCGCGTCGTCGCCGGGATGGTTGCGCAGCGCGCTGCGCAGATCGGCGTTGTCTTCCTGGCCGAGGCACATGAACAGCTCGCCCGTGCAGGTCAGCCGCACGCGGTTGCAGCTCTCGCAGAAGTTATGCGTCAGCGGCGTGATGAAGCCGATCTTCTGGCCGGTCTCCTCGAGCCGGACGTAACGCGCCGGGCCGCCGGTGCTCTCGGGCAGGTCGGTCAGCGAGTACTCTTCGGCCAGCCGCGCCCGCAGGTCGGTGAGCTTCCAGTATTGGTCGATGCGGTCCTCGTTGCCGATGTCGCCCATCGGCATGACCTCGATCCAGGTCAGGTCCATGTCGCGCTCGGCCGCCCATTCGGTCATCGGGAAGAGCTCGTCCTCGTTGAAGCCCTTGAGCGCCACGGCGTTGATCTTGACCCGCAGGCCCGCGGCCTGGGCGGCGTCGATGCCGCGCAGCACCTGAGGCAGGCGGCCCCAGCGGGTGATGTCGGCGAACTTGCCCTCGTCGAGCGTGTCCATCGAGATGTTCACCCGGCGCACGCCCGCGTCGTAGAGGTCCTTGGCAAAGCGCTCGAGCTGGCTGCCGTTGGTGGTCAGCGTCAGCTCCTTCAGGTCGCCCGCGTCGAGATGCCGGGTCATGGCGCGGAAAAACGTCATGATGTCCCGCCGCACCAGCGGTTCCCCGCCGGTGATGCGCAGCTTCTCGACGCCGAGTCGCACGAAGGTCGAGCACATGCGATCGAGCTCTTCCAGCGTCAGAAGCTCCTTCTTGGGCAGGAACTGCATGTTTTCGGACATGCAATAGACGCAGCGGAAGTCGCATCGATCGGTGACCGAGACGCGCAGGTAGCTGATCGGACGATGGAACGGATCGATGAGCTTGGGAGTCATGGTGAGACCCTAGTAATTCGCGGTCACGCGGGCAAGTATCCGCGGTGAGTCACAGGCACGACAAAGGTCTATTCACATGCAGTCCATCCGCATCGCATCGCTTCTCTGTGCCGGCCTCCTGGCGGGCTGTTCCCAGGTCGAGGGCTTCGGCACCTCGGGCGCCGGGGGCAGCGCCGGGGCCTCGGTGGAAGCGGGCGCCGAGGCGCAGAACCCGGCCCGCGCCGCGCCGCCCACCGGGGCGGCCAGCGCCGAGGCCTTCGACACCACCAGCGAAGAGGAACGCGCCGCCGCCGCCGCGCCCGGATCGGCCGGGGACAGCGCGCTCGGCACGGTGGTGGTCTCGCTCGGGGCGCCGGCCGAGCCGGGCTTCTGGCTCGAGACGCCGCTCGTGGACGCGGTGACGCCGGGGCGGGTGGAGCTGGCCGACGGCACCTCGGCCCAGGTCGAGCTGCGCCCCGCGCCCGCGGGCAGCGGCAGCCGCCTCTCGCTGCCCGCGATGCGGCTTCTGGGCGTGGCGCTGACCGATCTGCCCGAGGTCACGGTCTACACCCGCGCCGAGGGCGCGTAAGGCGGGGTCTTGTCGGGGCAGGGTGGGCGCGCTGCCCTGCGGGGCCGAACCGGAGCCCCGTCGTTTGGTCGGATGATCCGGCCGGTCTGGCCCGGCAAACCCCTGGCTCCGCACATGAAAAAGCCCCTGGCGCATCCCACGGCGCCAGGGGCTTTACTGTTCCGGCAGGGGCCAAAGGCCCCCGGCCTCACTCAACCGTGACGGATTTCGCCAGGTTGCGCGGCTGGTCCACGTCGGTGCCCTTGGCCACCGCCGCGTGATAGGCCAGAAGCTGCGCCGGCAGCGCGTAGAGGAGCGGCGCCAGCACCTCGGAGACCTCGGGCAGCACGATGCTGCGCCAGACGTTCTCGGCGGCCTCCGCGGCGCCCGGCGCATCGGTCACCAGCAGCACCTGTCCGCCGCGCGCCATGACCTCCTGCATGTTCGACACGGTCTTGTCGAAAAGCGAGTCGCGCGGCGCCATGACCACCACCGGCACGCTGTTGTCGATCAGCGCGATCGGCCCGTGCTTCAGCTCGCCCGAGGCATAGGCCTCGGCGTGCACATAGCTGATTTCCTTGAACTTCAGCGCGCCTTCCAGCGCCAGCGGATACATCAGCCCGCGCCCCAGGAAGAGCACGTCGCGGGCCTCGACCATGTCGCGGGCGGCCTCGGCGATGGTGGCGTCGCGCTCCAGCGCGACGTTGAAGACGCCGGGCAGGGCGCGCAGGTCGGCGAGGTGCCGGGCCTTCTCCTCGGGGGTCATGCGCCCGCGCTGCACCGCCGCCTCGAGCGCCAGGAGCAGCAGCACGTTGAGCTGGCAGGTGAAGGCCTTGGTCGAGGCCACCCCGATCTCGGCGCCGGCATGGATCGGCAGGGCCACGTCGCTTTCCCGCGCGATCGAGCTTTCCTGCACGTTGACCACCGACAGGATCCGGTCGGCGCGGTCGCGGCAGTAGCGCAGGGCGGCCAGCGTGTCGGCGGTCTCGCCGGACTGGCTGACGAAAAGCGCCGTGGTGCCGGGGCTGATCGGCGGCTCGCGGTAGCGGAACTCCGAGGCGATATCGACCTCGACCGGCAGGCCCGCGAGCTTCTCGAACCAGTATTTCGCGGTGAGGCAGGCGTAGAAGGCCGTGCCGCAGGCGACCATGGTCAGCCGCTCGACCCGGGTCAGGTCGAGCCCGCCCTCGACCAGGTTGATCTGGTCGCCGTCGAGATAGGCGTTGAGCGCGCTGGCCAGCACCGTCGGCTGTTCGGCGATCTCCTTGGCCATGAAGTGCTTGTGGCCGGCCTTGTCGACGCGGGCGGCGTCGATGCGCACCTGTTTCACCGGGCGGTTCACCAGGTTGCCGGCCTCGTCGCGGATCTCCACGGTCTCGCGGGTCAGGACCGCGCGGTCGCCTTCCTCGAGGTAGGTGATCCGGTCAGTCAGCGGCGCCAGCGCGATGGCGTCGGAGCCGACGTAGACCTCGCCCTCGCCGTGGCCCACGGCCAGCGGGCTGCCCTTGCGGGCGGCGACCATGAGATCCTCCTGCCCGTCGAACAGGAAGACCAGCGCGAAGGCGCCTTCGAGCCGGGCGATGGTGGCCTCGGCGGCGGCGACATGGTTCATCCCGCCGTCGATGTATTTCTGGCAGAGCATCGCCACGGTTTCGGTGTCGGTCTCGGTGGTGAAGCCGCGGCCGTCCTCGGCCAGCTCGGCGCGCAGGGCGCGGAAGTTCTCGATGATGCCGTTGTGCACCACGGCGACCGGACCGGCCTTGTGGGGGTGGGCGTTGACCTCGGTCGGCGAGCCATGGGTGGCCCAGCGGGTGTGGCCGATCCCGGACTTGCCCGGCAGCGGGTCGTGGACCAGCAGGTCCGAGAGGTTCACCAGCTTGCCCACCGCGCGGCGGCGGTCGAGCGTGCCGTCATGCACGGTGGCGATGCCGGCGCTGTCATAGCCGCGATATTCGAGGCGGCGCAGCGCCTCGACCAGAACGGGCGCGACCTCGTTGCGGCCCAGGACTCCGATGATCCCGCACATCAGCGTGCTCCTTCCTGAAGTTTGCGCTTCTTGGCCCGCAGCATCTCCATCAGACGCTTGCCGTAGCCGGGCTTGGTGTCCTGGCGCGCGCGGGCGAGCGCCAGCGCGCCGTCGGGCACGTTCTCGGTGATGACCGACCCCGAGCCGGTCAGCGCCGCGTCGCCCACGCTGACCGGGGCGACCAGCATGGTGTTCGAGCCGATGAAGGCCCCCGCGCCGATCGAGGTCTTGTGCTTGAAGACCCCGTCGTAATTGCAGGTGATCGTGCCCGCGCCGATGTTGGCACCCGCGCCGATCTCGGCGTCGCCCAGGTAGCTCAGGTGGTTGGCCTTGGCGCCCTCGGCCAGCGAGGCGTTCTTGATCTCGACGAAATTGCCGACATGCACGTCCTCGGCCAGCTCCGCGCCGGGGCGCAGGCGGGCATAGGGGCCGACCACCGCGCCGCGCGAGACATGCGCGCCTTCGAGGTGGCTGAAGGCGCGGATGCGCGCGCCGCTTTCCACGGTGACGCCGGGGCCGAAGACCACGTTGGGCTCGATCTCGGTGTCGCGGCCGATGACGCTGTCGAAGCTCAGGAAGACGGTGTCGGGGGCCTGCATCATCACCCCGTCATCGATCAGCGCGGCGCGGGCGCGGGCCTGGAAGGCGGCCTCGGCCTCGGCCAGCTCGGCGCGCGAGTTGATGCCCAGGGTCTCGGCCTCGGCGCAGGTCACGGCGGTGGCGCTGAGGTTCTCGGCGCGGGCCAGCGCGACGATGTCGGTGAGGTAATATTCCCCCGAGGCATTGTCGTTGCCGGTCTTGCCGATCAGCCCGAAGAGCGTCGCGCGATCAGCCGAGAGCACGCCCGAGTTGCACAGCGTGATGGCGCGTTCGGCCTCGGTCGCATCCTTGAACTCGACGATCTTCTCGAGGTGGTCGCCGTTGGTGACCAGCCGCCCGTAGCGGCCCGGGTCCGCCGCCTCGAAGCCCAGGACCACCACGTCGGAGCGCCCGCGCGCCTCGGCCATGGCCTCGAGCGTCTCGTGGCTGATGAAGGGGGTGTCGCCGTAAAGCACGATCACGTCACCGTCGAAATCGGCCAGCGCGGCCTCGGCCTGGGCCACAGCATGGCCGGTGCCCTTCTGTTCGGACTGGATCACCACCTCGCAGTCGGGGTCGTAGTCCCGCGCCGCCTTGGTGACCGCCTCGGCGCCATGGCCCGCGACGACGATGCAGCGCTCGGGCTCGAGGCTGGCGCCGGCCTGCATCGCGTGATGCAGCATCGGCGCTCCGCCGATCTTGTGCAGGACCTTGGGCAGGTCCGAGTCCATCCGGGTCCCCTTGCCGGCGGCCAGAATGACGAGGGCAATGCTCATAAAAAATCTCTTTGCTTTGACACCGGGCCCGTTTTAACCGGACGGCTCATGGCAGCAAGGCATTCTCCATCACGGGTTGTGTCGGGCTGTGACAAGGGGGCGAAAACATGCGCACGGTGATCTTCGACCTGGACGGCACGCTGGCCGACACGAGCGGCGACCTGATCGCCGCGGCCAATGCCTGTTTCGCGGAGATGGCGCTTTCCGCGCGGCTCGACCCCGAGGGCGACGCGCTGACCGCCTTCCGCGGCGGGCGGGCGATGCTGCGGCTGGGTCTCGAACGCGCCGGCAGCAGCGACGAGGCCGAGGTCGATCGCTGGTATTCGCGCCTGCTGGAGCATTACGGCGCGCGCATTGCCGTCCATACCACCCTTTATCCCGGCGCCATGGCGGCGGTGGAGCGGCTGGCGGCCGAGGGCTTCGCCGTGGGGATCTGCACCAACAAGCCCGAGGCCCTGGCCGAGGCGCTCCTGCGCGAGCTGGGCGTGCGCGGGGCCTTCGCCTCGCTGATCGGGGCGGACACGCTGCCGGTGCGCAAGCCCGATCCCGCGCCGCTGCACGCGGCCATCGCCGCCGCCGGGGGCACGGCGGGGCGCGCCTGCCTGGTCGGCGACACCGAGACCGACCGCGAGACCGCCCGCGCGGCGGGGCTGCCCTCGATCCTGGTGGGCTTCGGCCCCGAGGGCCGCGGCATCACGCGGCTCCTGCCCGAGGCGGTAATCGACCATTTCGACGAGTTGCCCGCGACCGCAGGCCGCCTGCTCGGGGCCGCATGAGCGATTGACGTGGGCTGCGTTTGCGCGTGTTCTCGGGCGCCATGAGCGACAGGTTTACTGGCAATTTCACCCAGCAGGAGGCCATCCCCGAGGAGGGGATCGAGGCCGCGCTCGCGGTTCTGCGCCACGGGCGGCTGCACCGCTACAACCTCGCCGAGGGCGAGCTGGGCGAGGCCGCGCTTCTCGAACAGGACTTCGCGGCGCTGACCGGCGCGCGCTACTGCCTGGCGGTGGCCTCGGGCGGCTACGCGCTGGGCGCGGCGCTGCGGGCGCTGGGCGTGGGCCCGGGCGAGCCGGTCCTGACCAATGCCTTCACGCTGGCCCCGGTGCCCGGCGCCATCGCCGCGCTGGGCGCCCGGCCGGTCTTCGTGGAGACCACCGAGGAGTTGACCATCGACCTCGACGACCTGGCCGAAAAGGCGGGCGAGGCGCGGGTGCTGATGCTCTCGCATATGCGCGGCCATATCGCCGACATGGACCGGCTGACCGAGGTCTGCCGCGAGGTCGGGCTGATCCTCGTCGAGGATTGCGCCCATACCATGGGGGCGCGCTGGAACGGTGTGCCCTCGGGACGGCACGGGGTGATCGGCTGCTATTCGACCCAGACCTACAAACACGCCAATTCCGGCGAGGGCGGGCTTTTGATCACCGACGACGAGGGGCTGGCGGCGCGGATGATCCTGCTGTCGGGCAGCTACATGCTGTATGAGCGCCACCTCGCCGCGCCGGGGCCCGAGGCCTTCGAGAACCTGCGCTACGAGGTGCCCAACATCTCGGGGCGGATGGACAACCTGCGCGCGGCGATCCTGCGCCCGCAGCTCTCGCGGCTCGAGGGGCGGGCGGCGGACTGGCTGGAGCGTTACCGCGCGCTCGAGGTCGGGCTCTGGGGCGCGCCGGGGATCACCCTGCCGCATCGCCGCGAGGCCGAGGCGTTCGTCGGGTCGAGCTTCCAGTTCCTGGCGCTCGACTGGCCCGAGGACCGGTTGGCCGAGCTGGTGACCCGCGCGGGTGCGCGGGGCGTGGAGCTGAAGTGGTTCGGCGCCGAGACGCCGCGCGGCTTCACCTCGCGTTACGATCACTGGCACTACGCCGCGCCGCTGCCGCTCCGGCGCACCGACCGGGTGCTGAAAGGTCTGATGGACCTGCGGCTGCCGCTGACCTTCACGGTCGAGGATTGCCAGCTCATCGCCCGCATCCTGCACGAGGAGGTCGCCGCGCTGGCGCCGTGAAGGGGCGGTTGCGGGAGCGGGAGCGGAGAGATGGGCGGGGCAGGGCATCTGCCCGGCGGCTGAGGTTGGCGCAGACGGCGTAGGGTGCCACACAGAAGGCGCGGCCCGCGTTCGCAGCTCTCCCGCGCCGAGGTCCGCAAATCGTGGCAGGCTGAGAAAGCCAATCCACCCCGGCCCACGTCAGCGCCAGCCCGGACACCCTCCGCCCACCCAAAGCCAAAGAAAAAGCCCGGTCACACCGGACCGGGCCTTCTCTCTGAACCATGCGGCGGCGGCGATCAGAACGCCAGCCGGCCGTGCTCGCCCGCGTCGGGCGTGCGGTTGGAGACCTGCGCGCGGGCGATCTCGTAGAGGAACCCCGCCGATTTCTCGGTCGCCCAGACCTCGCCCTCGTGCGGGGTGAATTTCACCAGGCGCACCGCCTCGTCGTTGCGGCCGTCCTCGAACCAGGCCCCGGCCACGGCGCTCCAGATCTCGTCGAGCTTGTCGCCGTCGTCGACGATGGTGATCTTGCCGTCGAGATTGGCATAGAGGTTCGCCTTCGGATCGGCGACCTGGAAGCTCGCGTCGTCACCGCTGTGCCCGGCGCGATCGGCGGCCGAGCCGCGCGCGGTGATGAACCACAGCGCCTTCTCGTCACGGTCGGCATGCGGCGCCATGGGCACCGGGCGCTCGCCAGCGGCCGAGAGCAGCCCCGCCTGCACGTCATCCATGCGTTTCCAGAACATATCCTTGAGGTCGGTTGCCATGTGGAAATCCTTTCGATCAGGTGCTTCCCATGCAACCCTGCCCCCGGGGCCGAGGTTCCGGGGCCATTGACGGGACCGGGGCCGGGGGAGTAGGGAATAGAACGGTTGTTCAATAAATGCCGGGAGGAGGCAGGCCGATGTTCAACGCGGTGATGAAGTTCGACCTGGGCGAGGATGTCGACGCCCTGCGCGAGACGGTGCACGGCTGGGCGCAGGAGCGGGTGAAGCCGCTGGCCGCCGAGATCGACCGGACCAATGCCTTCCCCAACGAGCTCTGGCGCGAGATGGGCGAGCTGGGCCTTCTGGGCGTGACCGTCGAAGAGGAGTTCGGCGGCGCCGAGATGGGCTACCTGGCCCATACCGTCGCCATCGAGGAGGTGGCCCGCGCCTCGGCCAGCGTCTCGCTGTCCTACGGGGCGCATTCCAACCTCTGCGTGAACCAGATCCGGCTCAACGGCAACGAGGAGCAGCGCAAGCACTACCTGCCGCGGCTGGTCTCGGGCGAACATGTCGGCGCGCTGGCCATGTCCGAGGCGGGCGCGGGCTCGGATGTCGTCTCGATGAAGCTGCGCGCCGAGAAGCGCAACGACCGCTATGTGCTGAACGGCTCGAAATACTGGATCACCAACGGGCCCGACGCCGATACGCTGGTGGTCTATGCCAAGACCGACGCCGACGCGGGCTCCAAGGGCATCACCGCCTTCCTGGTCGAGAAGGAGATGAAGGGCTTCTCCACCAGCCCGCATTTCGACAAGCTCGGGATGCGCGGCTCGAACACCGCCGAGCTGGTCTTCGAGGACGTGGAAGTGCCCTTCGAGAACGTCCTCGGCGAAGAGGGGCGCGGGGTGCAGGTGCTGATGTCGGGGCTCGATTACGAGCGCGTCGTGCTGGCGGGCATCGGGCTCGGCATCATGGCCGCCTGTCTCGACGAGATCATGCCCTATTTGGCCGAGCGCAAGCAGTTCGGCAAACCCATCGGGTCGTTCCAGCTCATGCAGGGCAAGATCGCCGATATGTACACGGCGATGAACTCGGCGCGCGCCTATGTCTACGAGGTCGCCAAGGCCTGCGACCGCGGCGAGGTCACCCGCCAGGACGCCGCCGCCTGCTGTCTCTATGCCTCCGAGGAGGCGATGAAACAGGCGCATCAGGCGGTGCAGGCCATGGGTGGCGCGGGCTTCATGAACGAGACCCCGGTGAGCCGCATCTTCCGCGACGCCAAGCTCATGGAGATCGGCGCCGGCACCTCCGAGATCCGGCGGATGCTGGTCGGCCGAGAGCTCATGGCGGCGATGGGGTGATGCCCAGATGGGCCCTGTTCCTGCCCTTCGCGCTGATCGTCGCGCTCGCCGGCCTCTTCGGCTGGCGGCAGGGCTGGCTCGTGGCCAATGTCTCCGAGACCGAGGTGATCGCGGCCTATGCCGAGCGCTACCTGGCCGACCGCCGCGCGGCGGGCACAGGGCCCGGGGCGCCGTCGGACTGCCGCGCGCGCCCCGCGCCCGAGGGGGCGGGCTGGCTGGTGGTGATCTGCGGGCCCGAGCCGCACGACCCGGCGCGGCATTACACCTATTACGTCAACCGCTTCGGCGGGCTGGAACGCCAGGTCGGGCCGGAAGGCGGCTGAGCTGATGCTGCGAAAACGCCCCTATGACGCGCTTTATGCCGGGTTCCACTGGGACCTGCCGGAAGAGCTGAACCTGGCGCATCAGGTCTGCGACGGCTGGGCGGCGGTCGAACCCGAGCGCATCGCGCTGATCGACCTCTCGGGCGGCGGGCGGCGCGACGTGACCTACGGCCAGCTCTGGGAGCTGTCGCGCCGGGTCGAGGTGGCGCTGATCGAGAAGGGCGTGATGCGCGGCGACCGGGTCGGCGTGCTCTTGTCGCAGTCGCCGCTCTGCGCCGCGGCGCATGTCGCGGCCTGGCGGCTGGGCGCGATCTCGGTGCCGCTGTTCAAGCTCTTCGGCCGCGAGGCGCTGGAAACCCGGATCGACGATTCGGGCCTGGGCGTGGTGGTCACCGACGCCGAGGGGCAGGCGGCGCTCGCGGGCTTCGGGCTGGGGCTTGTCACCGGAGAGAGCCTGCCGCGCCAGGCCGGCGGCACCAAGGCCGGCGTGCCGACCGAGCCCGACGACGCGGCGGTGCTGATCTACACCAGCGGCACCACCGGGCGGCCCAAGGGCGCGCTGCACGGCCACCGCATCCTGACCGGCCATCTACCCGGCGTGGAGATGAGCCACGATTTCCTCGGCCAGCGCGGCGACGTCTTTTGGACGCCGGCCGACTGGGCCTGGATCGGCGGGCTCTTCGACGTGCTGATGCCGGGACTGGCGCTGGGCGTGCCGGTGGTCGCGGCGCGGACGGCGAAGTTTACGCCCGCCGATTGCGCCCGGATCTGCGCCGAGGCGGGGGTGAAGAACGTCTTCTTCCCGCCCACCGTCCTGCGCATGCTCAAGGCCGAGGGCGCGACGATCCCCGGCCTGCGTTCGGTCGCCTCGGGCGGCGAGCCGCTCGGCCCCGAGATGCTGGCCTGGGGGCGCGAGGCGCTGGGCGTGACCATCAACGAGTTCTATGGCCAGACCGAATGCAACATGGTGGCCTCCTCCTGTGCGGCGCTCTTCGAGCCGCAGCCCGGGGCCATCGGCCGCCCGGTGCCTGGCCACAGGCTCGCGGTGATCGACGCCGAGGGCCGCGAGACCGAGGGCGAGGGCGACATCGCGATCAAGCGCGGCTCGGCGGCGATGATGCTGGAATACTGGCGCAACCCGCGCGCCACGGCGGCCAAGTTCCGCGGCAAGTGGATGCTGACCGGCGACCGCGGCACCTGGCAGGACGGCTACCTGCGCTTCGTCGGGCGCGAGGACGACGTGATCGCCTCGGCGGGCTACCGCATCGGCCCCGCCGAGATCGAGGACTGCCTGCTCACCCATCCCGCCGTCGCCACGGTGGGCGTCGTGGGCAAGCCCGACGAGATCCGCGGCGAGATCGTGAAGGCCTATGTCGTACCGCGCCCCGGCGCAGAGACGGAAGGGCTGGCCGAAGAATTGAAAGGCTGGGTCCGCGCGCGGCTCGCCAGCCATCTCTACCCCCGCGAGGTCGCCTTTCTCGATGCCCTGCCGATGACGGTCACGGGCAAGGTGATCCGCAAGGAACTGAAGGCCCGGGCCCGGGCCGAGACCAAGGAGGAGCGGTCGTGAAACTGCAATCCCAGGCGATGGCCGGATCGGAGGAGTTCAAGGCCAACCGCGCCGCCCATCTCGAGGCGCTGCGGGTGGTCGAGGAGGCGGCGGCCCAGGCCGCGGCGGGCGGCGGCCAGCGGGCGCGCCAGCGCCATCTCGACCGCGGCAAGATGCTGCCGCGCGACCGGGTGGCGGGGCTGCTCGACCCCGGCTCGCCCTTCCTCGAGGTCGGCGCCACGGCGGCGCATGACATGTATGACGGGGCCGCGCCCGCGGCGGGCGCCATCGCGGGCATCGGGCGGGTCTCGGGGCAGGACTGCATGGTCCTGGCCAATGACGCCACGGTGAAGGGCGGCACCTATTACCCGATGACCGTCAAGAAGCACCTGCGCGCCCAGGAGATCGCCGAGGAGAACCATCTGCCCTGCATCTACCTGGTGGATTCGGGCGGCGCGAACCTGCCCAACCAGGACGAGGTCTTCCCCGACCGCGACCACTTCGGGCGGATCTTCTACAACCAGGCCCAGATGAGCGCCAAGAACATCCCCCAGATCGCGGTGGTCATGGGCTCCTGCACCGCCGGCGGCGCCTATGTGCCCGCGATGTCCGACGTGACGATCATCGTGAAGGACCAGGGCACGATCTTCCTCGCGGGCCCGCCCCTGGTGAAGGCCGCCACCGGCGAGGAGGTCAGCGCCGAGGACCTGGGCGGCGGCGACGTGCACACCCGGCTCTCGGGCGTGGCCGACTACCTCGCCGAGGACGACTACCACGCGCTGGCGCTCGCCCGCCGCGCGGTGGCCGGGCTCAACCGCGACAAACCGGCGGGCGTGCGCTGGGAAAGCCCCGAGCCGCCCGCCTACGACCCCGAGGACATCCTCGGCGTGGTGCCCGCCGACTTGCGCACGCCCTATGACATCCGCGAGGTCATCGCCCGCGTCGTCGACGGCTCGCGCTTCGACGAGTTCAAGCCGCGCTTCGGCGACACGCTGGTCACCGGCTTCGCCCATGTCGAGGGCTGCCCGGTGGGCATCGTCGCCAACAACGGCGTGCTGTTCTCCGAGGCCGCGCAGAAGGGCGCGCATTTCGTCGAGCTCTGCTCGCAGCGGAAGATCCCGCTGGTCTTCCTGCAGAACATCACCGGCTTCATGGTGGGTCGGAAATACGAGAACGAGGGCATCGCCCGGCACGGCGCCAAGATGGTGACCGCCGTGGCGACCACCAGCGTGCCGAAGATCACCATGCTGGTCGGCGGCTCCTTCGGGGCGGGCAACTACGGCATGGCGGGCCGGGCCTACAGCCCGCGCTTCCTCTGGACCTGGCCCAACAGCCGGATTTCGGTCATGGGCGGCGAACAGGCCGCGGGCGTGCTGGCCACGGTCAAGCGGTCTGCCATGGAGAAATCCGGCGAAAGCTGGTCCGAGGCCGCCGAGGCCGAGTTCAAGCGCCCCACCATCGAGATGTTCGAGCGCCAGTCGCACCCGCTTTACGCCTCGGCGCGGCTTTGGGACGACGGCGTCGTCGACCCGCGCAAGACCCGCGAGGTGCTGGCGCTCTCGCTCCGCGCGGCGCTGAACCGGCCGATCGAGGACACGCGCTTCGGCGTGTTCCGGATGTGAGGAGGGCCCCGATGATGATCAATGAGACCCAATCCCACACGCGGAACCACTGGCACAAGCAAGGGAAAGGCGGCGCGGATGTTTGACAGGATCCTGATCGCCAACCGCGGCGAGATCGCCTGCCGCGTGATCGAGACCGCCCGGCGCATGGGCGTGGGCACGGTGGCGGTCTATTCCGACGCCGACCGCGACGCGCGGCACGTGGCCCTGGCCGACCGGGCGGTGCATATCGGCCCGCCGGCGCCCTCGGAAAGCTATCTCGATGGCGAGCGCATCATCGAGGCCGCGCTCTCGAGCGGCGCCGAGGCGATCCATCCGGGCTACGGCTTCCTCTCCGAGAACCCCGATTTCGTCGAGGCGGTGGAGGCCGCCGGGCTGACCTTCATCGGCCCCTCGGCGGATGCGATCCGGCGCATGGGCCTCAAGGACGCGGCCAAGGCGCTGATGGAAGAGGCCGGCGTGCCGGTGGTGCCGGGCTACCACGGCGCCGACCAGGACGACGCGCTCCTGGCGCGCGAGGCCGGGCGCATCGGCTACCCGGTGCTGATCAAGGCCGTCGCGGGCGGCGGCGGCAAGGGCATGCGCAAGGTCGAGGCCGAGGGTGATTTCGCCGAGGCGCTGGCCTCGGCCCGGGCCGAGGCCAAGGGCGCCTTCGGCAATGCCGCCGTGCTGATCGAGAGATTCGTCACCAAGCCGCGCCACATCGAGGTGCAGGTCTTCGGCGACGGGACCTCGGCGGTGCATCTCTACGAACGCGACTGCTCGCTGCAGCGCCGCCACCAGAAGGTCATCGAGGAGGCCCCGGCTCCTGGCATGACGCCCGAGATGCGCGCCGCCATGGGGGCCGCCGCGGTGCGCGCCGCCGAGGCCATCGGCTACAAGGGCGCGGGCACGGTGGAGTTCATCGTCGACGGCTCGGGCGGGCTCTCGCCCGACGGGTTCTTCTTCATGGAGATGAACACCCGCCTGCAGGTCGAACACCCGGTGACCGAGGCGGTCACGGGCCTCGACCTGGTGGAATGGCAGCTCCGCGTCGCCGCCGGTGCGCCGCTGCCCCTGGGCCAGGACGAGATCCCGCTTCAGGGTCATGCCTTCGAGGCCCGGCTTTACGCCGAGGACGTGCCCAAGGGCTTCCTGCCCGCGACCGGGCGGCTCGATCACCTGCGCTTCCCCGAGGGTGCGCGCTCGGATACCGGGGTGCGCTCGGGCGATGTGATCACCCCCTATTACGACCCGATGATCGCCAAGATCGTCACCCATGGTCCGACCCGCGCCATCGCGCTGCGGCGGCTCGCCCGCGCGCTTTCCGAGACCGAGGTGGCGGGCACGGTCACCAACCTGGCCTTCCTGGGCGCGCTGGCCGCGCACCGGGGCTTCGCGGCGGGCGATGTCGACACCGGGCTGATCGACCGCGACCTCGACGCGCTGACCGAGGTGCCGGAACTGGCGGCGGCGCATCTGGCCGAGGCGGCGCTGATCGCGGCGGGCCTTGACGGTCCCGCGACCCCGCAGCAGGGCTTCGCGCTCTGGCAGCCGCTCTCGCAGCGGCTGGTGCTGAAGCGCGGCGGCGAGGACCTGGTGATCTACCTGCGCGCCCGCGGCGCCGACCGGATCGAGGTCGAGCTGCCCGGCGCCACGGTCCTGGCCGAACGCCTTGGGCACGCCTGGCGCTTCGACGGGATGCCGGCCCAGGGCGGCGTGCGCCACGGCGAGCGGATCACCGTCTTCGCCCATCACGGCATCGGGCTCGAGGTGGTCGACCCGCTGGCCCGCGCCGCCGCCGCGCATTCCGCCGATGTCATCGAGGCGCCGATGCCGGGCCGGGTGGCGCAGGTGCTGGTCGCCGCCGGTGACGCGGTCGAGGCGGGCCAGCGGCTCGCGGTGCTGGAGGCCATGAAGATGGAGCACGGGCTCAAGGCCGGGCGCGCCGGCACCGTGGCCGAGGTCATGGTCGCAGAGGGCGACCAGGTCGAGGCCGGTGCCGCGCTTCTGCGGCTCGAAGAGGACGACGGAGCGGCGGCATGATCCGGCTGCACCACGCGCCCCAGACCCGCTCGATGCGGACGCTCTGGCTCCTGCACGAGCTGGGCCTCGACTTCGAGGTGGTGGAGCGGCCCTTCGACAAGAGCCTGCGCGCGCCGGACTACCTGGCGCTCTCGCCCGCGGGCCGGGTGCCGAGCCTGGAGATCGACGGCGAGACCCTCTTCGAGACCGGCGCCATCGCCGAATACCTCTGCGAGCGCTTCCCCGAGGCGGGGCTGGGCGTCGCGCCGGGAGGTGAGGGCCGGGCCGACTGGCTGATCTGGCTGCATTTCGCGGAGACCCTCAGCCAGCACGCCGCCGCGCTGACCCAGCAGCACATCATGCTCTACGAGGATTCCATGCGCTCGCCGGTGGTGATGAAGCTCGAGGCGGCGCGGCTCGGCAAATGTTACGCCGCGATCGAGGCGCGGCTCGAGGGGCGCGACCACCTGGCCGCCGGGCGCCTTACCGCCGCCGACATCGGCGTGGCGCAGGCGATCTACATGGCGCGGCATTTCGCGCCGATCGAGGACTTCCCGCGGCTGGCCGCCTGGTATGCCCGGATGACCGCGCGGCCCGCCTTCGCGGCGAGCCTGCCGGGCGAAGGCGCGCGGCTTTACGCCAAGGATTTCTACCCCGCCTGGGAGGGCTGAGCCATGGCCGAGACGGTCGAGATATTCGAGGTCGGCCCGCGCGACGGGCTGCAGAACGAAAAGGGCGAAATTTCCGTCGCCGAGAAGGTGCGGCTGATCGACTGCCTGAGCGCGGCGGGTTTCCGGCGCATCGAGGTGGCCTCTTTCGTGAGCCCCAAATGGGTGCCGCAGATGGCCAATTCCGGCGAGGTTCTGGGCGCGATCCGGCGCGCGCCGGGGGTCTCCTACGCGGCGCTGACCCCGAACATGAAGGGGCTCGAGGGCGCCCTGGCCGCCCGCGCCGACGAGGTGGCGATCTTCGGCTCGGCCTCCGAGGGCTTCTCCAAGGCCAATATCAACGCCAGCATCGCCGAGAGCCTGGAGCGTTTCGCCCCGGTCGCCGAGGCGGCGCGCCAGGCCGGGCTGCCGGTCCGGGGCTATATCTCCTGCGTGGTCGAATGCCCCTACGACGGGCCGGTGGCACCAGAGGCGGTGGCCCGCGTCGCCGCTGCGCTGCGCGAGATGGGCGTCTACGAGGTGAGCCTGGGCGACACCATCGGGCAGGGCCGCCCCGAGGCGGTCGACGCCATGCTGGGCGCGGTGCTGGAGGAGATCCCGGCGGCGCGGCTCGCCGGGCATTTCCACGACACCTCGGGCCGCGCGGTCGAGAACATCGAGGTGGCGCTGGCCCGCGGGCTCCGGGTCTTCGACGCGGCGGTCGGCGGGCTCGGCGGCTGTCCCTATGCGCCCGGCGCCAAGGGCAACGTGGCGACCGAGACGGTCGCGGCGCGGCTTGCGGAACTGGGCTATGAGACCGGGCTCGACCTCGCGCGCATCGCCGAGGCGGCCGAGATCGCGCGCGGGCTGCGGCAGGCGTCCGCGGGCGCGAAGACGTAAGGGAGAGGACTTTGGCAGACCTGGTGAATGTCAGCCGCGACGCGCGCGGCGTGGCCACGCTGGCCCTGGCGCGGGCCGAGAAACACAACGCGATGTCGGCGCAGATGATGACCGAGCTCGTGGAGGCCGCCGAGGCGCTGGCCCGCGACCCCGAGGTCCGGGTGGTGATCCTGGCCGCCGAGGGGCCGACCTTCTGCGCCGGGGGCGACCTGGCCTGGATGCGCGAGCAGCGCGAGATGGATGCCGCGACGCGCAAGCGCGAAAGCCGCCGTATTGCCGAGGCGCTGGGCGCGCTGGCGCGGCTGCCGCAGCCGCTGATCGGGCGGATCCACGGCAATGCCTTCGGCGGCGGCGTCGGGCTGATCTCGGTCTGCGACGCGGCGATCGGTGTCGCGGGCGCCAAGCTCGGGCTGACCGAGGTGCGGCTGGGGCTCCTGCCCGCCAACATCGGCCCCTACGTGGTGGCCAAGATGGGCGCCGCGAAGGCCCGCGAGATCTTCATGAATGGGCGGATCTTCCCCGCCGAGGAGGGCGTGCGGCTGAACCTCCTGAAGGACGTGGTGGCGCCCGAGGCGCTCGATGCCGCGGTCGAGGCCGAGGTCGCGCCTTACCTGACCTGCGCGCCGGGGGCCGTGGCTGAGGCCAAGGCGCTGCTCGGCGCGCTGGCGGGCCGGGTCTCCGAGGCGGATGTCGACATGGCGATCGACGCGCTGGCCGACCGCTGGGAGACGGCGGAGGCCGAGGAGGGGCTGAGCGCCTTCTTCGACAAGCGCAAGCCGCGCTGGGCCGGGGGCTGAAGGCGCCCGCGCGCCGGGAGCCTTGCGAAGACCTGCGCCGCGCCTCTCGGGGGGCGGCGTTGTCTTGTGCTGGGCGCCGCGCCGTGCCTCTTTGCCTGCGGCGCTGTCACTGTCGGGCCGCTTGCGCCCAGCCAGATTCGCGGCGCGCCTCGCGTGCGGGCGCCCGTGACCCTTTGAAGCTTAAAGGAAATCCGCCCCTGCCGGGCCTCGCGGCACCATGCCGCCCGCATTCCTATCCGAAGGGATAGGTCGGCGATCCGAAATGCGCGTTTCCTATGCTCCCGTTGCCATGAAGCGCCGCGGGCGAGCTGCTAGTGTCATCCCTGCCGGGAGATAGATGAGAGGTCTTCCGGCGGCGCGCGCCGGTCCGAGTGTGACGGAGCGGCGCGCCGGGGAGCCGGCCGGGACGCGGGGGTGTCCCGGCGGCGAACCCTGAAACGGTGAGCCCCGGAGCGTGGCGTATGGAGCGCAGGGGCGTGACGAGTGACCGGCCAGGGAAACAATGGCCTTAACGAGTGTGGTATAGTGTCAGTGCGGGTCGGTGTGCCGGGCCTCCAGCCTTGTCCAATGTGCGGGCAAGCGCGGGTAGGACGCTCCGGGCGGCCCGATGGGTTGGACCAGTGACGTCCGGGTCTCGGACATCCGCGGACTCCCGATTTGTTCGCGGGACAATTGTGCAAGTGGTCAGTGATCGCGCCGCGGTGATCCGCGGCCAGGGGAATGAGCCGCGGGTGAAGACCCTCCGCGCGCGATTGAGTGCAAGAATGCGTCCGCTTCGGCGGGCGCATTTTTGTTTGGGGCGGGCGGGGCAGGGGGGATGTTTGGTCGCTCATGGGTGGGGACTGAACGGACGTCCGGCTCGGCGCGTAAGGCGGGGCAGGGGAGCGCTGCTCTTCCGACGCAACGGGTGATGAAACGCCATCCGATGGCCTAAGGAGGCACCACAGCCCCCAAACTCCAGCACCAGATGATCAAAAACCCGGCACCCGCGCGGCCGGGATCCCCGCCGCCACGTCACGAAATCGCCCCGCCGTCCCACCTCTTTGCTCCACCGCCGGGTGGTCTGCTATGCTCTAGCCACGAAGACACCGGGCCCGCGCCCGCCGGCCTGCCCGGGGCCCCGCGCCCAGGCGCAAAGCCCCCGGCGGCAGGCATAAGCCCGCGCGCCGCGCCCGGAGCGCCGCGCCCCGATGGGGGCACCGGGGACCCCGGCACTTCGCCGCGCCCCGTTGACCCCCCATGGCGGCGCGGATAGATGGTGGCAAGACCGACTAGCAACCGGTGATCCGCGCCGTAATCCGTGGGCTCTCCGGCCAGCGAATGGAAAGGACAGACCCCCGTGGAAGAGATGCTGAGGGAATACCTCCCGATCCTCGTTTTCCTCGCCATTGCCATCGGCCTGGGCCTGGTGCTCATCCTCGCCGCTCTGGTGCTGGCCGTGCGCAACCCCGACCCCGAGAAGCTCTCGGCCTACGAATGCGGGTTCAACGCCTTCGACGACGCACGCATGAAGTTCGACGTGCGCTTCTACCTGGTGTCGATCCTGTTCATCATCTTCGATCTCGAGATCGCCTTCCTGTTCCCCTGGGCCGTCGGCTTCCAGGACATCTCGATGGCGGGTTTCTGGTCGATGATGGTGTTCCTCGCGGTTCTCACCATCGGCTTCGCCTATGAATGGAAGAAAGGGGCGCTCGAATGGGAGTGATGACAGGCGCGAACACGGCCGCCGCCGACCGCGACGTCGCCGTTCAGGACCTCAACCGGGAGCTCACCGACAAGGGCTTCCTGCTGACCTCGACCGAGGACATCATCAACTGGGCGCGCACCGGCTCGCTGCACTGGATGACCTTCGGCCTGGCGTGCTGCGCGGTCGAGATGATGCAGACCTCGATGCCGCGCTACGACCTCGAGCGCTTCGGCGTGGCGCCGCGCGCCAGCCCGCGCCAGTCCGACGTGATGATCGTCGCGGGCACGCTAACCAACAAGATGGCGCCGGCGCTGCGCAAGGTCTACGACCAGATGCCCGAGCCGCGCTACGTGATCTCGATGGGCTCCTGCGCCAACGGCGGGGGCTATTACCACTACAGCTACAGCGTCGTGCGCGGCTGCGACCGGGTGGTGCCGGTGGACGTCTATGTGCCCGGCTGCCCGCCGACCGCGGAGGCGCTGCTCTACGGGGTCATGGCGCTGCAGCGGAAGATCCGCCGCACCGGCACGCTGACACGCTGAAGGAGACCCGCCCATGAGCAGCGAAATGCAGGAACTCGGCGGCTACATCGAGGCCAAGCGCCCCGATTGCGTCGTCTCCTGGGAAGTGACGCAGGGCGAGCTGACCATGCAGGTCGCCGCCGCCAACATCCGCGGCCTGGTCGAATGGCTGAAGGAGGAACCCACCTGCCGGTTCTCCACGCTGATCGACATCACCGCGGTCGACTACCCCGAGCGCGCCAAGCGCTTCGACGTGGTCTACCACTTCTTGTCGATGCACCAGAACCACCGCATCCGGCTGAAGGTCGCGATCCGCGAAGAGGACCTGGTGCCCTCGATCGTCACGGTGCACCCCTCGGCCAACTGGTTCGAGCGCGAGATCTTCGACATGTTCGGGATCCTCTTCTCGGGCCACCCCGACCTGCGCCGCCTGCTGACCGACTACGGCTTCCGCGGCCACCCGCTGCGCAAGGACTTCCCGACCACCGGTTACGTCGAGGTCCGCTACGACGAAGAGCGCAAGCGCGTCGTCTACGAGCCGGTGAGCCTGGTGCAGGAATACCGCCAGTTCGATTTCATGAGCCCCTGGGAAGGCGCGGAATACGTGCTGCCGGGCGATGAGAAAGCCGAAGAGGGGGCGAAGTGATGGACGGCTCCAAAGGGTTCGACGACGCTCAGACGCAAGAGCAGAAAATCCGCAACTTCAACATCAACTTCGGTCCGCAGCACCCCGCGGCGCACGGCGTGTTGCGCCTCGTGCTCGAGCTCGACGGCGAGATCTGCGAGCGCTGCGACCCGCATATCGGGCTGTTGCACCGCGGCACCGAGAAGCTGATGGAAAGCCGCACCTACCTGCAGAATCTGCCCTATTTCGACCGGCTCGACTACGTCGGCACGATGAACCAGGAGCACGGCTGGTGCCTGGCCATCGAGCGGCTGACCGGCACCGAGGTGCCGCGCCGGGCGCAGCTCATCCGGGTGCTCTTCTGCGAGGTCGGCCGGGTTCTGAACCACCTTCTCAACGTCACCACGCAGGCCATGGACGTGGGCGCGCTGACGCCGCCGCTCTGGGGCTTCGAGGAGCGCGAGAAGCTGATGTATTTCTACGAGCGGGCCTCGGGCGCGCGTCTGCACGCGGCCTACTTCCGGCCCGGCGGCGTGCACCAGGATCTGCCGCCCGAGCTGCTCGACGACATGGAGACCTGGTGCAAGGAATTCATGCCCGTCCTCGACGACATCGACGGGCTCCTGACCGAGAACCGGATCTTCAAGCAGCGCAACGTCGACATCGGCATCGTCTCGCAGGAAGAGGCCCAGGAATGGGGCTTCTCGGGCGTCATGGTGCGCGGCTCCGGCATGGCCTGGGACCTGCGCCGCAGCCAGCCCTACGAATGTTATGACGAGTTCGACTTCCGCATCCCGGTGGGCAAGAACGGCGACTGCTACGACCGCTACCTGATCCGCATGGAAGAGATGCGCCAGTCGGTGCACATCATGGAACAGGCCATCGAGAAGCTGCGCCTGCCCGAGAACCAGGGCGACATCCTGGCGCGCGGCAAGGTCACCCCGCCGAAGCGGTCGGAGATGAAGACCTCGATGGAAGCGCTGATCCATCACTTCAAGCTCTACACCGAGGGCTTCCACGTCCCCGAGGGCGAGGTCTACGCCTGCGTCGAGGCGCCGAAGGGCGAATTCGGCGTCTACCTGGTCGCCGATGGCAGCAACCGGCCGTACCGCGCCAAGATCCGAGCGCCGGGCTATGCGCATCTGCAGGCCATGGACCACCTCTGCAAGGGCCACCAGCTCGCCGATGTCTCGGCGGTGCTGGGCTCGCTCGACATCGTGTTCGGGGAGGTGGACCGCTGATCGCGGCGGCCCCGGGCGCAAGCGCGGGGCCCTTGCCCGGAGGCGGGCGCAACGCCAGAAGCGGCGGAACAGCCGCGACAGAAGAACGAGGGACGCTGACATGAAACGCCTGTTTGCACTGGGGGCGGTGACGCTCCTGGCGGCCTGCGAAACCCCGCCCGAGGGCACCGACGAGACCGACGTGGCGAATTTCGACAGCGCCATGGCGACCATCGGCTGCGATCTCGTGGACGAGGGCGATTACCAGGCGGTCGAGATCCAGACCGGGCTGAGCCGGGCGCAGGCGCAGGAAATGGCGGCCTTCCGGGTCGACACCGGCGCCGCGGCGCGGCTCTCGAACGGGGGCATCCGGCTCAAGACCGGCCCCTGCACGCCCGCCGAGCCCGCCGCCCCCGAGGCGGACGCGGACGCGGCGGCCGAGGCCTGATCCCGGGACACCAGCCGGCCCAAGCGCGCCACCGCGCCGCCGGAGAGACGGAAAGATAGCCATGCTGAGACGACTGCACCACGAGCAACCGGAAAGCTTCGCCTTCACGCCCGAGAACCAGGCCTGGGCGGAGACGCAGATCACCAAGTTCCCGAAGGACCGCCAGGCCTCCGCGATCATCCCGCTGCTGTGGCGGGCCCAGGAGCAGGAAGGCTGGCTGAGCCGGGCGGCGATCGAACATGTCGCGCAGATGCTCGACATGGCCTACATGCGCGCGCTCGAGGTGGCGACCTTCTACTTCATGTTCCAGCTCGCCCCGGTGGGCTCGGTCGCGCATATCCAGGTCTGCGGGACGACCTCCTGCATGATCTGCGGCGCCGAGGACCTGATCGCGGTCTGCAAGGACAAGATCGCCAAGAAGCCCTTCGAGACCTCCGAGGACGGCAAGCTGAGCTGGGAAGAGGTGGAATGCCTCGGTGCCTGCGCCAATGCGCCCATGGCCCAGATCGGCAAGGACTACTACGAGGACCTCACCGCCGAGCGCTTCGGCGAGATCCTCGACGCCATCACCAAGGGCGAGGTGCCGACGCCGGGGCCGCAGACCGGCCGCTATGCCTCCGAGCCCGCGATGGGGCTGACCTCGCTGAAGGACCACGAGGCCGACCGGCACCCGCAGAATGCCTCGGTCGAACTGGCGGTGAGCATCGGCGACACGGTCAAGCGGATCGACGGCACCGAGGTCAAGCTCGAGGCGCCCTGGCACGACTTCAGCAAGAAGGACGGCACCGCCCAGGTCGACAGCCGCGGCATCGAGAAGGCCGGCGGCCGCCCGGTGGACGACACCGGCATCGACCGCCGCGAGGCGCCCGCCGAGGGCACCGCGCACCCGAAGGCCGCCGCCCCCGCCAAGGCCGCCGAGGCCGAGCAGGGCGTCAAGCCCGAGCAGCTCGAGAAGCCCCGCGGCGGCGAGGCCGACGATCTCACCCGCATCCGCGGCGTCGGGCCGAAGCTCGCCGGGCTCCTGCACGAGATGGGCTTCTATCACTTCGACCAGATCGCCGGCTGGTCGCCGGAAGAGGTCGCCTGGGTCGACGACCACCTCGAGGGCTTCAAGGGCCGGGTCAGCCGTGACGACTGGGTCGCGCAGGCTAAATCCTTGGCTTCCGGGGACAAGACGTAGTCTTCTGGGCGTGTTAAAGAGGGCGACGAAAGGGTCGTGTCGCCCGAATAACACGGACAGGGAGTGAGAAAATGAGTGCAGAACGGAACACGGTGAGCTGCCAGACGGGATGCTGGGCTCTTGCGGCGGGGGTCGGCTTCGTGACCTTCGTGATGTTGCTCGTCGTGGGCAGCACCGGGTGGATCGGGTCGATCTTCCTGGGCGGGCTGGCCTTCGTGTTCCTGGGCTTTCTGTTCAGCTGGATGTTCTGCGCGCCGCTGACCCACCCGGGCGAGGTGACGCCGGGCTCCGAGCGCGGGCCGAAGACGCCGGGCACCGCGGGCGTGACGCCGGGTAGCGCGGGCGTGACGCCGGGCAGCACCGAGGCGCCCTCTGCCCCCGCGGCCCAGCCTGCCGCCGCCGCTGCGGCCCCGGCCGCCGCGGGCGCCGCCCAGGCCGGCACCAAGACCGGCAGCGAGGCCGGCGGGGTCAAGCCCTCGAAGGAGCTGCCGGGACAAAAGGACCTCTCGGAGCGCAAGGGCAACTGGAGCTACAAGAGCGAGGGCGGCGAGACGGGCAAAGCGCAGGGCCAGCCCATCGCCCATGGCGCCGAGGCCGGCGCCGACAAGGAAGCCCGCACCACCCAGAGCCTCGATCCCGAGGCCCCGCAAACCAAACCCGAGACGCTGTCGGGCGCGCGTGACGGCAAGCCCGACAACCTCAAGGAGATCAAGGGCGTCGGGCCGAAGCTGGAGAAGACCCTGAACGAGTTCGGCTTCTACCACTTCGACCAGATCGCCGGCTGGTCCGAGGAAGAGGTCAACTGGGTCAACCAGAACCTCACCGGCTTCAAGGGCCGGGTCACCCGCGACGACTGGGTGGCGCAGGCCAAGGTCCTGGCCTCGGGCGGCGACACCGAATTCTCCAAGCGCGTCGACAAGGGCGACGTGTACTAACCCGGGCCGGAGGCTGCGATGCAGAGCGAAAACCAGGCACGGCGCGGGCGGGCGATCGCCCTGCTCATTGCCGGAACCGGGCTGTTCTGGATCGCGGCCACCGCCCTCGGGGTGCAGATGGGCTGGAGCCTGCGCACCCGCGCGTTCTTCGATCTCGCCGCCTTGGCGGCCTTCGGATACGCGATATTTTTGATCTATGGCCTCTGGCGGGACCGCCAGAAGAACAAGGACTGAGAGATGCTGCAGGATCAGGACCGGATCTTCACCAACCTCTACGGGATGCACGACCGTTCCCTGAAGGGCGCGCAGGCGCGCGGCCATTGGGACGGCACCGCCGACATCATCAAGAAGGGGCGCGACTGGATCGTCGAGGAGATGAAGGCCTCGGGTCTGCGCGGCCGCGGCGGCGCAGGCTTCCCGACCGGGCTGAAGTGGTCCTTCATGCCCAAGGAAAGCGACGGGCGCCCGGCCTATCTGGTCGTCAACGCCGACGAATCGGAGCCCGGCACCTGCAAGGACCGCGAGATCATGCGCCATGATCCGCACACGCTGATCGAGGGCTGCCTGATCGCCTCCTTCGCGATGCAGGCGCACGCCTGTTACATCTACATCCGCGGCGAATACATCCGCGAGAAGGAAGCCCTGCAGCGCGCCATCAACGAGGCTTATGACGCGGGCCTCGTCGGCAAGAACGCCGCCGGCTCGGGCTGGGACTTCGACATCTACCTGACCCACGGGGCAGGGGCCTATATCTGCGGCGAGGAAACCGCCCTGATCGAGAGCCTCGAGGGCAAGAAGGGCATGCCGCGCATGAAGCCGCCCTTCCCGGCGGGCGCGGGCCTCTACGGCTGCCCGACCACGGTGAACAACGTCGAGTCGATCGCGGTGGTGCCGACCATCCTGCGCCGCGGCTCGGACTGGTTCTCTTCCTTCGGGCGTCCGAACAACGCCGGCACCAAGGTCTTCGCGATCTCGGGCCATGTGAACAACCCCTGCGTCGTCGAAGAGGCCATGTCGATCTCCTTCGAGGAGCTGATCGAGACCCATTGCGGCGGCATCCGCGGCGGCTGGGACAACCTCAAGGCGGTGATCCCCGGCGGCTCCTCGGTGCCCTGCATCCGCGGCGAAGAGATGAAGGACGCGATCATGGACTTCGACTACCTGCGCGAGCAGCGGTCGGGTCTCGGCACCGCGGCGGTGATCGTGATGGATCAGTCCACCGACGTCATCAAGGCGATCTGGCGGCTGGCGAAGTTCTACAAGCACGAGAGCTGCGGCCAGTGCACGCCCTGCCGCGAGGGCACCGGCTGGATGATGCGGGTGATGGAGCGTCTGGTCCACGGCGAGGCCGAGGTCGAGGAGATCGACATGCTGCTCGACGTGACCAAGCAGGTCGAGGGCCACACGATCTGCGCGCTCGGCGATGCGGCGGCCTGGCCGATCCAGGGCCTGATCCGCAACTTCCGCGACGAGATCGAGGACCGCATCAAGCACAAGCGCTCGGGCCGCACCGCCACGGTGATGGCCGCCGAGTGATCCCCCGCCGGGCCCCTCAGGGGGTCCGCTTTCCGGCGCCGGGCGCGACCCGGAGGCCGCCACAGAAGGACGACGCGCGATGACCGAGACGCTGGCCGCCTATTCCCACGCGCTCATGTCGGTGGCGCTTTTCGCGGTGCTCTGCCAGGTGCTGAGCGCGCTGCTTGCGCCGCGGCTCTCCAAGGCGGGCCATGCGCCGGGCACCGTGCCGCCGGTCAACTACGACGACCCGGTCTTCCGGCTTTTCCGCAGCTATCACAACTCGGTCGACAGCATGGGCCCCTTCGCCGCGGCGGTGGTGGCGGCGGTGCTGGCGGGGGCTTCGCCCTTCTGGGTGAACCTGCTTGCCTCGCTGGGGCTTCTGGCGCGGCTCGGCGTGGTGGTCTGCTACGTGCCCGGCATCGGCAAGAACGAGTTCGGACCGCGCACCTTCGCCTATATCTTCCAGTCGGCCATGACGATCCTCCTGGGGCTTCTGGCGGCCGGCGCGCTCCTCTTCTGAGCGATGGGCGGCCGAGGCCCGGAAGGCTTGAGATTCTCCGCCCGAGCGGCGACAACAGCCCGCGACAGCGGCGATTGGAGTGACGTGATGCGAGCCTGTGTGTTGATCCCCCTGGCGGCGATGCTGCTGGCCTCCTGCGGCTCCGACCGGGTGGCCTTCAACGGCGAGTTCTACCGGGCGAATGTCTCGGCCCCGGCCAAGGACCGGGCGAATTTCATCGCGACCTCCGGGCCGGTCTCCAAGGGCGTGTCGGGGGCGGCCGCCGCGGCGCGCCACGAGGCGATGCAGCACTGCATCCATTTCCTCGGCACCTCGGTGATCGACTACACCATCCCCGAGGGCACCCCGCCCGAGGCGCTGCCGCGCGACGGCGACCGCCTGGTCCTGCGCGGCACCTGCATCGAGGAGGGCTGAGGCCCGGCCAAGCACCTGTCGAAAGGGTGATCGGCAAGGCCCGGCCGAGGCGCCCTCGGCTATTGGATAACGGGACGGAAACGCCCCATCTCTTTGCCCAGACGGCCGCCGCAGGCGGCCGGCGGACACAAGGAGAAAGACAATGCGACGCATGATCCTGACGGTGGCCACGCTGGCCGCCTTCGGCGCGGGCGCCGCCGGGGCCCAGGGCAAACCGCCGCTCAGCCAGGTCAGCGAGATCGACGATCCGCTCCTGATGATCGCCATCGCCGACCAGGTGCGCAAACGCTGCGAGAGCATCGACGCGCGGATGTTCAAGGCCTGGACGACGATCAACGCGCTGGAAAGCAAGGCCAAGGGCCTGGGTTACAGCGACGAGGAAATCGAGGACTACGTGACCTCGGACGAGGAGAAGGCGCGGATGCGCAGGCGCGGCGAGGCCTTGATGCGGCAGCGCGGACTGGACCCGGAACGGGACAGCGCCTATTGCACCTTGGGCCGCGAGGAAATAGCGAGGGGCAGCCAGATCGGCGTCCTTCTCAGGGAAAGGTGAGACGAGACGATGTCAGACCTCCGCAAGATCAGCATCGACGGTCAGGAAATCGAGGTGGACGGGGCGATGACGCTCCTGCAGGCCTGCGAGGAAGCCGGACGCGAGATCCCGCGTTTCTGCTACCACGAGCGCCTGTCGATCGCCGGGAACTGCCGAATGTGCCTTGTCGAGGTCGTGGGCGGCCCGCCGAAGCCGGCCGCCTCCTGCGCGATGCAGGTCCGTGACCTGCGTCCCGGCCCCGAAGGCCAGCCGCCGCAGGTCCGCACCAATTCGCCCATGGTGAAGAAGGCGCGGGAAGGGGTGATGGAGTTCCTGCTCATCAACCACCCGCTCGACTGCCCGATCTGCGACCAGGGCGGCGAATGCGACCTGCAGGACCAGGCCATGGCTTATGGCGTCGACTTCTCGCGTTACCGCGAGCCCAAGCGCGCCGTCGAGGACCTGGACCTCGGCCCGCTGGTCGAGACGCACATGACCCGCTGCATCTCCTGCACCCGCTGCGTGCGCTTCACCACCGAGGTGGCGGGCATCACCCAGATGGGCCAGACCGGCCGCGGCGAGGATGCGGAGATCACCTCCTACCTGGGCGAGACGCTGAACTCGAACCTGCAGGGCAACATCATCGACCTCTGCCCGGTCGGCGCGCTGGTCTCGCGCCCCTATGCCTTCACCGCGCGCCCCTGGGAGCTGACCAAGACCGAGTCGATCGACGTCATGGACGCGCTCGGCTCCTCGATCCGGGTCGACACCAAGGGCCGCGAGGTCATGCGCTTCCTGCCGCGCAACCACGACGGCACCAACGAGGAATGGATCTCGGACAAGACCCGCTTCGTCTGGGACGGGCTGAAGCGCCAGCGTCTCGACAAGCCCTTCGTCCGCGAGAACGGCAAGCTGCGCGCGGCCACCTGGCCCGAGGCGCTGGAGAAGGCCGCCGAGGCGCTGAAGGGCGCCAAGAAGGTCGCGGGCCTGGTGGGCGATCTCGCCCCGACCGAGGCCGCCTATGCGCTGAAGTCCCTGGTCGAGAGCTTCGGCGGCACCACCGAATGCCGCACCGACGGCGCCAAGCTGCCCGCGGGCAACCGCTCGGGCTATGTCGGCACCGCCGCCATCGAGGACATCGACGAGGCCCGCGCGGTGACCATCATCGGCGCCGACCCCTCGGTCGAGGCCCCGGTGCTGAACGCCCGCATCCGCAAGGCCTGGTCGCTGGGCGCCGACGTGCGCCTGATCGGCGAGGCCGTGGACCTGACCTTCGACTACACCCACGCCGGCACCGACCGCGCGGCGCTGCAGGAGGCCGTGAAGGCCGCCAAGCCCGCCGAGGACGGCGAGGCGCTGGTCATCCTGGGCCAGGCGGCGCTGACCGGTGACGACGGCGCGGCGGTCCTGGCCGAGGCCATGGCGCTTTGCGAGGCGCAGAACGCCAAGCTCCTGGTGCTGCACACCGCCGCCGGCCGGGTCGGCGCGCTCGACGTGGGCGCTGTGACCGAGGGCGGCGTGACCGCGGCGCTCGACGGGGCGGATGTGGTCTACAACCTCGGCGCCGACGAGATCGAGATCGCCGAGGGGCCCTTCGTGATCTACCAGGGCAGCCACGGCGACCGCGGCGCGCATCGCGCCGACGTGATCCTGCCGGGCGCGGCCTACACCGAAGAGCAGGGCCTCTTCGTCAACACCGAGGGCCGCCCGCAGCTCGCGCTGCGCGCCGGCTTCGCGCCGGGCCAGGCCAAGGAGAACTGGGCCATCCTGCGCGCGCTTTCGGCCGAGGCGGGCCAGCAGCTGCCCTTCGACAGCCTGGCCGAGCTGCGCTCGGACCTGGTCAAGGCGGTGCCGCATCTGGCCGAGATCGACCGGGTGCCCTCTAACGACTGGCAGAAGGTCGAGGCGGGCGGATCGCTCGGCTCCGGGGCCTTCGGCCGCGCGATCCGGGATTTCTACCTGACCAACCCGATCGCCCGCGCCAGCCAGCTCATGGCCGAACTCAGCGCCAACGCGAAGGCGCGCAAAGAGACGCAAATCGCGGCGGAGTGACGCGCTTGGCCGCCGTCCTCCGCGCCGCCGCCCTCTTGCAGGCCGCCGCCCTGGCGGCCTGTGCGCCAACCGGCGAGCGCGGTGACGGCGCGCCCTTCGCGCCCGAGCACGAGGGAATCGAAACGCGGCTCCTCGACGGGGACCTGGTGCAGTTCCTGGTGGAGATGCGCGGCGCGCGGGGCTCCGCGGACGTCGAGGCCTACGCCGAATGTGCCGCATCGCAATACGCGCTGATCCGGGGCTACGGTTTTGCGCGGCATTTGCGAACAAATGTCGAGGAAGAGGGTGGTCTCTGGCGCGCAGATGCGGTTTACACCATCTCGCCAGCGCTGCCCCGCGGGCGGTTCACGATCGACGCCGAAGTGACAGCCGCCGCCTGCGCGGAAAACGGAATACCGATGGTGTGAGGACCCGATGTCTGACTTCATGATGTCCACCGGAGGCACAGCCCTGATCATTGTCGCCCAGTGCCTCGCAGTGGTGACCTTCGTGATGGTCTCGCTGCTTTTCCTGGTCTACGGCGACCGGAAGATCTGGGCGGCGGTGCAGATGCGCCGCGGCCCCAACGTTGTGGGCGTCTTCGGCCTGCTGCAGACCATCGCCGACGCGCTGAAATACGTGGTCAAGGAGGTGGTGATCCCCGCCGGCTCGGACCGCACGGTCTTCATGCTGGCGCCGCTGACCTCCTTCGTGCTGGCGATGATCGCCTGGGCGGTGATCCCCTTCAACGACACCTGGGTGCTCTCGGACATCAATGTTGCCATCCTCTATGTCTTCGCGGTCTCCTCGCTCGAGGTCTACGGCGTGATCATGGGCGGCTGGGCCTCGAACTCGAAGTATCCCTTCCTGGGCTCGCTGCGCTCGGCGGCGCAGATGATCTCCTACGAGGTGTCGATCGGCCTGATCATCATCGGGGTGATCCTCTCAACCGGGTCGATGAACTTCGGCGACATCGTGCGCGCCCAGGACGGATCCTACGGGTTCTTCAACTGGTACTGGCTGCCGCATTTCCCGATGGTCTTCCTGTTCTTCATCTCCTGCCTGGCCGAGACCAACCGCCCGCCCTTCGACCTGCCCGAGGCGGAATCCGAACTGGTGGCGGGCTACCAGGTGGAATATTCCTCGACGCCCTTCCTGCTGTTCATGGCCGGCGAATACATCGCGATCTTCCTGATGTGCGCGCTGACCTCGCTGCTGTTCTTCGGCGGCTGGCTCTCGCCGATCCCGGGCCTGCCCGACGGGGCGCTCTGGATGGTCGCGAAGATGGCCTTCTTCTTCTTCCTCTTCGCGATGGTGAAGGCGATCACGCCGCGCTACCGCTACGACCAGCTGATGCGCCTTGGCTGGAAGGTCTTCCTGCCCTTCAGCCTGGTCTGGGTCGTCTTCGTGGCCTTCGCCGCCAAGTTCGGCTGGTTCTGGGGCCTCTTCGCCCGCTGGACCACCGGGGCCTGAGCCGCATGGCCGCCGCCCCCGCATATGCCCGGCCCCGCGCCCGCGCCGAAAGGCGGGCCGGCGGGGCGGGGCGCCTTCCATTCCACCGGGGCACCGCCCCGGTCCCGCCCGCTGAGACAAGCGTCACACGCGGATCGATCTAAGGAGTCGTCATGGCGAAGATGGATTACAGCCGCGCCGCGAGTTACTTCCTGCTCTCCGATGTCTGGCAGGGCCTGAAGCTCGGCCTGAAGTATTTCTTCGGGCCCAAGGCCACGGTGAATTACCCGCACGAAAAGGGCCCGCTGAGCCCGCGCTTCCGGGGCGAGCACGCGCTGCGCCGCTACCCCAACGGCGAGGAACGCTGCATCGCCTGCAAGCTCTGCGAGGCGGTCTGCCCGGCCCAGGCGATCACCATCGACGCGGAACCGCGCGAGGACGGCTCGCGCCGGACCACCCGCTACGACATCGACATGACCAAGTGCATCTACTGCGGCTTCTGCCAGGAAGCCTGCCCGGTGGATGCCATCGTCGAGGGGCCGAACTTCGAGTTCACCACCGAGACCCGCGAAGAGCTTTATTACGACAAGGAGAAGCTCCTCGAGAACGGCGAACGCTGGGAAGCCGAGATCGCCCGCAACCTCGAACTGGACGCGCCCTACAGATGAGCGACAGCCAGAACCCCTTCGAACTGTTCATGCGCCAGGCGCAGGAGATGGCCAAAAGCTGGAATCCCGCGCTTGAGACCTTCAACGTGCGCGAGTTCGAGAAATTCTGGCCGACGATGCCCAAGGACTTCATGGAGATGTCCTTCGGCAAGGGCATGTCGCAGGATGGCCTGGACGCCAAGACGCGCCTGCTCTTGACCTTGGCCGGCCTGACGATGCAAGGCGCACAGGCAGAAACACCGTTCCGGATGAACGTGCGCCACGCGCTCGAGGCCGGGGCCACCAAGGACGAGATCGCCGAGACCATCGCCCAGATGTCGATGTTCGCCGGCATTCCCGCCATGACCCGCGCCATGGAGCTGGCGCGCCAGGTCATGGAAGAGGACGGAAAGGACGAAACGACATGAGCGCCTTTGCCTTCTATCTCTTTGCCATTTCGACCATCGCGGGGGGCCTGTTCACCGTGATCAGCCGTAACCCGGTGCATTCGGTGCTCTGGCTGATCCTGGCGTTCCTGTCCTCGGCGGGGCTCTTCGTGCTGATGGGCGCGGAGTTCGTGGCGATGCTGCTGGTCATCGTCTACGTCGGCGCCGTGGCGGTGCTTTTCCTCTTCGTGGTGATGATGCTCGACGTGGATTTCGCCGAGCTCAAGGCCGAGATGGCCCGTTACGTGCCCCTGGCGCTCCTGATCGCCGTGGTGATCCTGATGCAGTTCTCGATCGCCTATGGCGCCTGGGAGACCGCGCCCACCGCGGCGGCCAACATCGCCCAGGCGGTGCCCGAGGGCCGGCACAACACCGAGGCCCTGGGCCTCATTCTCTACGACGAGTATTTCCTGCTGTTCCAGCTCGCGGGGCTGATCCTGCTGGTCGCCATGATCGGCGCGATCGTCCTGACCTTGCGGCATCGGACCGACGTCAAGCGGCAGGACGTGCTGGCGCAGATGTACCGCGATCCCAAGACCGCGATGGAACTGAAGGACGTGAAGCCCGGGCAGGGCCTCTGACCGCCGCCGGGCCCGATTGGCGGGCCCGGGACTGGTGCAACGCATGTCCCCGCGCCGGGCGGCAAGATCCGGTCGGGGGCCGACAGACGGGCCGGCGCGCGCGGCAGTGACGCCCCGCCGCCGGGACGCAGAACGAGGGACGAGATGATCGGACTGGAACATTACCTGACGGTGGCGGCGGTGCTCTTCGTCATCGGCATCTTCGGGCTCTTCCTGAACCGGAAGAACGTGATCATCCTGCTGATGTCGATCGAGCTGATGCTCCTGGCCGTGAACATCAATCTCGTCGCCTTCTCGGCGCATCTCGGCGATCTCGTCGGGCAGGTCTTCACGCTCTTCGTGCTGACCGTCGCCGCCGCCGAGGCCGCGATCGGTCTTGCGATCCTCGTCTGCTTCTTCCGCAACCGCGGCACCATCGCGGTGGAAGACATCAACGTGATGAAAGGCTGAGCGCAATGGAGACGATCATCCTCTTCGCCCCGCTCGTGGGCGCGCTGATCGCGGGTTTCGGCTGGCGCCTGATCGGCGAGCAGGGCGCCATGTGGGTCACCACGGGCCTCTTGTTCCTGGCCTGCCTGCTGTCCTGGATCGTCTTCCTGGGGCATGACGGCACGACCCAGCAGATCGACATCCTGCGCTGGATCGAAAGCGGCACCATGGCGGCGGACTGGTCGATCCGGCTCGACCGCCTGACGGCGATCATGCTGATCGTGGTGACCACGGTCTCGGCGCTCGTGCACCTCTATTCGATGGGCTACATGGCGCATGACGCCAACTTCAAGGAAGGCGAGGTCTACAAGCCCCGCTTCTTCGCCTATCTGTCCTTCTTCACCTTCGCCATGCTGGCGCTGGTGACCGCCGACAACCTGGTGCAGATGTTCTTCGGCTGGGAAGGCGTGGGCGTCGCCTCCTACCTGCTGATCGGCTTCTACTACAAGAAACCTTCGGCCAATGCCGCGGCGATGAAGGCCTTCATCGTCAACCGCGTCGGCGACTTCGGCTTCGCGCTGGGGATCTTCGGTCTGTACTTCCTGGTCGACTCGGTGCGCTTCGACGATGTCTTCGCCGCCGCGCCAGAACTGGCCGAGACGCAGCTGAGCTTCCTCTGGACCGAGTGGAACGCCGCGAACCTCATGGCCTTCCTGCTCTTCGTGGGCGCCATGGGCAAATCGGCCCAGCTGATCCTGCACACCTGGCTGCCGGACGCGATGGAAGGCCCGACGCCGGTCTCGGCGCTGATCCACGCGGCGACCATGGTGACCGCGGGCGTCTTCCTGGTCTGCCGCATGTCGCCGCTGATGGAGTTCGCCCCCGAGGCCATGGCCTTCGTGACCTTCCTCGGCGCCACCACCGCTTTCTTCGCGGCGACGGTCGGCCTCGTGCAAAACGACATCAAGCGCGTGATCGCCTATTCGACCTGCTCGCAGCTCGGCTACATGTTCGTGGCCGCGGGCGTGGGCGTCTACTCGGTGGCGATGTTCCACCTGTTCACGCACGCCTTCTTCAAGGCCATGCTCTTCCTCGGCGCCGGCTCGGTGATCCACGGGATGCACCACGAGCAGGACATGCGGAACTACGGCGGCCTGCGGAAGAAGCTGCCCTATACCTTCTGGGCGATGATGATCGGCACGCTGGCGATCACCGGCGTCGGCATCCCGCTGACCGGCTGGATCGGCTTTGCCGGCTTCGCCTCCAAGGACGCGGTGATCGAAAGCGCCTTCGTCGGCAGCCAGGGCGGCTATGCCTTCTGGATGCTGGTGATCGCGGCGCTCTTCACCTCGTTCTATTCCTGGCGGCTGATGTTCATGACCTTCTACGGCAACCCGCGCGGGGACAAGCACACCCACGAGCATGCCCATGAGAGCCCCTGGACCATGGTCGCGCCGCTCGGCGTGCTGGCCCTGGGCGCGATCTTCGCGGGGATGATCTGGTACGGCAGCTTCTTCGGGAAGACCAACGAGGTGGTGAAGTTCTTCGGCGGCGAATACGCCGAACCGGCCGAGGAGCTGAAGGCGGCGGTGGCCGAGCGCAGCCCCAAGGCGTCGGAACTGCACTACGTCATGGAAAGCGCGCCGGGCGAGGCGGCGATCTACATTGCCCCCGAGAACACCGTCCTGCACGAGGCGCATTACGTCCCGACCTGGGTCAAGCTCGCGCCCTTCCTGGCCATGGTGATCGGCTTCGGCACGGCTTTCTGGTTCTACATCGTGAACCCGGCGCTGCCGAAGCGCCTCGCGGAGAGCCAGCGTCCGCTTTACCTGTTCCTGCTGAACAAGTGGTATTTCGACGAGCTCTATGACGCCGTCTTCACCCGGCCGGCGCAGGCCATCGGGCGGTTCTTCTGGAGGAGCGGCGACGGGGCCACCATCGACGGCGCGATCAACGGTGTCTCGATGGGCATCATCCCCTTCTTCACCCGGCTCGCGGGCCGCGCGCAGTCCGGCTACATCTTCACCTATGCCTTCTGGATGGTGATCGGGATCGCGGTCCTCATCACCTGGATGTCGCTCAGCGGAGGAGCGGAGTAATGGACAACCTCCTTTCCATCGTGACCTTCCTGCCGGCGCTGGCGGCAGCGATCCTCGGCATCTTCCTGAAGGGCGGCACCGAGGCGGCGGACCGCAACGCCAAGTGGCTGGCGCTGATCGCCACGGGCGCGACCTTCCTGATCTCGCTGTTCATCCTGGCGCAGTTCGACCCGCAGGAGACCGGCTTCCAGATGGTCGAAGAGGGCCGCTGGCTGCTGGGCCTGAACTACAAGATGGGCGTCGACGGCATCTCGGTGCTCTTCGTGCTGCTGACCACCTTCATCATGCCGCTGGTGATCGCCGCCAGCTGGGAGGTGAAGACCCGGGTCAAGGAATACATGATCGCCTTCCTCGTCCTCGAGACGCTGATGCTGGGCGTCTTCATGGCGCTGGACCTGGTGCTGTTCTACCTGTTCTTCGAAGGCGGCCTGATCCCGATGTTCCTGATCATCGGCATCTGGGGCGGCAAGAACCGCATCTACGCGGCCTTCAAGTTCTTCCTCTACACCTTCCTGGGCTCGGTGCTGATGCTGGTGGCCATGGTCGCCATGTATGCCGAGGCGGGCACCACCGACATCCCGACGCTGCTGACCCACCAGTTCCCGGCGGGCGAGATGAACATCCTCGGGATCCACATCGTCGGCGGCATGCAGACGCTGATGTTCCTGGCGTTCTTCGCCTCCTTCGCGGTGAAGATGCCGATGTGGCCGGTGCACACCTGGCTGCCCGACGCCCACGTGCAGGCGCCGACCGCGGGCTCGGTGGTGCTGGCCTCGATCCTGCTGAAGCTCGGCGGCTACGGCTTCCTGCGCTTCAACCTGCCGATGTTCCCGGTGGGCTCCGAGGTGATCGGGCCCTTCGTCCTCTGGCTCTCGGTGATCGCGATCGTCTACACCAGCCTTGTCGCGCTGGTGCAGGAGGACATGAAGAAGCTGATCGCCTACTCCTCGGTGGCGCATATGGGCTATGTCACCATGGGCATCTTCGCGGCCAACCAGCAGGGCATCGACGGGGCGATCTTCCAGATGCTGAGCCACGGCTTCATCTCCGGAGCGCTCTTCCTCTGCGTCGGCGTGATCTACGACCGGATGCACACCCGCGAGATCGACGCCTACGGCGGGCTGGTGAACCGCATGCCGGCCTATGCGCTGATCTTCATGCTCTTCACCATGGCCAATGTCGGGCTGCCGGGCACCTCGGGGTTCATCGGCGAGTTCCTGACGCTCATGGGGGTCTTCCAGGTCAACACCTGGGTCGCGCTCTTCGCGACCTCCGGGGTGATCCTCTCGGCGGGCTACGCGCTGTGGCTCTATCGCCGGGTGGTCATGGGCGACCTGATCAAGGAAAGCCTGAAGACCATCACCGACATGACCCGCCGCGAGAAGGCGATCTTCGCCCCGCTGATCGTCATGACGATCTGGATGGGCGTCTATCCCGCGCCGATCCTCGACCGCATCGGCCCTTCGGTCGAAGCCCTCGTGGCGGATTACGAGACCGCAGTCGCGAACATGCCGCAGGCGACCCAGATCGCCAGCCAGAGCCATTGAGGACCGAGACATGATTTCCTCCGACCTCGCCATCATCCTGCCCGAGATCGTCATCGCGCTTTACGCGATGATCGCGCTGATCGGGGCGGTCTACACCGGCAAGGACGCGCTGGCCCCGACGCTGGTCTGGGTCACCGCCGGCCTCTTCGCCCTTGTCGCGGTCTGGATCGCGACCTCGGGCGGCGGCACCGCCACCGCCTTCGGCGGGATGTTCATCGACGACGGCTTCGCCCGCTTCGCCAAGGTGACGCTCCTGATCTCGGCCGCCGCTGTCCTGGTGATGAGCCAGGAGTACATGGCGCGCCGCGGCATCCTGCGCTTCGAATACCCGCTGCTGATCGCGCTGGCCGCGGTCGGCATGATGGTCATGGTCTCGGCCGGTGACCTCATGGCCCTTTACATGGGCCTCGAGCTGCAGTCGCTGGCGCTCTACGTGGTGGCCTCGCTGCGCCGCGACAGCGCGGTCTCGACCGAGGCGGGCCTGAAGTACTTCGTGCTGGGCGCGCTTTCCTCGGGTCTGCTGCTCTATGGCGCCTCGCTGACCTACGGTTTCGCGGGCACCACGCTCTTTGCCGGCATCATCGAGGCCGCGGGGCAGGGGCAGGCGCCGCTCGGGCTGCTCTTCGGCCTGGTCTTCCTGGCCGCGGGCCTGGCCTTCAAGGTCTCGGCGGTGCCCTTCCACATGTGGACGCCGGACGTCTACGAAGGCGCGCCGACCCCGGTCACCGCCTTCTTCGCCACCGCGCCCAAGGTCGCGGCCATGGGCCTTTTCGCGCGGCTCCTCTTCGAAGCCTTCGGCGGCATCACCGGCGACTGGCAGCAGATCGTGGCCTTCCTGTCGGTCCTGTCGATGTTCCTTGGCGGCATCGCGGCGATCGGCCAGACCAACATCAAGCGCCTGATGGCCTATTCCTCGATCGCGCATATGGGCTACGCGCTCATGGGGCTCGCGGCGGGCACGGCGCTCGGCGTGCAGGCGATGCTGATCTACATGGCGATCTACGTCACCATGAACGTCGGCACCTTCGCCTTCATCCTGTCGATGGAGCGCGACGGCCAGCCGGTGACCGACATCGCCTCGCTGAACATGGTCTCCAAGGAAGAGCCCGGCCGGGCGCTCGCCATGCTGGTGCTGCTCTTCTCGCTGGCCGGCGTGCCGCCGCTCGTGGGCTTCTTCGGCAAGCTCTACGTGCTGCGCGCGGCCTATGACGGCGGGCTCGCCTGGCTCGCGGTGGCGGGCGTGGTGGCCAGCGTGATCGGCGCCTTCTACTACCTGCGCATCGTCTACTTCATGTATTTCGGCGAAGAGCGGGACGACGGGCTCGACCGCAGCTCCTCTCCGGTGCTCTGGGGCTTCCTGGCGCTCTCGGCCTTTGCCATGGTCGCCGGCGTGATCAACCTCTTCGGCATCGAAGGCGCGGCGGCCGCCGCCGCGGCGACCCTCGTTCAGTGAGGGCAGGCCGCCAGATCCAGATCGACGTGACGCGGGCCCGGGGCCCGCGTTGCGCGTTTTCCGGGGGCCGCCTTGCGGGCCCCGCGCGCCGGGGGCGGGCAGCATGAGCTGGCCCGAGGGATACGGGCGCATCGTCCTCGACGAGGTCGACAGCACCAATGCCGAGGCCGCCCGCCGGGGGCCCGAGCTTTCCGCGCCGACCTGGATCCTCGCGCATCGCCAAAGCGCCGCCCGCGGCCGCCGGGGAAGGGCCTGGGCCAACCCCGAGGGCAATTTCGCCGCCACCCTGGTGCTGCGGCCGTCGGAGTCGCTCGAACTGGTGGCGCTGCGCTCCTTCGTGGCGGCGCTGGCGCTCTTCGACACGCTGGTGACGCTGACCGGCCGGACCGAGCCCTTCGCGCTGAAATGGCCGAACGACGTGATGCTGAACGGCGGCAAGGTCGCGGGCATCCTTCTGGAAAGCATGGGCCGGGGGCGGCGCTCGGAGCAGCTGGCGGTTGGCATCGGGGTCAACCTCGCCAATGCGCCCGCGCCCGAGGCGGTCGAGCCGCGCGCCCTGCGCCCGGTCTCGGTCCTGGCCGAGACCGGCGCCGCGATCCCGGCCGAAACCTTTCTCGACCACCTGGCCACGGCCTATGCGGCGCGCGAGGCGGTGCTGACCGCCCAGGGCTTCGCGCCGATCCGCGAGGACTGGCTGGCGCGCGCCGCGCGGCTCGGCGAAAGCGTGACCGCGCGCACCGGCAGCACCGAGAACACCGGCACCTTCGAGACGGTGGACGCCACGGGCAATCTTGTCCTAAAGACCGCCAAAGGCCGCGTCTCCATCGCCGCCGCGGATGTGTTTTTCTAAACGGAAGGGGACGGGCGGATGCTTCTCGCCATCGATTGCGGCAACACGAACACGGTCTTCTCGATCTGGGACGGCGCCGAGTTCATCGCGAGCTGGCGCACCTCGACCGAGCACCAGCGCACCGCGGATCAATACTACGTCTGGCTCTCGACGCTGATGAAGCTGCAGAACATCGAGGCCCGGATCACCGACATGATCGTCTCCTCGACGGTGCCGCGGGTGGTCTTCAACCTGCGGGTCCTGGCGGACCGCTACTTCAACACCCGCCCGCTGGTCGTGGGCCGCCCCGACTGCGCGCTGCCCATCGACGTGCGCGTCGATGCCGGCACCCAGGTCGGCCCGGACCGGCTGGTGAACACCGTGGCGGGCTACGACCTTTACGGCGGCGACCTGATCGTCGTGGACTTCGGCACCGCCACCACCTTCGACGTGGTGGACAGCGACGGCGCCTACGTGGGCGGGGTGATCGCCCCGGGTGTGAACCTTTCGCTCCAGGCCCTGCACGAGGCCGCGGCGGCGCTGCCGCATGTCGACATCTCGCGGCCGCAGCGGGTCGTGGGCACCAATACCGTCGCCTGCATGCAGTCGGGCATCTTCTGGGGCTACGTCGGCGTGATCCGCGAGGTCTGCGCCCGGATCAAGGCCGAGCGCGAACGTCCGATGAAGATCATCGCGACAGGCGGTCTCGCCCCGTTGTTCCAGCAGGCGGAAGACTTATTTGACGACTGGAAAGACGAACTGACGATGCATGGCCTGCGGGTCATCCACAATTACAACAAGACCGAGGGATCCAACCCATGAGCGGTAAGAGATTGATCTACCTGCCCCTAGGCGGGGCCGGTGAAATTGGCATGAACTGTTATGTCTACGGCTACGGCGCACCCGGAGAGGAACGGCTGATCGTCGTCGACCTGGGCGTGACCTTCCCGGACATGGAGACCTCTCCGGGGGTCGACCTGATCTTCCCCGACGTGAGCTGGCTGAAGGAACGCCGCGACCGGATCGAGGCGATCTTCGTGACCCATGCCCACGAGGACCACGTCGGCGCGGTGGCGCATTTCTGGGAAGACCTTGGCGCGCCGGTCTACGCGCGCGCCTTCACCGCCAATATCGCGCGGCGGAAGTTCGACGAACGCGGGCTCGGCCCCGAGATCGTCAAGACCCAGGAGCCCTGGCCCGAGACCCAGACGGCCGGCCCCTTCGAGGTCGGCTTCGTGCCGATCTCGCATTCCATCCCCGAAAGCTCGGGGCTGGTGATCGACACGCCGATGGGCCGGCTGGTCCATACCGGCGACTTCAAGATCGACGCCACCCCGGTGGTGGGCGAGCCCTTCGACACCGCCACCTGGGAAGAGATCGGCCGCGAGGGCGTGACCGCGCTTGTTTGCGATTCGACCAATGTCTTCTCCGACCACGAGGGCCGCTCGGAGGCCACCGTGGGCCCCGAGATCGAGAAGCTGCTGCTGGATGCCAAGGGCATGGTGGTCGCGACCACCTTCGCCTCCAACGTGGCGCGGCTGAAGACCCTGGCCGAGGCCGGCGAACGCGCCGGGCGCTCGATCGTGCTGATGGGCCGCGCCATGCGCCGCATGGTCGAGGCCGCGACCGAGACCGGCGTGCTCGACCGCTTTCCCGCGACCGTCCCGGTCGAGGATGCGGCCGATGTCCCGCGCCAGAACCTGATGCTGATCGTGACCGGCAGCCAGGGCGAACGCCGGGCCGCCTCGGCCCAGCTTGCCCGCGGCAAGCACTTCGGCATGGAGCTGAAGGAGGGCGACCTGTTCCTCTTCTCCTCCAAGACCATCCCGGGCAACGAGAAGGGCGTGATCCGCATCATGAACCAGCTCTCGGAAAAGGGCGTGGACGTGATCGACGACAGCTCGGGCCGCTACCACGTCTCGGGCCATGCCAACCGCCCGGACCTGATCGCCATGCACAAGCTGGTCGATCCCAAGCTGGTGGTGCCGATGCACGGCGAACATCGCCACCTGCGCATGCATACGCGCCTGGCCCAGGAAAACGGCCGCCGCGGCGCGCTGGCGGTCAACGGCACGATGATCGACCTGACCACCGGCAAGCCCTGCGACTACGTCGAGACCGGGCGGACCTACCTCGACGGGTCGGTCATGGTCGGCGCGCTCGACGGGGTGGTGCGCGACCGCATCCGCATGGCGCTCAACGGCCATGTGACGGTCACGCTGGTCCTCGACGAGGAAGACCAGCCGCTGGGCGAGCCCTGGTGCGACACCATGGGCCTGACCGAGACCGGCCGCAGCCAGCAGCCGCTGGAGGCCGCGCTGGAAGAGGAACTGGCGCAGTTCGTCGACCGCGCCAAGCCCAAGGTCCTGGCCGATGACGACGCGCTCGAGGAAGGGCTGCGCCGCGCGGTGCGCAACGCCGCCCAGAACGAGATGGGCAAGAAGCCCGAGGTCACCGTGGTGATCTCGCGCCTCAGCTGATCACTGCAGACTGGGATCCCGGTCCTCGGGGTCCTGGAAACTGCCGTCGAGCGGGGGCAGGGCAGAGCCCTCCTCCGCGCCCGAGCAGTAGTAGAGCGCGCCGCCCACGGCGACGACGGTGACGCCCGCGCCGACCATGGCGAGCGGCGCGCCTGTCGCGCCGAGGGCCGCCGTTCCGGCCTTGCCGAGCGCCCCCAGAACCAGCTCCTTCGATCCCGAGAGGATCAGCGCGCCCGAGCCGTGCTGCAAGCCGTCGAGCCGCGCGCGGCTCTCTGTGGCGCGGGTCTGCACGGCGGAGGCCAGCGCCGCGGTGGTGTCCACCGTGGCATCCGCGGCGGCGTTCACCTTCTGGCAAGAGGTCGTGGTGCAATGTCCCCGGTAGTTGCGCGGGCCGGGCACCAGGACATAGCCGCTGTCGTCGGGTTCGGTCAGGCAGTAGCCCTCGACGTCCTGCGCGGGCACCCGGCTGGCAAGATAGGCGATCACCGTCTGGCTGTCGCAGGCGGGCGGACGGCCGCGCGCGCGGTCCCAGCGGCGGGCGGGCCAGTCGGTCAGCCGCTCGCGCAGACCGGGGGCCTCCTCGGCCTCCAGCGCGTCGGATAGTTCGTCGCGGTCGATGGTGATCTCGCTGGCGTTGACCGTGGCGGTGCAGAGGTCCTCGGCCAGGGCCGGGCCCGCCGCGCCCAGAAGCGCGGCAAGGGTCAAAGTCGCGATGCGGGGCAATTGCGCCTCCCTGTTCTGTGCTGCTCGAGAGGGCAGGATAGGGCGCGCGGAAGGGGCCGCATGTCACCCTCGGGTGATCGGCGGGGTTTTGCCGGTGGGGGGCTACCTGCGCCGGGCGGGGCTGTGGCTGGGAGGGCGTTCGTGTGGGCGCTGAGGGCAGGTGAGGCGGCGGTGGCTAGGAGACCCGCCTAAGGGCGCGGCGCCGTCGTCAGGAGGGCCGCTCTGCCCGGACAGCGCCGCCCCGAGGACGCTGCAAAAGATAGACGGGGCGGCGGAAACCGCCGCCCGCGCCGCAATCAGCTCGCCTTGCGCTCGTCGAGGCTCTTGGCGATGAAGGTCGGCATGTGATCGCCCATGCCCACCACGTCGTTCTTCTTGTCGTCGCCGCGCGGCTTGCCCTTGCCTCCGCGGCGGGACTTGGGCTTCTCGGCGGGCTTGCCGCGGCCGGAGGACGTGTCCTGGCCTTCGTTGGAGGCGGCGGCCCCCTGCGGGGCCTTGGGCTCGGGCTCGGGCTTGGCGTCTGCCTTCGCATCGGGCTTCGCGTCCGCCTTCGCCTCGGGCGCCGCCTCGGCCGGCGCGTCGGTCTTGGCCTCGGCCTGCGCCTCTGCGGGCTGCTCTTTCGCCCGGCTGCTGCCGCCCCGGCTGCGCGAGCGGGACCGCGAGCGCTTGGGCTTCTGGCCGCTCTCGCCCTCGGCGCCTTCCGCCGCGCCGGAGGGTGCCTGCGCGCTCTCGCCCAGCGGGTTCTCGAGCCGCGGGATCGGCTTGTCGATCAGACGCTCCACGTCCTCGAGGTTCTTCTCGTCGCGCGGGATGCACAGCGTCACCGCCTTGCCCTCGCGGCCGGCGCGGCCGGTGCGGCCGATCCGGTGCACGTAGTCCTCGGCATGGCCGGGCACGTCGAAGTTGAAGACATGGCTGACCGAGGGCACGTCGAGCCCGCGCGCCGCCACGTCCGAGGCCACCAGGATCTTCAGCTCGCCCGCGCGGAAGCCGTCCAGCGTCCGGGTGCGCACCGACTGGTCCAGGTCGCCATGGATCGGCCCCGCGTCATAGCCGTATTTCTTCAGCGATTTCGCGACGATATCCACGTCGACCTTGCGGTTGCAGAAGACGATCGCATTGGTCAGCCGCTCGCCCTCGGCGTCGATCAGCGCGCGCAGCGCACGGCGCTTCTCGCTGTCGGCGCGGTCGCGGCGCGAGGGCTGCAGCATCAAGACGCCCTGTTCGATGGTCTCCGAGGCGGTCGCCTGGCGGGCCACCTCGATCCGCGCAGGGGCGGCCAGGAAGGTGTTGGTGATGCGCTCGATCTCGGTCGCCATGGTGGCCGAGAAGAACAGCGTCTGCCGGGTGAAGGGCGTGAGCGAGAAGATCCGCTCGATGTCCGGGATGAAGCCCATGTCGAGCATCCGGTCGGCCTCGTCGACCACCATGATCTCGATCCCGGTCAGCAGAAGCTTGCCGCGCTCGAAATGGTCGAGCAGCCGGCCCGGCGTGGCGATCAGCACGTCGACGCCCTTGTCGATCAGCGCGTCCTGCTCCTTGAAGGAGACGCCGCCGATCAGCAGCGCCTTGGTCAGCTTCACGTGCTTGGCATAGGTATCGAAGTTTTCCGCCACCTGCGCGGCCAGTTCCCGCGTCGGGCAAAGCACCAGGCTGCGCGGCATCCGCGCCCGGGCGCGGCCGCGCGCCAACTTGGTGATCATCGGCAGCGTGAAGCTGGCGGTCTTGCCGGTGCCGGTCTGGGCGATGCCCAGCACGTCCTGCCCGTCGAGCGCGGGGGGAATCGCCCCGGCCTGGATGGGGGTCGGCGTCTCGTAGCCGGCTTCTTCGATGGCTTTCAGCACTTTGGGGCTGAGGTTGAGATCAGAGAACTTTGTCATGTGTATCCGGTTTTCACGGACACATCTCGGCCCGTGCATCTGCGTCAGAGGGGCCGCAACGGCCCGGGGTGGCGGCATGCCACCAAGCGTGGCGTTCCATAGCGAAAAGGCGCCGATCCGTCAATCTGAGCGCAGCGGCAACGGGGCCCCGGAGGTGCAAATTGCGCTGAAGTGCCGCGCTACCAGGGCCTTGAGGTCCATCTCGCGGCTCAGAAGCAGCCCTTCGGCGGCCAGCCGGGAGGTCAGTTCCGGGCTGGCGGTCGCCACCTCCTCGTAGAAGCGCCGCAGGGCGGGGCGGCCGCCCTCACCCTCGATCCGGGCGAAAAGCGCGTGCAGATTCAGCGCGTCTGGCCCGCGCGCCTGCGGGTTGAGCTCGGCCCGGTAGGAGCCCGAGTCGCGCCGGAAGGCATAGGCGGCCTCGAACTCCGCCCAGCTCGCGGCGTGGAAATGGCCGAGCCTGAGGCCCGGGAGGGGGACCTCACCGGGGTTCTGCTGGCCTTCCAGGATCACGTTGTGAATGCGGATCTGCAGCCCTTTGGTGCCCGCGCGGAAGAAAAGCTTGCCCGCCACATGGCTCAGGAACCCGCCCGAGAGATGCCGCGCCCAAGGGCCGAAGACCCGCTCCGCCGCCGCTTGCCGGCGCGCCTGGTCGAGGTGGAAGTCCTTGAAAAGGCGCGTCGTTCCGGGCGCGCCCGTAGGCGCCAGCGCCTCCACCGGGCGCATCCGGGCGCAGAGCGCGCTGTGCGGCAGGGCCGCGAGCGTCTCGGCGACGGAGCCCTCCGGCCCCCCGGGCAGGAGGAACTCGTCGACATCCACATGCGCCAGCCAGTCCAGGTCGCCCGCGCGATTGTTGGCGTGCCGCGCGTTCCGGCACTGGCGGTTCTGGTGCCGCTCGGGCCGGCCGCCCTTGCGCTCCCAGTAGTCCGGCCCGGTCTCGGTCACGCCGATGCGCGGATGGGCCGAGAGCGCGCGGGCGGCCTCGGGATCGCCGTCGTCTAGGTAGAGATGCAGCCGTGCCGCGCCCAGCTCCAGGTGCCAGGCCGCGAATTCCAGCGCCCGGGGCAGGGGCGCCTTCAGCGTGGTCACCAGCCCCCAGCGCGTCACGCCGCGCGGCCCCGGAAAACGCGCGCCACCGCCCCGTCGAGGTCGAGCGGGAAGTCCACCAGCATGCCCCGCGCGGCGAGCCGCGCGCGCAGCTCTGGCGTGTCGCGGCAGACCTCGTCGAAGAAGGCGCGCAGGCCCGGCTCGCCCTCGTCCTCCTGCAGGAGCCTCAGGATGTCGGCGATTCCCATGACCTCGGGGCGTTCGCTTTGCTTGGCGTAGGAGCCGCGCGCCAGGCGGAAGTCGAGATGCGCGCGGAAGACCTCCCAGCTTGGCGCGTGCAGATGGCCGAGGCGCAGGCCCGGCAGTTCGGCCTGGTTGCTGACCTCGGCGCCGCGATGTTTCAGCGCGTGAATGCCGAGCCGCGTGTCGGGGATGCCGGTGCGGGCGAAGACCTTGCCGCTGGTATGGCTGAGAAACCCGCCGGGCAGATGCAGGCCGAAGGTCGGATAGACCTCCTGTAGCTCGGCCTTTTGCACGCCCGCGGCGCTATGGGTCAGCTTGAAGGCGCGGGGGCTCTGGTCCTCCGCGACGGCCAGGGCCTCGGCCGGGGTCAGCCGGGCAAAGGCGGCCTCGGGCGGGACCTCGGCCAGGCATTGCGCCACCGGGCGGTCGGGCAGGAGCAGCTCGTCGAGGTCGATATGGGCCAGCCAATCGAGGTCCTCGGCCTCGGCGCGCAGGCTGCGGGTGGCGTTCCAGACCTGGCGCAGCTGGTGCGCCTCCATCCGGGGTTTGCCGACCGCCTCCCAATAGGCGGCGTCGCAGGTGGTGACCTGGACGCGCGGGTCGCGGGTCAGGGTCTCGGCCAGCTCGGGCGCGGGCGTGTCGAGGTAAATCAAGACCTTGGCCGCGCCCAGCTCGAGGTGATGCGCGGCAAAACGCAGCGCGGCTTGCGGCTCGGGCCGGATGGTGGCGACGACACCCCAGCGCATGCTGTCGGCTGTGAGGCCTTTTGCGCGGGCGGGCACCGCGACGGGGTTCTGGGCCGGGTCGGCGGGCGGGGTCCCGGCGGCCTCGCGCCGGGCCTTGCGGCGGCGCATGATGGCGAGCCGACGGAAGACCGTGGCGGGATCGGCGATCAGCGCCTCGATCAGCGCATGGGCGAGCGGGCGCAGAACCGGGGCGGCCTCGGCCTCCTGCCAGAGACGGCCCAGGAGGTTCACGTCGAGCCCGCCCGAAGAAAGCGCATAGGCGTCCATCTGCATCGGCAGCGGGGCGCGGGTGCGCTGCGTCAGGGCAAAGGGTTTCTCGGGCGGCTTGCCGGAAAAAAGCCGTTCGGATTCATAGAGTTTCATCGCCCCGAAGAGGGTCGAGAGCGCCAGCCCCGCGGCGCGTTCACCGGGCTCTGCGCCATGATCGCCGAAGGTGGTGAGCGCCGAGACCTGCCAGCGCAGGTCCAGCTCCTGCAGCAGGAAGTCCGCCTCCTCGGCCCAGAGCCTGCGAAAGAGCGCGGGCGCCTCTTCGGGGAAGGCGCGCTTGCGCAGATGCGCGATCAGGAGCCCGTGCAGGGCGGCCAGTTCTGACTGCCCGGTGAACTCCTGCCGCAGGGCAAAGCGCTTGCGGTGGTAGGACGACCGGAAGGGCGGCGCCTCGGCGGGATCTTCGGCCGGGTCGGTGACGCGGGCGTCCTTCAGCGGGGCCAGGTCGAGGTCGAGGGGCGGCAGGCCCTCGCCCGGGGCATGGGTCAGCGGGTCGCGCCGGCCCTCCATCTGGGTCAGCACGGCTGCCATGCCACCGGGGTAGGTGGCCGCCCTGTCGTCACGCCTGGTCATGCGGTCCGAAGACTGGCGCAGCTTTGGGGCCGGAACAAGCCTGGGGCATGGCCGGCGCGGGGCGCGCGTGGCCTCAGACCATCATTTCCTTGGTCGCCGAGAGCGTGATCTCGGGGTAGTCGCGCACCACCCGGTCGATGTCCCACTGCAGGCGGGTCAGATAGACCATGTCACCGTCGTTGTCGGCGGCGATATGCTGCTTGTTGGCATTGGCGAAACGATCGACCGCCTGCTTGTCGCCATGCACCCAGCGCGCCGAGGTGAACTGCGAAGGCTCGAAGCGCACCGGCAGCCCGTATTCCTGTTCGATCCGGCTGCCCAGCACCTCGAACTGCAGCTGGCCCACGACGCCGACGATGAAGCCCGAGCCGATGTTCGGCTTGAAGACCTTGGCGGCGCCTTCCTCGGCGAATTGCATCAGCGCCTTCTCCAGGTGCTTGGCCTTCATCGGGTCGCCCGCGCGGCAGCTTTGCAGCAGTTCCGGCGCGAAAGAGGGGATGCCGGTGACCTTCAGCCCCTCGCCCTCGGTCAGCGTGTCGCCGATGCGCAGCTGGCCGTGGTTCGGGATGCCGATGATGTCGCCGGCCCAGGCCTCTTCGGCCAGTTCCCGGTCCGAGGCCAGGAAAAGCACCGGCGCCGAGACGGTCATCGGCTTTTTCGAACGCACATGGGTCAGTTTCATCCCGCGCTGGAAATGGCCCGAGGAGAGCCGCACGAAGGCCACCCGGTCGCGGTGCTTGGGGTCCATGTTGGCCTGCACCTTGAAGACGAAGCCCGAGACCTTCTTTTCCTCGGGCGCGATCTGGCGCGGTTCGGCGCTGGTGGGCTGCGGCTCGGGGGCGAGCCGCCCGATGCCGTCCATCAGCTCCTTCACACCGAAGGAGTTGATCGCCGAGCCGAACCAGATCGGGGTCATATGGCCCTCGACCACCGCCTGCGGGTCGAGCCTGGGCAGAAGCTCGCGCGCCATCTCGACCTCTTCGCGCAGCTGGCCGAGGAGGTGCGCGGGCACGTGTTCGTCGAGCTTGGGATCGTCGAGCCCCTCGAGCTTGATCGACTCGCTGACGCGGTTGCGGTCGGCGCGGTCCATCAGTTCGAGCCGGTCGTTCAGCATGTCGTAGGCGCCCAGGAAATCGCGGCCGAGCCCGATCGGCCAGGAGGCCGGGGTCACGTCGATCGCCAGGTTTTCCTGGATCTCGTCGATGATCTCGAAGGTGTCGCGGCTTTCGCGGTCCATCTTGTTGCAGAAGGTCAGGATCGGCAGGTCGCGCAGCCGGCAGACCTCGAAAAGCTTGCGGGTCTGGCTTTCCACGCCCTTGGCGCCGTCGATCACCATGATCGCCGCGTCGACCGCGGTCAGCGTGCGATAGGTGTCCTCGGAGAAATCCGAGTGGCCGGGCGTGTCGACCAGGTTGTAGCGGAAAGGCCCGTAATCGAAGGACATGGCCGAGGCCGAGACCGAGATCCCGCGGTCCTTTTCCATCTGCATGTAGTCCGACCGGGTGCGCCGGGCCTCGCCCTTGGCGCGGACCTGGCCGGCCATCTGGATCGCGCCGCCGAACAGCAGGAACTTTTCGGTCAGCGTGGTCTTGCCCGCGTCGGGATGCGAGATGATCGCAAAGGTGCGGCGGCGCGCGATCTCGGCGGGCAGGTCGGGGCGGTTGGTGGGCAGGTCCAGCATGGGGCGCCATATAGCGGCGCGCCGGGCCCGCCGCAATTGCCCGCTTGGGCGCTGGGGAACCGCGCGCAGAGGCACGGGGTTCTTGCCGGAAAGGAGAGACGCCATGGCCGACCGCCCTTCGATCAAGAACGAAAGCCTGTACGACGACCTGCGCGACGAGGGCATGTCGAAGGAAAAGGCCGCCCGCATTGCCAATGCGCGCGAGAACGACGACATGGCGCCCGCCAAGAAGGGCGGCCAGCAGCCGCCCTATGAGGAGTGGACCAAGGACGCGCTTTACGACCGCGCGCAGGAGATCGGCATCGAAGGCCGCTCCGACATGGACAAGGACGCGCTGATCGCGGCGTTGCGCAGGCACTAATTCCCCCTTTCACGGAAATCGTTCCCGAATCGATACATTCGGTGTATCGTGAGAACATTAAGTGAACATTTACCTGGGAGGGATAAGCATGACCGTCAGAGAGATCGCCGAGGAACTGGTCGCCGGCTGCCGCGAGGGCCGGACGCGGGAGAACCTGGACAAGCTTTATGCCGAGGATGCCGTCTCGGTGGAAGCGGAACCGATGAAAGGCATGGACAGCGCCGAGACCCATGGTCTCGACGGCATCCGCGGCAAACATGACTGGTGGGACAGCGCCATGGAGGTGCTGGAAGGCCACGTGGGCGGTCCTTTCATGCATGGCGGCGACCGTTTCGCGGTGCATTTCAAGATGAAGGCCAAGGACAAGGCCTCGGGCGAGGTCACTGACATGGAGGAGGTCGCGGTCTACCACGTTTCCGGCGACAAGATCGTGCGGGAGGAGTTTTTCTACACCATGGGCTGAGCTTGGAGGGGCTGGGCCGAGAGGGCTGCGTTTGAACGGGCGACCTATGAAGGGCCTATCCCGGCGAGGGCCTGACCCCGCCAGCGACCACGCCGACCGTCGCGGCGGCGCCGTCAGCCGCTCGAGGATTTGCGCAGCAACGCGGCGGCATCGCCGCGCCGCAAAAGCTCTTCGGCGACCTCGAGGCCGCTGCGCGAGCTTTCCTCGTGGCCGGGCAGCAGCTCGGCCAGGCGGCCCTCGAACTCGCTCGGCAGGATGGCGGCCGTGCGCTCGTCCACCAGCATGGATTCCGCGGCGATGCCCTCGGCGTAGATGATCTGGTGGTGGTCGAAGAGCATCTGGAAGTAGTCGACGAAGCCGCCCGAAAGCTGCCGCACCGTGTCGCCGTTCACCAGGTGGCGGGCGCGGACCAGGATCTCGGCCCGGCCGGCGCCCAACTCGTCGCGGCGCTGGTAGATGAACAGCCGGTGGTCGGGGCTGACGACCAGGTCGTTGAGGTTGTTCAGCACCCCTGCGCGGATCTCTACCGGGGCGAAGCCGCCCGAGGCCCGGGTGGTGCGCTGCCCGATCCAGCGGATCGGCTGCGGGCCGTCGTCGCGGGTCAGGACCTTGTCGCCGACGCGCAGATCCTCGACCGCGCATTGAGCGCCGGTGGCCAGGGTGATCAGCGTGCCGCGGGTGAAGGAGACGCAGGCCATCTGCGCAAAGCTCGCCAGCGGGCCCTCGGTGTCGACGCCGACAAGCGCGTAGTCGCGCTTGGGCGTGATCGGCGCCAGCGGCAGAAGATAGGTCGCGGCCACGTCGCCTTGGGCGTCGGTCTCGACCAGGACGATGGCCTCGGTGGTGGCGCCGTCGCCCGACATCAGGGTCAGGCTGCAATCGAGGTGCAGCTCGGCCCCCTCGGCGCCGACCTCGGTGCCCGGCGCCACGGTAAAGGGCCGGTCCGGGTGCGGCACGACGCGCAGGCCCACCTCGCCCGCGACCGGCGAGAGGCGATACATATCGGCCAGCTCCAGCTCCTCGGCGTGGCCGACGGGGTCGCCGAGGTTGGCGCCGTTGACGACGCGGAAATGTTCGGCCCGGAAGACCGCCAGCGTCTGCGCCGATCGTGCTGTGCCCTTGGCCGGCATTCGGGGGCCCCTCGCTTTCGCGCGCGTGTTGCGCCAGGTATCACCGCAGGAGATCCTGCCCGCGGATTATGTCATCAACGGGCCGGGTTGCGGGTCTTTTATCGACCCCAGGGCAACAGGGAAAGGAATGAAAATGAATCTCGGGATCGCGGGCAAACGGGCCCTGGTGACGGCCTCGTCGAAGGGCCTCGGGCGGGGCTGCGCCGAGGCGCTGGCCGAAGCGGGCGTCGAGCTGGTTCTGAACGCGCGCGGGGCGGAGGCGCTGGAGGCCACCGCCCAAGCGATCCGCGACGCCCATGGCGTGGCGGTCACCGCGGTGGCGGCGGACATCGTGACACCCGAGGGCCGGGCGCGGGTGCTCGAGGCCGCGGGTCAGGTTGACATCCTGGTCACCAACGCCGGCGGCCCGCCGCCGGGCCTCTGGTCGGACTGGAGCCGCGAGGATTTCATCGACGCGCTCGACGCCAACATGCTGACGCCGGTGGCGCTCATGCAGGCCATGCTGCCGGGCATGATGGAGGCCGGCTGGGGCCGGGTCGTCAACATCACCTCGCAGTCGGTCAAGGCGCCGATCCCGGTCCTGGGGCTCTCGAACTCGGCGCGCGCGGGGCTCACAGGCTTCGTCGCGGGCACCGCCCGGCAGGTCGCGCCGCACGGGGTGACGATCAACAACCTCCTGCCCGGCATCCATGACACCGACCGCGCCGCGGCGCTCGACGGGGGCGTGGTCAAATCCGAGGGCATCTCGGTCGAGGAGGCGCGCGCGCGCCGGGCCGCCACGATCCCCGCGCGGCGCTACGGCACCGCCGAGGAATTCGGCCGCACCTGCGCTTTCCTCTGTTCGCAGCACGCGGGCTTCATCGTCGGGCAGAACGTGCTGCTCGACGGCGGCGCGATCAACGCGACGCTCTGATGGCGCGGGGCCCGGACGGGCAGGGCGGCGGCGCGGGGTTCTCGCTCGCCGACCAGCTCTTCAACGCCGACACGGTGGGCGTGCTGGCCGCCCAACACGCGCATCTGCCGGGGGTGGATGCGGCGCGGTTCGCCGCGCGCGCGACCGAGGGGCTTGCGGAGCGGCGGTTGCTCGAGCGGCTGGACTGGATCGCCCTGTGCCTGGGCGATGAACTGCCGCGCGACTTTCCGGCCATGGCCGAAGCGCTCGAGGCGGCGATGCCGCCGCCGCTTGATCCCGGGCGCAGCGACGGTGACTTCGGGCGCTTCATCCACGCGGTGCCCGGGGTCCTCGCGGTGCGCCACGGGCTCGACGCGCATCCCGAACGGGCGCTCGACCTGATCCATGCCGCGACGCAGCGCTTCTCGATGGAGTTCTACATCCGACCCTTCATCACGCGCTGGCCCGAGGTGACGCTGCCGCGGCTCACGGCCTGGGCGGAGGATCCCAACTACCACGTCCGGCGGCTGGTCTCCGAAGGCACGCGACCCCGGCTGCCCTGGGCGACGGCGCTGACGCTGTCGCCCGAGGTGACGCTGCCGCTCCTCGATCGGCTGCATGCGGATCCCACGCGCTATGTCACGCGCTCGGTCGCCAACCATCTGAACGACATCGCAAAAACCGCGTCCGAGCTGGTCACGGCGCGGCTGGCCGACTGGCAGATCCAGGGGCGGCAGGCGCGGGCAGAGCTCGACTGGATGACGCGCCACGCGCTTCGCGGCGCGATCAAGCGGCAGGAGCCCGGGGCGCTGCGGCTCCTGGGCTTCGACCCCGAGGCGGCGGTCGAGGCGCGGCTGGAACTGACGCCCGAGCCGGTGCGGATCGGCGCGCGGCTGGGGATCTCGGTCCGGGTCGAGAGCGCCGCGCCGCAGCGACTGCTTGTCGACTACCGCATCCGGTTCCACCGCCCCTCGGGGCGGCCCGGTGAAAAGGTCTTCAAGCTCGGCAAGGGCGAGGCGGGGCCCGGCGCGCCGCTGATCCTGGAGAAGGCGCATCTGCTGAAGGCCGGGGCCACGACCTTCACCTGGCACCCGGGGCCCCATGCGCTGATCCTGCAGATCAACGGACGCGATCGGGCGGAGGCGGCGTTTACGGTGGGGGGCTGAGGGGGCCGTCCAGGCCGCGTTCGGCCTTTGCCGGTGGAGGCGGTGAAGAGGCGGAGCGGCGGGGGATGGAAGGCGGCGCGTTGCCTGCGCCACCAGGCGCCGTGAATTAGCTTTGATCGCATTTACGCTTTTGTAGGTAGTTGCGGGCTATTCTGTCTGCGCAAAGACCCTCACAGCATCGCAGCATCGCAGCATCGCAGCATCGCAGCATCGCAGCATCGCAGCATCGCAGCATCGCAGCATCGCAGCATCACAGCATCACAGCATCACAGCATCACCGCTCTCGCTCGGTGTATATTCCTTGGCAAGGACCTCCGCCGCGCCAACCGCCACTAAGGCCCACAGCATCACCCCCGCGAGGTTTCCCACCGGGTCTCCAGCGCCTCGAGCGCGGCGATCCGCTCCTCGGTCTTGGGGTGGCTCATCAGCCAGGCCGGCACCGCACCGGCGCGGGCGCCGGTCAGCGCCTCGAGCTTGGAAAACAGCGACTTCTGCGGGGCCACGCCGATCCCCGCCTTGGTCAGGAGCGCGGCGGCATAGGCATCGGCCTCGAACTCGTCCGAGCGTGAGAGCCGCGCGGCCAGAAGCGAGGTCACCGCGTTGGCGATCCAGACGCCGAGGCCCGGGATGATCCGGCCCAGCACCATGGCCAGTGCGGCGCGGATGGCGTTCTGTCCGGAGAAATCGATCATCCGCCGCCGCGAATGGCCAAGCGCCACATGGCCCAGCTCGTGGGCGATGACCGAGGCCAGCTCCTCGCCGGTCACCTCGCCGTTGCGGTATTTCCGGTAGAAGCCGCGGGTGATGAAGATCCGCCCGTCCGGCGCGGCGAGCCCGTTCACCGGGTCGATCTCGTAGATATGCACCTTGATGCGCGGCACATCGAGCGCGCGGGCAAGCCGGGTGAGGATCTCGCGCAGGCCCGGATCGGCCAGTTCGGTCGACTTCTGGTCCAGCTCCTTGCCGGTCCGCCAGGCCGAGAAGCGGTACATGGCGAGCGCGTAGAGGATGGCGAAAAGGATCGGCGCGATCTTGAGCATGCCCTCAATATGGGGCCTTCAGGGCGGAACGAAAAGCGCCCGGCGGTCGCAGCCGCCGGGCGCCTCCTGGTCCCGTGAGTGACGGGCGGGTGGCCGATCAGGCCAGCTTCGCCGACATGGTGATCTCGGCGGTGCCGCCCTGGTAGAGCTTGGAGATCGGGCAGCCTTCCTTGGCGGCATTGGCGGCCTCGAGGAACTTCTCCTCCGAGAGGCCCGGCACCTTGGCGGTCACGTCGAGATGCACGCGGGTGACCGAGAAGCCCTCGCCGTCCTTGTCGAGGGTGACCGTGGCGCGGGCGTCGATGTCGTCGGCCTTGGCGTCGTGCTGGCCGAGGATCATCGAGAGCGCCATGGCGTAGCAGGAGGCATGGGCCGCGCCCACCAGCTCCTCGGGGTTCGAGCCCGCCGCGCCTTCGAAGCGCTGGTTGAAGCCGTAGGGGGTGTCTTTCAGCACGCCCGACTCGGTCGAGACCTGGCCCTTGCCGGACTGCAGGTCGCCGGACCAATGCGCGGTGCCGAATTTCTCGATTGCCATGGGATTGTCCTCCTTCGCTTGGGTGTCGGGGAAAAACTATCGCGCGCGACAGAAAGTTCCAGAGGTATTTGTGCGGGGGAAGGGCCGGGCGGTTCGGTGAAGGTTCGGCGGGGCGGTGAGCGCGGCGGTCCGCAGAGGGTCAAACCGGGTGCACCAGAGGGCGCGCGCCGGACCGGGGGCCGGCGCTGCTGACCGTCGAGCGAAGCGCTTTATCCCCGCAAGTTCAGGGCTAGGGGTGAATTAGGCACGCCACCCAAAGGAGCGCCGGCCCATCGGGCCGATCCGGCGCGCGCCCGGCACCTTCGGTGCTGTTCGGGCGCAAGAAGAGGGCGTGGGGTATATCCCTCACCGCGTCAGCTCGCGCATCCCTTCCTCGATCCCGGCCAGGGTCATCGGCACCATGCGGTCCTCGAAGATCTCGCGGATCATGCCGATCGACTGGGTGTAGCCCCAGTATTTCTGCGGCACCGGGTTGATCCAGAGGTGGTCCGGCCACTGCTGCCGGGCGCGCATCAGCCAGGTCTGGCCGGCCTCCTGGTTCCAGTGCTCGTTGGCCCCGCCGGGCACGGCGATCTCGTAGGGGCTCATCGAGGCATCGCCCACGAAGATGCATTTGTAGTCGCCGCCATAGGTCCGCAGGATCTCGGCGGTCGGCGTCTGCTGGTCCCAGCGCCGGCGGTTGTCGCGCCAGACGCCTTCGTAAAGGCAGTTGTGGAAGTAGAAATGCTCGAGGTGCTTGAACTCGGCCCGGGCCGCCGAGAACAGCTCTTCGACCACCTTGATATGGTCGTCCATCGAGCCGCCGACGTCGAGAAAAAGCAGCACCTTCACCGCGTTGCGCCGCTCGGGGCGGGTCTTCACGTCGAGGTAGCCATGCTCGGCCGTCGCCCGGATCGTGCCCGGCAGGTCCAGCTCGTCCGCCGCCCCGTCGCGGGCCCATTTGCGCAGCCGCTTCAGCGCCACCTTGATGTTGCGGGTGCCGATCTCGATGGAGTCGTCGTATTCGCGGAACTCGCGCTTGTCCCAGACCTTCACCGCGCGGCGGTGGCGGCTTTCGTGCTGGCCGATGCGCACGCCCTCGGGGTTGTAGCCGTAGGCGCCGAAAGGCGAGGTGCCCGCGGTGCCCACCCATTTCGAGCCGCCCTGGTGCCGGTTCTCCTGCTCCTTCAGCCGCTCGCGCAGGGTCTCCATGAGCTTGTCGAAACCGCCCATGGCCTCGATCTCGGCTTTCTCTTCCTCGGTGAGGACCTTCTCGGCCATCTTCTCGAGCCAGTCGCGCGGCAGGTCCACCGCCTCGAGCACCTGGTCGAAGCTGATCGCCTCGAGCCCCGAGAAGGCGGCGGCGAAGGCGCGGTCGAAGCGGTCGATGTGCCGCTCGTCCTTCACCATGGCGGCGCGGGCGAGGTAGTAGAAGCCGTCGATGTCATAGGTGGCGAGGCCCGCGCGCATGGCCTCGAGGAAGGTCAGGTATTCGCGCAGCGAGACCGGAACGCCGGCCCCGCGCAGCTTTTCGAAGAAGGGGACGAACATGCCCCCGCTCCTACACCAGAATGTTCTCGAGCGCGATGGTGCCGATCAGGCCCAGCAGCGCGAAGGCGATGGCGTAGATGGCGGAATACTGCAGAATGTCGAAGCGGTCGCCCTTGCGGCGCCGGGCGGTCAGCCCGCCGATGAGCGCGCCCAGAAGCGCGGCGATGATCACGATCATGAACCCGGGGTCCTGCGTTTGAGCGGATTGAGCGCGGCGATCTCCTCGAGCTTCGCGCGCACGGCCTCGTCGGAGCCGAACCCGTATCTGGCCCAGCCCAGACTGTCCAGCCGGACCGCCCGTGCCTCGGTGTCGCGGCCCGACAGCTCCAGCGCCTCGGCGCGCAGCATCAGGAGCGTCGCCAGAAGTGCCGCGTTCTCGTGCCGCTCGGCGCTGGCGATGCCGGGTTCGAGCCGGATCAGCGCCGCCTCGGGGCGGTTCTGCACGATGGCATGGGCGGCGAGCTGCGAAATCACATAGGCGCGGTGCAGCTGGGTGCGGGGCGAGCGGGCGAAATAGCCTTCGGCGGCGCGGAACTGGGCCAGCGCGGCCTCGAGGTCGCGGCCCTGCAGGATGCGGCCCATGGCGTAATGCGAAAAGCCGCGGCGGTGGTCGGTCCAACCGCGTGCCTCGGCGATGGAGAGCGCCCGGCGGGCGGCGGCCTCGCGGTCGGGCGTGCCGGGGCCGAGCGCGGCCTGCACCGCCTCGATCCAGGGGCGCGGCGTGGCCTCGCTGGGGGCCGGACCGCCGAAGGCGCCGGCGGGGTTGAGCCGGTCGAGCAGCCCGGGCAGCCGGGCGGCCACCGCGTCGCGGCTCATGCCCGAGCGCAGCGCCGGGTCGTAGAAGGCGCGCAGCACCAGCATGTCGAAGCCGGTCAGCACCGTGTGCACATTGTCGTCGTTGAAGACCGACTCCGGCAGGCGGTAAAGGTCGTTCAGCGGGCCGATGGCCTGGGCCAGTTCCTCGTGCAGGCAGTCCCGCACCTCCTGCGGGCTGGCGTCGCCGGGCACGAAGATCGAGACCCGTTTGCGGGTGGTCATGGCCGACCAGTTGATCCGGCCGCTCTGTCGCGACCGGGCGTATTCGCGCAAGGAGCCGACGTTCGGCACCACGAAACAGGCGGCCTGCGGCAGGTAGCGGCGGATCTCGCGGCGGGGCACCGCCTCGACGGTGACCTCGGCGCTGCGGCTGCCCTGTGCGGCGCGAGCGATGTCGATCCCGGCCTCGGCGCGCAGCCGCGCCAAGAGCCGGTCGAGGTCGCGTTGCAGCATCGGCTTCGGCGCGCCGGTCACCCGCACCCGGATCGGGCCTTCGAAGCGGGTGAACCGCTCCAGCTCGCGGCCCGATTCCAGCGTGAAGGCGAGGTCGAGGAAATCCCGCGCGATCTCGGTGTTGGAGGCCGCGGTGGGGGCAGGGCGCGTCGCCGCGAAACTGCGCATCGGCGGCAGGCTGCTCTCGGCGATCATCGCCGCGCGGGTCGGCGTCTCGCCCTCCGAGGCGGGCATGCAGGCGCCGAGCGCCAGCGCCAGGGCCAGGGTCGCGCGGCGCATCACGGGCGCTGATACTTCACGAAGGGGGTGAGCTGGCCGATCCGGTCGTAGAGCTTCCGGGCGGTCCTGTTGAAGTCCTGGGTCAGCCAGTAGACCTGGCCCGCGCCCTGGGCGTCGGCCTCGGCGTAGACCGCCTCGATCAGCGCCCGGCCGACGCCGCGCCCGCGCATCTCGGGCAGGGCGTAGAGGTCCTGGAGGTAGCAGACCTCCTCGATGCGCCAGGCGTGGCGGTGAAAGAGGTAATGCACGAGCCCCACGAGCCGCCCCTCGGCCACCGCCACGAAGGCGCTGTGATCGCGCGGGTCATCGCCCAGGAGCCGCGCGAAGGTGCTGGCGTAGACCTCGGGGGTCACGGCGCTTTTGTAGAACTGCAGGTAGCCGGTCCAGAGCGCGGCCCATTCGGCGCGGTCGCCGGGGGCCAGCGGACGGATCTCGAGGTCGGGGCTTTGGGCCATGCGCGCGGGACCTTCTGCTCGGGGTGCCGCCGCCGGTCTGTCGCGGCGGTCGGATCCTCTCCTCGCCGCAGTATGGGGCAAAGCGCGGCGCTTGGCTATTGCCCTGGCGCCGCACCCGAAATCCCGGCGCGCCTCAGCGCGCCTGCCGCCGGGCCATGAAGGCCAGCCGCTCGAAGAGATGCACGTCCTGCTCGTTCTTCAGAAGCGCCCCGTGCAGCTTCGGCAGCGCGTCGGCGCCGTCGCGCTTGAGGTCCTCGGCGCTCAGATCCTCGGCCAGGAGCAGCTTCAGCCAGTCCAGCACCTCGGAGGTCGAGGGCTTCTTCTTCAGGCCGGGCTGTTCGCGGATCTCGTAGAACTGGCTCAGCGCCTCGGAGAGAAGCGCGGGCTTGATGCCGGGGTGGTGCACCTCGACGATCCGCCGCAGCACGTCCTCGTCGGGGAAGCGGATGTAGTGGAAGAAGCAGCGGCGCAGGAAGGCGTCGGGCAGCTCTTTCTCGTTGTTCGAGGTGATGATCACGATGGGCCGCTGGCGGGCCTGCACCGTCTCGCCGGTCTCGTAGACGTAGAACTCCATCCGGTCGAGTTCCTGCAGGAGGTCGTTGGGGAACTCGATGTCCGCCTTGTCGACCTCGTCGATCAAGAGGACCACGCGCTTCTCGGCCTCGAAGGCCTCCCAGAGCTTGCCCTTGCGGATGTAGTTGCGCACGTCGTTGACGCGCTCGTCGCCGAGCTGGCTGTCGCGCAGCCGCGAGACCGCGTCGTATTCGTAAAGGCCCTGCTGCGCCTTGGTGGTGGACTTGATCGACCACTCGATCATCCGCGTGCCGAGCGCCTCGGCGACCTGCCGCGCGAGCTCTGTCTTGCCGGTGCCGGGCTCGCCCTTGACCAGGAGCGGACGCTCCAGCGTGACCGCGGCATTGACCGCCATGGTCAGGTCGTCTGTGGCCACATAGGCGTCGGTTCCCTCGAATTTCACGCGCCGATTCCTCCTGCGTTTTGGCTGTCTCATACCGCGAATTTTACATCCGGCCGCATCAGTTAAGTAGTGACAGCCGGGCGGGCTTGGGCTATGCGCAGCCCTATAAACAGGGGTGCCAGATATCCAGGGGAAGTGCCATGGCGGATGTCGGCGTTTTTGACGGAGCAGTGATGAAGCCGGAGACTTTCTTGCCCGATGACTATCGTCCGAGCGAGGACGAGGAGTTTATGAGCCCGCGGCAACTCGAATATTTCCGCCGCAAACTGATTACCTGGAAACAGGATCTTATGGCCGACAGCCGCGACACGATCGAGGGGCTGCAGGACTCCACCCGCAACATTCCAGATGTCACCGATCGCGCCAGCGAAGAGACCGATCGCGCCATCGAGCTGCGCACCCGGGACCGCCAGCGCAAGCTGGTCGCCAAGATCGAAAGCGCGCTGCGCCGCATCGAAGAGGGCGAATACGGCTTCTGCGAGGTCACCGGGGAGCCGATCTCGCTGAAGCGTCTCGATGCCCGCCCGATCGCGACCATGACGCTCGAGGCGCAGGAAAAGCACGAGCGCCGCGAGAAGGTGCACCGCGACGACTGACCCGCAGGGTCGCGACGCATAGGGGGCGCCGGGCCGAGGAGGCCGGGCGCCTTTTCTTTTCGGAGGGGTCATGGATCTGACAGCGCGACGGATCGCGGTGGTGGGCGGCGGCATCGGCGGGCTCGCCGCGGCCCTGGCCTTCCGCCAGGCCGGGGCCGAGGTCACCGTGCTCGAACAGGCCGAGGCCCTGCGCGAGGTCGGCGCCGGGCTGCAGCTCTCGCCCAACGGTCTGGCGGTCCTGCGCGCGCTTGGCGTGGCGGTGAACCCCGGCGGCGCGCCCCGGGCCCGGGCGGTGTCGCTGCGCGACTACCGCGAGGGCCGCGAGGTGCTGCGCCTCGATCTCGGACGGCTCGGACCGGGCATGGACTACCGGCTTGTGCATCGCGCCGATCTGATCGACGCGCTCGCCCGCGCCGCCCGCGAAGCCGGGGTGAAGATGCGGCTCCTGCAGAAGGTCTCGGACATCACGCCGGGCAGCCCCGCGCGGCTGCGCATGGCCAATGGCGACGGCATCTCCGCCGACCTGGTGATCGGCGCCGACGGGCTGCATTCCGCCGTGCGCCCGGCGCTGAACGGCCCCGCCGCGCCGCGCTTCACCGGGCAGGTGGCCTGGCGCGCGGTGGTGCCCAATGTCACCGGCCATCCGACCGAGGCGCGGGTGCACATGGGCCCGGGCCGGCATCTGGTCAGCTACCCGCTGCGCGACGGCGAGGCGGTGAACCTCGTCGCCGTCGAGGAGCGGCGCGACTGGGTCGCCGAAAGCTGGTCGCACCACGACGACCCCGAGAACCTGCAGCGCGCCTTCGCGGGCTTCGGCGGCGCCTCCGCGCGGCTTTTGGCCGAGGTCGAGACGCCGGGCCTCTGGGGGCTCTTCCGCCATCCGGTCGCCCCGCGCTGGCACGCCGAGGGGGTGGCGCTTCTGGGCGATGCCGCGCATCCGACGCTGCCCTTCCTGGCCCAGGGCGCGAACCTCGCGCTCGAGGACGCCTGGGAGCTTTGCGACGCCTGCACCCGCGCCGAGGCGCTGGGCGCGGGGCTCGCCGCCTACCAGGCGCGCCGCCGGGACCGGGCGACGCGGGTGATCAAGGCCGCCAGCGGCAACGCCTGGAAGTTCCACCTGGCGCTGCCGGGCCTGCGCCAGGCCGCGCATCTGGCGCTGTCGCTCGGCGGGCGCTACGCGCCGGACCTGATGCTGAAGCAGTTCGACTGGCTTTACCGCTACGACCCGACCGCGCCGCGCTGAGGCGGGTGGTGTGCGGGGCGGGAGGCTGAGCCGCCGCTCCAAGCTCCAAGCTTGACGCTCCACGCCCCACGTGGCGCGCTCTACGCTCTACGCTCTACGCTCTACGCTCTACGCTCTACGCTCTACGCTCTACGCTCTACGCTCTACGCTCTACGCTCTACGCTCTACGCTCTACGCTCCACGTGGCGCAATCTACGCTCTCCGCTCCTCGATCTACGCTGCGTGCAGGGCAGGGGGCCACGTCCCACCCCATTCCCCCATCCCCCCGCTTCCCTTCCCGCCCGCGCGCCCCCACCTTCGGAGGACGGGACAAAGCCCGCCCAAAGGGTTAGGAAGGCCCCGGGAGGCAAGACCATGGACCGTTTCGACCCGATTCCCGAAACCGCGCTCGACTGGCACCGCGCGGGGCGCGGCGCCTGCCTGGCCACCGTCACCCAGACCTGGGGCTCGGCCCCGCGCCGCGTCGGCGCGCAGCTCGCCATCTCGGGCGACGGCGCCATCGAGGGCTCGGTCTCGGGCGGCTGCGTCGAGGGCGCGGTGATCGTCGAGGCGCTGGAGGCGCTCGAGACCGGCGAGATGCGCGAGCTGGAGTTCGGCGTCTCGGATGCCGATGCCTTCGCCGTGGGCCTGGCCTGCGGCGGCACCATCCGGGTGCTGATCGAACCGGTGGGCGCGGTGCTGCCCGAGCCGATCCTGGCCGAGCTGGTCGCCGCCCGCGCCGCCCGCGAACCCGTGGCCGTGGAAAGCGACCTCGACAGCGGCGCCCGGCGGATCCTGCGCGCGGGCTATCCCGCGCGGTTCCGCGCCGACCGCTCCGGCTTCGAGGAGGAGACCCGCACCTTCGTCACCATCCACAACCCGCCCCTGCGGCTGGTGGTGGTGGGCGCGGTGCATATCGCCCAGGCGCTGGTGCCCATGGCGCGGCTCGCGGGCTACGATCCGGTGATCATCGACCCGCGCGAGACCTTCGGCTCCGAGGCGCGCTTTCCCGGCGAGACGATCCTGAACGACTGGCCCGACGAGGCGGTCGAGGAGGCCGGGCTCGACAGCCGCACCGCGCTGGTGCTCCTGACCCATGACCCCAAGCTCGACGACCCGGCGCTGCAGAAGGCGCTGGTCTCGGAGTGTTTCTACATCGGCGCCCTGGGCTCGACCCGGACCCACGCCAAGCGCGTCGCGCGGCTCGAGGCGGCGGGCTTCACGAGCGAAGAGATCGCCCGCATCCACGGGCCGGTTGGGCTCGACATCGGTGCCGCCGGCCCTTCGGAGATCGCCGTGGCGATCCTCGCCGAGATGACCCAGGTCCTGAGACGCGCGCGATGAGGTTCGGACCCGTGCCGCTGGCCCGCGCCGAGGGCGCGATCCTGGCCCATTCCGTGGCGCTCGAGGGTGGGCGGCTGAAGAAGGGGCTGACCCTCGGGGCCGAGGACCTCGCCGCGCTTCAGGCGGCGGGCCATGCCGAGGTGGTGGTCGCGCGGCTCGAGCCGGGCGATCTGCACGAGGACACCGCTGCCGCGCGGCTCGCCGCGGCGCTGGTGGCGCCGGGCGCGGCGCTTCGGATCGGCAAGGCGGCGACCGGGCGGGCCAATATCTTCGCCACGGGGGTGGGGCTCGCGGGCATCGACGCGGCGCGCATCGACGCGCTGAACGCGGTGCACCCGATGATCACCGTGGCGACCGTGCCGCCCTGGCAGCGCATGGCCGCGCGCGGCATGGTGGCGACGGTGAAGATCATCTCCTACGCGGTGCCCGAGGCGGCGCTTGAGGCCTCGGCCGAGGCCGGGCAGGGGGCTTTGAGCTTCGCCGCGCCGCGGGTGAAGCGCGCCGCGCTGATCCAGACCGAGGCCGGCGCCGCGGTGAACCCGGCCAAGGGCCACCGCGCCATCGAGGAGCGGCTTGCCCGGCTCGACGTGGCGCTCGACCCGCAAGAGGTCGTCCCGCATGAGATCGCGGCGCTTTCCAAGGCGCTCGCCGCCTCCGAGGCCGAGGCGCTTTTCGTGCTGACCGGCTCGGCCACTTCCGACCTTTTCGACACCGCCCCCGAGGCGCTGCGTCGCGCCGGCGGCACGGTGCATCACTTCGGCATGCCGGTCGATCCCGGCAACCTGCTGTTCCACGGTGATCTCGGTGGTAAGCCGGTGATCGGCCTGCCCGGCTGCGCCCGGAGCCCGGCCTTGAACGGCGCCGACTGGGTGATGGAGCGCCTCCTCTGCGGCGTGCCCGTCACCCCCCGCGACATCGCCGCCATGGGCGTCGGCGGGCTCCTGAAAGAGGTCCCTCAACGCGGCCGCCCGCGGGAGGCGTGACGGGGGGCGGCTGCGGGCGCCCGTCCAGTTGCTCACAAATCCTTAACCATGCGCCCGCTAGCCTGATGGCGCGGCGGGCCTTTCGGGTCATGCCCTCTGCGGCCTTCCGCCTGTGCGCCAGACGCCGCAGCTTCCCCGGCGCTCGACGGCGCGCGGCTTGAAAAGTGACCTTGAAGGTGTATTTTGAACCGCAAGAGCAGGCCGCATCACGACCTGGCATCCATTCAGGAGAAGTTCGCCACCGTCGAAGGGCTGGAAATCACCACTGCGGCCAAAAGGACCGTCCGGGCCTTGGGATACGGGCTGCAGGATGTCGTCGAGGCGGTGCAGGACCTCACCCCCGGCGACTTCCGCGGATCGACCGCCGCGCACAACCCGCCGGTGCCGGGGGTCTGGCATGACACCTACTGGATGCGCTGGGACGGTCTGCATCTCTACATCAAGTTCGCCGGGGCAACGATCGTCGATGTGGTCCTGGTGTCCTTCAAGGAAAAAGACCCATGACGGAAACCCGCATTCACCCGGTGACAGGCGAAAGGCTGACCCGCCAGGTTCGGACGCAGAAAGTGGCCTTTGGCTCGCTCAGCCGCGAGGTCGAGGTTCCGGGCTGGTATCCCGAAGGCCCGGGCGATGCGATCCACAGCGGCGGTGACCTTGCCGCCGAGGAGGCCGTCTTCCAGGAGCTCAAGAAGGACTACGGCGAACGGGTTCGGATGATCCGCAAGGCGCTGAAGCTGACGCAGGTCGAGGCCGGGCAGCTGATCGGCGGCGGCCCCCGGGCGTTCCAGAAATACGAGAAAGGCGTCATGCCGCCGAGCGAGGCGGCGGTCGGCCTGCTGGAGGTGCTCTACCGCGCGCCCGAGATGATCGGCATCCTGAAGGAGCTGCGCGGCGCAAAGGGCGCGCCGCAAGATCACACCTCAGGGGCAATGCGCTGAGCGGGGCAGGGGGACGCCGGCGCGGAGAATGATCGACCGCACGCGCCATCGCCTGACCTCAGACCCCCCCAACAAAAAAGGGCGCCACCGGGGCGCCCTCCTGCGTCGTGACAGACGGGAAGTCTTACTTCACCGGGCCGATCATCATGATCATCTGCCGGCCTTCCATCTTGGGCATGTTCTCGACCTTGCCCACTTCCTTCACGTCGTCGGCGACGCGTTCGAGAAGCTCCCGGCCGAGGTTCTGGTGCGCCATCTCGCGGCCGCGGAAGCGCAGCGTGACCTTCACCTTGTCGCCCTTTTCGAGAAACTTGAAGACGTTCTTCATCTTGACTTCGTAGTCGTGCGTGTCCGTGTTGGGACGGAACTTCACTTCCTTGACGTCGATCGTCTTCTGCTTCTTGCGGGCCTCGGCCTCGCGCTTCTGCTGCTCGTACTTGTACTTGCCGAAATCCATGATCTTGCAGACCGGCGGATTGGCGTTCGGAGAAATCTCCACGAGGTCGAGCCCGGCCTGTTCGGCCAGTTCGCGGCCGCGGTCGGGCGAGACGACGCCGACGTTTTCCCCTTCGGGGCCGATCAGACGGATTTCAGCCACCCGGATGCGGTCGTTGACGCGGGGTCCGGTGTCACGGGTGGGCGGCGCGTTATGAGGTCTGCGGGCTATGGTGCGGGTCCTTTCAAATGACTTCGATCAGGAGCGCAAAGTAACCTCGCGCCCCCGGGCTTTCAAGCGTCAAACCCGACGATAGCCGGCTGTGCAAGTCGTTTTCACGACAAAGCGCGGATCAGTCGAGGAAGGCCTTCTCGACCACATATTGCTTGGGGTCGGAGTTCGCCCCTTCCTCGAGCCCGTAGCCCTCGAGCAGCTCCTTGATCTCGAGGTTGAAGGCGAGGTTGCCGCAGACCATCGCGCGGTCGGTCTCGGGGTGGATCGGCTCGACGCCGAGATCCTCGAAGACCTCCCCGGAGCGCATCAGGTCGGTGATCCGGCCCATCTTGGCGCTCTCTTCGCGGGTGGTGGTCGGGTAGTAGCGCAGCTTGGCGAGGTTCTCCGCGCCGATCAGCTCGTTCAGCAGCTCGTCGTCCTTGATCGACTGGATCAGCTCGGCGCCATAGGTCAGCTCGCCCGCCTCGCGGCAGGTATGGGTGATGATGACCTCGTCGTAGTCCTCGAAGGTCTGCGGGTCGCGCAGCAGCGAGGCGAAGGGCGCGATGCCGGTGCCGGTGGCGAAGAACCAGATCCGCTTGCCGGGCAGGAGCGCGTCATGCACCAGCGTGCCGACGGGCTTGGGGCGCAGGATGATCTCGTCGCCGGGCTGGATGTGCTGCAGCCGCGAGGTCAGCGGGCCGTCCTGCACCTTGATCGAATAGAACTCCAGCTCCTCGTCCCAGGAGGGCGAGGCGATGGAATAGGCGCGCAGGAGCGGCTTCTGCTTGCCGGTCTTGGGGTCCGGCTCGCCCATCAGGCCGATCATCACGAACTCGCCCGAGCGGAAGCGCAGGCTCTGCGGGCGCGTCACCCGGAAGGAGAACAGCCGGTCGGTCCAATGCGTGACCTCGGTCACGGTCTGGGCATCGGGCAGGGCCATGGTCTTCACGGGCTTGGCGGCAGCTTGGGTCACGGGTTTCTGCTCTGTCATATGCTGTCATCGACCGGCGGCGCCGGTCCCTCTCGCTTAGTCGGTTCGGGAGCCCGCCGAAAGGGGGCGTTTGGTCTCGGGGTCTCGGGGCGTGGCGGCTCAGCCCCGGAGGCGGGCCTGGTAGTCGCCGGCCTGCCAGTCGGCGCGGAAGAGCCACTGGTCCTCGGGCTGGCGGCGGGCAAGATCCTCGGAGATCTCCACCTCGTCGAAGCCCGCGCGGCGCGCCATGGCGTATTGGTCGGCGATCACATGGCCGCGGGCCCGCAGCCGGCCGCCGTAGCCGCGCAGCCGCAGGAGCCGCGCCAGCGTGAAGCCGCGCCCGTCGGAGAAGCTGGGGAAGTCCACCACGACCATCTCGGCGCCCGCGGCGTTCTCGGCCAGGGTCGCGGGGTCGGTGTCGGGGGCCAGCTCGACGGCAGCGCCCTGGAAGTCGTCGGAGCCGAAGCCCCCGTCGGTCACGATCACGCTCATGCGTCTGTCTCCTGCCTGATCGCGCGGCCATCCACGATGTGGATGCCGCATTCGTCCTTGTCTTCGCCGCGCCAGCGCCCGGCGCGCGGGTCCTCGCCCTCGGCCACCTTGGAGGTGCAGGGCTGGCACCCGATCGAGGGGTAGCCCTGTTTCACCAGCGGATGCCGGGGCAGGCGGTTCTCGTCCATATAGGCGCGCACGTCCTCGGGGGCCCAATGGGCCAGCGGATTGACCTTGATCCGCCCGGTGGGCTCGTCGAGCTCGAAGAAATTGAGCGCCGCGCGGCCCTCACTCTGGTAGCGCTTGCGCCCGGTGATCCAGCCGTCGAACCCCGAGAGCGCCTGTTCCAGCGGCACCGTCTTGCGCAGCGCGCAGCAGGCGTCGGTGTCGGTGAAGCGCAGCGCGCCATAGGGGTCGCGGGCCTCGAGCGTCTCGCGGTCGGTCTTCAGGATGCGCACGTCCTTCAGGCCCAGCCGCTCGGCCACCTCCTGCTGGTAGACCAGCGTCTCGGCGAAGAGCAGCCGGGTGTCGATGAAGAGGACCGGTGTCGCCCGGTCCACCATGGCCACGAGGTGCAGCAGAGCCACCGATTCCGCCCCGAAGCTCGACACCATCGCGATGCGGCCCGCGTCGGGATCCTTCAGCGCGCCGCGCAGCACCGCGGTCGCGCCGTGGTGGCGGTAACGCGCGTTCAGCCGCGCCACCCGCGCGCGCAGCCGCTCGAGCTCGGCGGGGCCCGGCGCCGCCGGGCGGCCCGCGCTCTCGGCCTCGGTGAAGGCGCGTTCAGGCAGCATGGGCCTTGTCCTTGCGCTCGGGCGCGTCGTCGTAGAGGGCCTCCTTGAAGGGCGCCATGCCGAGGCGCCGGTAGGCCTCGATGAAGCTTTCCTCGGGGCTGTCGCGCAGCTCCAGGTAGCGCCCGACGATGCGCTCGATGGCGGGCACCACCTCTTCGGCGGCGAAGCCCGGGCCGGTGCGCTGGCCGAGGCTCGCGGCTTCGGTGTGGTCGCCGCCCAGCGTGATCTGGTAGTTCTCCACGCCCGCGCGGTCGAGCCCGAGGATGCCGATGTGGCCCACGTGGTGGTGGCCGCAGGCATTGATGCAGCCCGAGATCTTGATCTTCAGATCGCCGATGTCCTCTTCGTTGCGCAGCTGCTGGAAGCGGGTGGCGATCTCCTGGGCGATCGGGATCGAGCGCGCGGTGGCCAGCGCGCAGTAATCCATGCCCGGGCAGGCGATGATGTCCGAGATCCGTCCGATGTTCGCGGTGGCGAGCCCGTGCCGCTTCAACTCGGCGTAGAGCGCGGGCAGGTCAGCCTTGTGCACATGCGGCAGCACGATGTTCTGCTCGTGGCTGACGCGCAGCTCGTCGTGGCCGTAGCGCTCGGCGAGGTCGGCCATGACGCGCATCTGCTCGCTCGTGGCGTCGCCCGGCGTCGCGCCATGGGCCTTGAGCGAGATCTGCACGATGGCGTAGCCCGGCGCGCGATGCGCGGTCAGGTTGGTGTCGGCCCAGGAGCGGAAGGCCGGATCGGCCGCGCGCGCGGCCTCGTAGCCCTCGGTCGAGGCCTCGCGGAAGGCCGGCGGCGCGAAGGCCGCGCGGATCTCCAACAGCATCTCCTGGTCGATGCCCTTGAAGGCCGGCTTCAGCTCGGCGAAGCGCGCCTCGACCAGCGACCGGATCTCGTCGATGCCATGCTCGTGCACGGTGATCTTGATCCGCGACTTGTACTTGTTGTCGCGGCGTCCGAGCAGGTTCCAGACCGAGACGATGGCCTCGAGGTAGGGCAGCAGATCCGCCTCGGGCAGATGGTCCGCGATGACCTTGCCGATCATCGGCGTCCGGCCGAGGCCGCCGCCCACCAGCACCTGGTAGCCGATCTCGCCCGCGTCGTTCTTCACGATTCGCAGGCCGATGTCATGCGCCGCGGTCACCGCGCGGTCGTTCGGCGAACCGGTGACGGCGATCTTGAACTTGCGCGGCAGGAACTGGAACTCCGGGTGGTCGGTCGACCACTGGCGGATCAGCTCGGCCACCGGACGCGGATCGGCGATCTCGTCGGCGGCGGCCCCGGCGAAATGGTCGGCGGTCACGTTGCGGATGGTGTTGCCCGAGGTCTGGATGGCATGCATCTCGACCTGCGCCAGGGCGTCCAGCATGTCCGGCACATCGCGCAGCTGCGGCCAGTTGAACTGGATGTTCTGACGGGTGGTGAAATGCCCGTAGCCCTTGTCCCAGCGCTGCGCGATATAGGCGAGCTGGCGCATCTGCCGGGCGTCGAGCGTGCCATAGGGCACCGCGACCCGCAGCATGTAGGCGTGCAGCTGCAGGTAAAGGCCGTTCATCAGCCGCAGCGGCTTGAACTCGTCCTCGGTCAGCGCGCCGTCGATGCGGCGCTCGACCTGGGCGCGGAACTCGGTGTTGCGCTTGGCCACATAAGCGGCGTCGAACTCGGAATAGCGATACATTCGGGATGTCCTTCCTGGGGCCGCGGATCCGGGCTGGGCCGGACCCTGCGGGTGCCCGCATGTCACGAGAATTCGGGGCTCTGGCGCTGGGCCTGCTTGCCGTGGAAGTAGTTCGAGGGCCCGGTGCGGCGGAACTCCTCGCGGAAATGCGTGGGCTCGGGGCCCTCGGCCTCGGGCGCCACATCGGCGAGATAGACGCCCACCGCCTCGTTGGGGCGGCGCTGCGCATCCAGAAGGCGCACCGCGGCATGGGCCTCGTCGGTCAGCACCTCGGCTTGGGACAACTCGCGCGTCCAGCTGTCGTCCTCGGCCAGGTAGACCACGTCGCCTTCAAGCAGCGCGTTGCCGGTGACGACCTTGGGGGTGAAGGGACGGGGCATCAGAGCGCCTCCTTGATGAGTTCCTGCGCGGCGGCCTCTGCGGCGCGGGGCGCCAGGCCGAAAAGGGTGAGGGCGGGGCCGGCCATCTCGGCCTCGGAGAGATCGGTGGCCAGCGTCGAGAGCCGCGCCGCCAGCACCCGCTGGTCGGGGCGCGAGGCGTTCTCGATCACCGTCACCGGGGTCTCGGGGTCGGCGCCATGCATCAACAGGCGGCCCTGGATGAATCGCGCGGCCTTCTTGCCCATGTAGATCGCCGCGACCTCGCCGGGGCGGGCCATGGTCTTCCAGTCGTGATCGGCGAAACCCTTCATGTCGTGGCCGGTCAGCAGCTTGACCGAGGCGTTGCGCCCGCGCTTGGTCAGGCTCTGCCCGATCGCCGCGACCGAGGCCGAGGCGGCGGTGATGCCGGGCACGATGGTATAGGCCAGACCCGCCTCGGTGACGGCGTCGAGCTCTTCGTCGAGCCGGCCGAAGACCGTGGGATCGCCGGATTTCAGCCGCACCACCTGGGCGCCGGCACGGCCGTGCTCGACGATCTGGCGGTTGATGTCCTCTTGCGCGGCCGAGGGGCCGAAAGCCTCCTTGCCGACATCGACCATCTGCGCCTCGCGGCGGCAAAGCTCGAGGATCTCGGGCGCGACCAGCCGGTCGAAGATCACCACGTCGGCCTCGTCGAGGGCGCGGCGCGCCTTGAGCGTCAGCAGCTCGGGATCGCCCGGGCCCGCGCCGACGAAATGCACATGGCCCGGCTTCTCGGGGGCGTTCAGGTGCTGCTCCAGGAGTCCGTCAAGCGCCGCCTGCGCGCCCTCGGCGCCGTCGGCGTCAAAGGCGCGGGGGCCTTCGTTGAAGTAGTAGTCGGCCCAGAAGTCGCGGCGCGGGCGGCCATGCGGCAGCGCCTCGGCGAAGCGGCGGAAGGCCTTGCCGATGCGCGCCAGCGCGCCGAGCCCCGAGGGCAGGCGCTCTTCGAGGTCGCGCTTGATCGCGCGGGCCAGCACCGGGGCGGCGCCCTCGGTGCCGATCGCCACGGTCACCGGATCGCGGTCGACGATGGCGGGGGTGATGAACTGGCTGTCGGCGAGGTTGTCGACGATATTCGCAAGCGCCCCGTCGGCGCGGGCCAAGGCCACGGTGCGGGCGTCCTCGGCCGCGTCCTCGTCGGCGGCGTAGAACAAGACCGCGCAGGTCGCGTCGCCGGGCTCCATGGCACGGCGCAGCAGGCGCAGCTTGCCCTCACGCTCCCAGGTCTCGATCTCGGCGGCGGGCTCGGGCGCGAAGACGGTCAGATGCGCCTCGGTCTTCATCAGAAGCCGCAGCTTGGCCAGCGCGGCCTCACCGCCGCCCGACAGGACGACACGGCGTCCCGCCAGGGCCACGAAGATCGGGAAATGTTGCATCGGATGGTCCTCCGCCTCGGGCGTCTCTTGGACCTGATATAGAATTTCTTCCCGGTTTCAGGCTAGATCATTGCGAAAACAAGGATGTATGTTCTATATCCCGGGCGAAGACGAACAGGGAGTCCGGCATGGCGGGCAAAGACGGAACAGAGGTTCGCCTCGACGACACCGACCGGAAAATCCTTTCCGAATTGCAGCGCGACGCGAGCCAGTCGCTGGACGATATCGCCCGCAACGTGGGGTCATCCAAGACCCCGGTCTGGAACCGCATCCGCAAGATGCGCGAGGCCGGGATCATCGGCCGCCAGACCGTGGAGCTCGACGCCGAGGCGCTGGGCTTCGAGGCCTGTTTCTTCGTGCTGATCCGCACCTCGGAGCACGAGGCCGACTGGCAGCGGCGCTTTCTCAAGGCGCTGCGCGAACGCCCCGAGGTGCAGGAGGCGCACCGGCTCGCGGGCGACATCGACTACATCCTCAAGGTCCGGGTGAAGAACGCCCGAGCCTATGACGTCTTCTACCAGGCGCTGATTTCCGAGGTGAAGGTGCACAACGTCACGGCGCTTCTGTCGATGGAAGAGATCAAGTCCACCGCCGCGCTGCCGCTTTAAGGGTGCCCTAGCGGGTCACCATCAGCCGTTCCAGCCCGTGGAAATGGTAGGTCTGCGCGTAGCGCGGCGCCTCGGCGAGCGCGAGGTCCGGCAGCCGCTCGAAGAGGATCGGCAGCGCCAGGTTCAGCTCGAGCCGTGCGAGCGGCGCGCCCACGCAGAAATGGATGCCGCCGCCGAAGGCCAGGTGCTTGACCGGCGCGCGGGTCGGATCGAAGCGGTCGGGATCGGCGCAGGCCGCGGGGTCGCGCCCGGCCGAGGCCAGGAGCAGCCCGACCTCGTCGCCGCGCGCGAACTGGTGGCCGCAGACCTCCACGTCCTCGTAGGCGTGGCGCGTGAAGAGATGCAGCGGCGGGTCGTAGCGCAGGATCTCCTCGGTGGCGGCCTCGGCGCCCTCGCGGGTCACGCGCTGCCCGTGTTCGAGCAGCGCCTTCACGCCGTTGCCGATGGTATGCACCGTCGCCTCGTGCCCGGCGTTCAACAGCAGGATCACCGTGGCGATCAGCTCGTCGTTCGAGAGCTTCTCGCCGTCCTCCTCGGCGGCGATGAGATGCGACAAGAGGTCATCGCGGGGCGCCTGGCGGCGGGCCTCGATCACGCGCCGCAGGAAGTCCGAGAACTCGGCGGCGGCGCGGGCGGCGCGGTCCTCGTCGGCGCGGGTGCGGCCGGCCTGGTACATGCCGACCATGGCGTGCGACCAGTCGAGAAGCGCCGGCGCCTCTTCCTCGGGCACGCCCAGGAGCCGGGCGATCACGATGACCGGCAGCTTCTCGGCGAACTCGGGCAGAAGGTCGAAGGGCCCCTCGGGCAGGGCGTCGATCAGCTGGCCGCTCAGGGCCTCGATCTCGGGGCCGAGGGCGGCGATCCGGCGCGAGGTGAAGGCCCTGAGGACCAGCCCGCGCAGCCGCGTGTGGCGCGGCGGCTCGAGCTCCAGCATGGAATTGTCGTCGACGGCGTAGAAGGGGGCCAGGTGCGGCGGGCGTGGCTGGGCCTTCTCGGGCGGCACCTCGCGGCCGAAGCGGCGGTCCTTCAGAAGCGCCGCGACCGCGGCCTGCGAACTGGCCACGGCCATGCCGTAGTCGTCCCAATAGGCGATGTCCCCCGCGGCCCTGGCGCGGGCGTAGAACAGGTAGGGGTCCTGGACGAAGGCGGGGTCGGTCGGCGACTGGGAGAGGTGCTGCATCGGCGGCGAGACTGCCCCCGCCGCGGAGCGGAGACAAGGGCGGAAGCGGCGTCAGCCGCGCCCGCCCGTGCTACTATTCCTAGGGGGCGATCAGGCCGCGTTCAGCGCGTCGATGATGCCGCCGAAATCGCTGGCCTTGAGGCTCGCGCCGCCGACCAGCGCGCCGTTCACATGCGGCACGCCGAAGATCTCGGCCGCATTGCCGGGCTTCACGCTGCCGCCATACAGCAGCGCCATCTCGGCCCCGCCCTCGAACCGGGCGGAGAGCTTCTCGCGCATGAAGGCATGCACCTCGGCGATCTCTTCGAGCGAGGGCACCTTGCCGGTGCCGATGGCCCAGATCGGCTCGTAAGCGATGACGGTGTTCTCAGGCGTCGCGCCCTCGGGCAGGCTGCCGGCGAGCTGGCTGCCGACCACCTCAAGCGTGCGGCCGCCCTCGCGCTCCTCGAGGCTTTCGCCGATGCAGACGATGGCGGTCAGCCCCGCGCCCCAGGCGGCCTCGGTCTTGGCGGCGACATCCGCGTCGCTTTCGCCGTGATCGGCGCGGCGCTCGGAATGGCCGGTGATGACGAAGCCCGCGCCGGCCTCCTTCAGCATGGGGGCCGAGACGTCGCCAGTATGCGCGCCTGTCTCGGCGGCGTGGCAGTCCTGCCCGCCGATCGCCACCGAGCCGGCCTTGGCGACCGCGCGGCTGATCAGCGTGGCGGGCGGGCAGATCACCACCTCGGCGGTGTCACCGCTGCGCCCGGCCAGCGTCTCGAGCTCGGCGAGATCCGCGCCGAGCCCGTTCATCTTCCAGTTTCCCGCTGCGATCTTGCGCGCCATGAAATGACCTCCTTGCCCAATGTCGCGGCGATCATCGCCGAGGGGCACCTGAGGTCAAGGGGGCGGCTCAGCCCTCTTCGGCGCGTTCCGCCTGAAGGGCGTCCACATCCTTGAACTTGATCGATTCGCCGCATCCGCAGGCATCGACCACGTTGGGATTGCGGAACTTGAAGCCGGCTTCGAGCAGCGCGACCTCGTAGTCGATCTCGGTCCCGAACAGGAACATCTGCGCCATGGGTGCGATCAGCACCCGCGCGCCGTCCTGTTCGACCACCTCGTCGTTGGTCTCGGCGTCGTCGACGTAGTCCATGGTGTATTCCATGCCCGCGCAGCCACCTTTCTTCACGCCGATCTTCAGCGCGTAGCGCCCGTCGCGCTCCATCAGCTTCTTGATCTGCGAGGTGGCCGCCGGGGTCATCGTCACCGGCGCTTCTCCGGGAATGGAAAACATCTGTCTGGCTCCAATCGTCCTGTCCCCCAAACCTAAGAGGTCACGGCGCGAATTCCAATGGGGGCAGGGCCGAGAGGAGATGCGCCGTGCCATAGGCGACCAGCAGCGCCCAGGCGAAGGAGGCCAGCGTGCCGGTGATGACATATTCCGCCGTGCGGTTGTCGCGGGCGGCGTCGAAGCGCAGGATCGACTTGGCCGCGATCAGGAAGCCGATGGCCGCGGGCTCGCCGATCAGCACGAGGATGTAGATCATCGCGCGTTCGAGCTGGCCGATGATGGCGCCCGCGCCGGGCAGGCTGTCGGGCAGGTCCGAGGTGTCCCAGCCCGAGACCAGCGCGCCCACCGCGAAGCCGCCCACGCGGATGGCGTAGATCCCGCCCGCGACAAACAGCATGAGCGTGGGCAGGCGCGGCTCGCCGGCCCAGAGCCCGGTTTGCCAGAGGTCGGGCGCATAGGCGGCGACGGCCAGGAGGCTCGCCAGATGCGCGGCCTGGTCCCAGAGGAAGGGGCCGAGCCCGGGGCCCGCGCGGCTTTTCGCGACGTCGATGACCAGATGCGCGGCGGCCAGCGCCAGAAGCGCCGGGGCGGCGATCTGCCCGGTTGCGGCCTGGGCGGTCAGCAGCACCAGCGCGCTGTGCAGCACAAGCACGCCCGGCCGCGCCTTGTTGGCGGCCATCCAGTTGGTTTGAATGACGAAATCCGCCACGACATGGGCCAGGAACAGGGCGGCGAAGGTCTCGATCATGGCGCGGGATCCGCAAAGTCATGGGTCAGGAAGGCCTCGCGCGCGGGGCCAAGGGCGGTGAAATGCGCGCTGGCGAGCCGCGACTGCGCCGCCTGCCGCGAGACGCCGAGCCGGGCGGCCAGCGCGCCATGGGTTGCATGGCCGGGCACCAGCATCAGCGCCACGGCCTCGGCCTGGGCGGCGGTCCAGCCCTCGGTGAGCTCGGTGGCAAGCACGAAGGTGGCGTGCTGCCAGGGGCTCGCTCCGGGCCAGGCGAGCTGTTGCCGGGCGCCGCGGGGCACCTCCTCCAGCGCCTGGCCCGCGGCCTCGAAGGCCGGGCCCGCCGCATCGGCGAGGCTGGCTGTCCCGGGGCTGCGGATCGCACCGAGCGCGATGCCCATCCGGGTCTCGAGCGGCACCTCCGCCGCCCGGAGCCGCGCGGTGAGATAGAGCAGCAGGTCCAGCGTCAGCGCGGGCCGCGCGAGCAGGAGCTGCCAGCCGTCGCCGCGATGCCGGGTGAAGCGGAGCGCGAGCCCGTGGTGCGCCTCGAACTCCGCCGCCGCGCGGGCAAGCGTGCCCAGCGTCACCTCCACGCCCTCTGGCGCGGCGCGGGAGTCGATCAGATCCCCGGTGAAGACCGCCTGGATATCGCCCATCTGCAACCGTTTCCGTTTGCTATGCCTTGGTGCAATCTAAAACGATTGCTTATGCAATAAGCAAGCATTTTGGTTTGCATCAAGCCAAAGCGAGCCCAAAGCCTTGCATCAATGCCGCACCGGGCGGGCGGGATTGCCGACCACGGTCGCGCCTTCGGGCACGTCGCGGGTCACCACGGCGCCCGCGCCGATGATCGCCCCGTCGCCCACGGTGATGCCCGGCAGCAGGATCGCGCTGGCCCCGATCCAGACGTCGGCGCCGACGCGCACCGGTAGGGCGCTTTCCAGCTCGGCCTTGCGTGCGGCGCGGTCGCGGGGGTGGTCGGCGGTCAGGATCTGCACGAAGGGGCCGATGTCGCAGCCGTCGCCGATCACGATCGGCCCGGCGTCGAGCAGGTAGCAGCTGTAGTTCAGGAAGACGCCCGAGCCGACGGTGATGTTGTAGCCGTAGTCGATGTAGAAGGGCGCGCGGATCGCCACGCTCTCGCCCAGGGCGCCCAGCATCTCCTCCAGGATCGGGCGGCGCGACTCGTCGCCGAAAACCGTCTGGTTGTAGCGCTGCATCAGCTGCTGCGCGCGCTTGCGGTCCGCCGCGAGCTGCGGATCACCGGGGTAATACATCTCCCCGGCGATCATCTTGTCCTTTTCGCTGGTCATGCTCGCCTCCGCGCCATCCGGTGTCTGGGTCGGCGCGGAGGCTAGCAGGATCACAGGCCCATGCAATTGGCGTAGTAGGTCACCGTGGCGGGCCAGTCCGAGAAGATGCCCGCGACGCCCACGTCCTGCGCCAGCACGTCGACGATCTGCAGGTAGTCGCTGTCGCTGTCGATGGTCTCGCTGACCGACTGGAAGTACCAGCCGCCGCCCGAGGCCAGCGGGCCGGAGCGTTCGAGCGACCAGGCGATGATTTCGAGGTCCGCGGCCTTGGCCTCCTCGGCGTAGACCGAGGGCACCATCTCGCCCGCCTCGTTCAGGGTGACCAGCATCCAGAGCGGCGGGGCGATGTAGTTGACGCCCATCTCCTTCAGCTCGGCCATGGTCGGCTTGAAACTCGCGGCGTCCATCGGGTCGATCAGCCCCTCGTCGGCGTCTTCCTCGGAGTAGCGATCATCGAGGTAGACTGCCTGCTTGCCGAACTCCGGCTCGTTCTCGATCCAGTAGAGCACATCCGAGAGGTTGAAGCTCTGGGCCCAGACGCGCGAGGGGTCGATGCCCGCGGCCTTGTATTCGTCGATCAGCTTCTGGGCGTAGTCTTCCTGGCTGAAGCCGTCGAAGGGCATCTCGACCGAGGCGCCCTTGAGCTCGGGGGTGAAATCCGCGCCGAGGCTGTCGAACAGCGCGATGGACTCCGCATGTGTCATCAGCGTGGCATCGTTGGAGAAGAGATCCGTGCGCCAGTCGGCGGTGCCTTCGAGGTAAGCCTCGGGGGTGGTCGCCGCGGCATTGGCGCCGTCCATCTTCGGGGTGAGGCCGCGGAACTCGGCCAGGGTCAGGTCCGAGGTGCGGCATTCGGCGCTGGCCTCGGTCTCGCCCGAGGCGGGCGAGAAGGGCGTGCTGCACTTCTGTCCAAGATCGGTGGTGACGATGTCGGTGGTGGTGTGCAGGTCGTTCTGGGCGTGGCGGCAGACCAGCTCCTTGTCGGCGGTGAAGGTCACGTCGCATTCGAGGATGCCCGCGCCCATCTGCGCCGCGGCAACGTTGGATTCCACGGTGTGTTCGGGGAAGAGGAGCGGCGCGCCCCGGTGCCCGATGGAGAACCTGGTGGCGGCGGGCTCGGCCTCGCAGGCCATGAGCCTGTCGCGCAGGGGCCCCTCGGGCAGCTTCGAGGCCAGGAAGGCCGGGCGCGGGCCGTAGCTCACCGACAGATCGGCGGGCAGATGCGTCTCGGCGCTTGCCGCGGCGGGCAGGGCCAGGAGCGCGGCGCCCAGGAAAAATGCACGGGTCATGAAAGAACCTCTCAGTTGGGATCAGGCCCTCCGCTTGCGCGCCCGAGGCAACGCTGGCGTGACGCGGGCGTGACGGTTCGGTGACGTCGCCGCGCGGGCGGTGCCGAGGGTGGACCGGCGGGCCTGCGGCAGGCTGGGCGGAGCCGGGGCCTTGGGTCAAGCGCGGGTCGATGGGCTGTCGGGGAAGGGCGCGCCGGGCCGGGCCGATGGGGGCGGCAAGGCAGGGCGCGCATGGCCGCTGCGATCCCGCCACTTCACGCGGCCCCAAGGCCGAGGCGCCCCGCCCGCAGCGCAGACCCGCCTCAGGCCGGTTCCGCCGCCGAGACCTGCGGGAAGATCGGCCGACCGTCCTCGGCCAGCCGCGCGGCCTCGGTCAGCATGCCCTCGCGGACCTCGCAGATCCGCGCCCAGGCGGTGTTGGGATCGGGGCAGGGCACCATGAAGAGCACCTCCTGCCCGAAGGCGTCATGGCCCGCCACATAGACCCCGCGGTCGTCCTTCTGGGCGATCTCGTCCCGGTCGTCGAGGTGATCGAGCAGCGCGTAATAGCGCTCGCGCAGGGCCGGGACATCGGCGTCATGCGCCAGCCGCAGCCGCACCTCGCCGATCATCGCCGGGTCGCGCATGGTCCAGTTCTCGAAGGGCTCCTGGGCGAAGTCCACCACCGGCACGACGATGCGCTTGCCGGTCCATTCGCGCAGCTGGACATAGGTGAAATGGATCCGCTCGACGGAACACAGATGCCCCTGGAAGACGATCTTGTCACCGATCCGCGCCGATTGGTTCAGCGCGATCTGCATCGAGGCCATGATATTGGCCAGCATGTTGCGCGCCGCGAAGGCCAGGACCAGCGTGAAGGCCCCCGCCGAGGCCAGGAGCGAGAAGCCCAGCGTCTGCATCAGGTTGGCTTCGCGCAGGATGATGCCCGCCCCGGCGATCACCACGATCACGATGGTGGCACGGCGGATGGCGGCGACCTTGGTGGCCAGCTCGCGCTTCTTCTCCTGGCCCTCGCCGGTGGCGGTCAGCGCGTCGCCGTCGAAGCTCAGGAGCCGGTCCATCACCGTGTCCGCGAGGTTGATCACCGCCCAGATCGTCGCGCCGACGAAGCCGATGGCGATGAGCGGCGACAGAAGCGTGTCGACCCGGCCCGAGAATAGGAAGAAATGCTGGGTAAAGAGCGCCAGCGTGGTCGAGACCACCGCCAGGATCATCGGCGGGCGCAGGGCCACGAGGATGCTTTCGCTGCCCTCGTCGCGGCGCGTCCGGCCAAGCCCGCGCGACATCGCCATATAGGTCAGCCGCGCGAGCCCCACCGCGAGGCCCAGGACCAGCGGCAGGCCGATGACCTCCCACCAGCGCAAGCCCCAGAAGGCGCGCTCGCGCAGCGGCGCCGGCAGCAGCGCCTCGAGCCGCGAGGGGCCATAGAGCTTGTAGAGCGCGGGCACGTTGTCGACGCTTTGCCGCGAGAAGAGCCAGACCGGGTCGCTCTCGGGCGCCTGCATGCGGTTGAGCCTGAGGCTCACCGGGCGCCCGTCCAGCTCCACGAGCGCCAGCATGAGCGAGCGCCGCGGCTGCCCCGCCATGGCGCTTTCGGCGGCGGCCCGGGCGTCCAGCGCGTCGGGCCGGTCGAGCAGGTGATACCAGTTCACCACGATCTTGCGGTCGATCACGGTGAAGAGCTGCCGGGCGAGCCGCGGGCCGACCTCGGCCTGTTCGTCCTCGGGCCAGCCGGCGAGGTCCAGAAGATGCGCCGCTGCCTCCCAGTTGTCGCCGCGCCCGGCGGTCAGGAAGCTCTCGATGGCGGCCTGTGGGGTGGTGCGGTCGATGCGGTCCGGGGCGGCACCGAGGCCGGGGTTGATCGCCTCGACCTGGTACCAGGGCGTGTCGCCGCTTTCCTGCGCGGCGGGTGCCACGGGCAGGACAAGCGCGAGGCACAGAAGGACGAGGCGCAGGATCGGCATGGCAGCGAAACCGCCCATGCCGCGCTTGGGTTCCCGAAATCGTGATCAGTGGGGCGCCTCGGCCCGGGTGCCGCGCGCCGCAATTGGCCCGCGCGGGTGTTCGGCTCGCGCCTCTCCGCGCGGCGCAGGGCCCCGCGTCCGGGGCTCGCAATTCGCAAACCCCGCGCGGCGTCCAACACCGCGCCGGGCCGCAGGTCTTACATGAAGCCCAGCTCCAGCCGCGCTTCGTCGGACATCATGTCCATGCCCCAGGGCGGATCCCAGGTGATCTCGACGTCGACCTGCTTCACGCCCTCGATGGGCTCGACCGCATCGGCGATCCAGCCCGGCATTTCGCCCGCCACCGGGCAGCCCGGCGCGGTCAGCGTCATGGTGATGCCGACGGCGTTCTCGGATGAGATGTCGATCGTGTAGACCAGGCCCAGGTCGTAGATATTGACCGGGATCTCGGGGTCGTAGACGCTCCGGCAGGCCTCGACGATCCGGTCGTAGAGCGGATGGTCGGTGCTCGAGGGCTGGATCAGGGGCGCGCCTTCCATCTTCGGGCTCTGATCGTTCATGCAGCGTCCTTCCTTGGAATTCCGATCATTCATATAAGAAATGCGGCGGGTCGGGTAAAGGCCCGCCCTTCGGGCTCGCCCCGCGCGGCCCGGGCAGGGACAAGGGGTCGCGGCCCCGGGCTCTGGACGCGCGCGCCCCCCGCGATAACTCGCCCGCGATGAGCGAGACCCCCGATCCCCAGACCCCGATGAGGCGGCTCCTGAGCCTTCTTCTCGGCAATCTCGCCCCGCCGCCCGGACGGCGGCGCATCCTCTTCGCGCTGGCCATCGGCGCGCTCTGCCACGCGATCTTCGCGCTGGCGGTGCTGGCCATGTCGATCAGCCTCTGGACCGGGATGCAGGCGGGCATGGGCAGCCTGCCCTGGCCCTGGGCGGCGCTGGCGAACCTGGCCCTGGTCCTGCAGTTCCCGGTGCTGCATTCGCTGCTCTTGAACACCCGCGCGGGCACCGTCCTGGGAAGGCTTGCGCCCGGCGACTGGGGCAAGCGGCTCTGGACGACCTTCTACACCATCCTGGCCGCGCTGCAGCTCCTGGCGCTCTTCACGCTCTGGACGCCCTCGGGGGTGATCTGGTGGCAGGCCGAGGGGGCGATGCTCTGGGTCATGGCCGCGCTGCATCTCTGCGCCTGGCTCTTCCTGATGAAAAGCAACCTCGACGCGGGCGTCGAGCTGCAGTCCGGCGCGCTGGGCTGGATGTCGCTTCTGCAGAACCGCGCGCCGCGCTGGCCGGGGATGCCGACGACGGGGCTTTTCACGGTGATCCGCCAGCCGATCTACCTGGGCTTCACGCTGTTCCTCTGGACCGTGCCGGTCTGGACCCCGGACCAGCTCGCGGTGGCGGTCATCCTGACGCTCTACAACCTTCTGGCCCCGCACCGCCTGAAGGAACGCCGCTACCTCGCGCGCTTCGGAGCGCGCTTCGGCGACTACCGCGCGCGCGTGCCCTATATGCTGCCGAAGACCCTGATGCCGAGAAAAGAGGGACATGATGCCTGAGCCCGCCCGCAACGACCTGACGATCTACGACAAGGTGGCCGCGGACTGGTGGTCCGACCGGATCCGCTGGGTGCGCACGCTGAAGAACCTGGTGCCGGGGCGGCTGGCCTATTTCGACCGTTTCACCGACTGGCAGGGGCAGGAGGTGCTGGACCTCGGCTGCGCCGGCGGCTTCATGGCCGAGGCCCTGGCCCAGCGCGGCGCGCGGGTCACCGGCATCGACCCCGCCGAGGAGGCGCTTGCCGCGGCCCGCGCCCATGCCGCGGAAGGCGGCCTGACGATCCGCTACGACCAGGGCGTCGGCGAGGCGCTGCCCTATGGCGACGCAAGCTTCGACAGCGTGGTCTGCGTCGACGTGCTGGAACACGTCCAGGACCTCGACAAAGTCCTTGCGGAGGTGGCCCGGGTGCTGCGCCCCGGCGGGCTCTTCCTCTACGACACGATCAACCGCAACGCGCTCGCGCGCTTCGCCGCGATCACCCTGGCCGAGGACCTGGTGCGCATTCTGCCCAAGGGCACGCATGACCCCGAGATGTTCATCCGCCCCGCCGATCTGAAGGCCGCCCTGACGCGCGCCGGCCTGACCCACCGCGCCATGACCGGCCTCGGCCCCCGGGGCCTGACCCGGCGCGGCGACCTGACCTTCGGCCCGCTGCCGATGAAGACCGTGCAATACATGGGCATCGCCGAAACCCCGCGCTGACCCGCGCGAAGGCCCCGCAGCCCCACCAAGCCCCCGGCGCGCAACCCCCCTTCAGGCTTGACCGGGCCCAAAATACTCCGGGAGCGCGAGGGCAGAGCCCTCGCTCCGGCCGGGCGGGCCTCAATGGCCCGGCCGGACGGATGGCCGGCCCGAACCCAAGAAGAAAAAGCGCCCCCGATCCAACCAACCCAGGCTTGACCGGGCCGAAAATACTCCGGGAGCGCGAGGGCAGCGCCCTCGCTCCGGCCGGGCGGGCCTCAACGGCCCGGCCGGACGGTCAGCCAGACCGAACCCTCAAGCCTAAACCACCCCCAACAACCTCACCCCAGCAGCTTGCGCTTGCGCACCGGCCCGGGCCGCACCCGTTCCTCGATGTGGTCGTAGAGCCGCCCGGCGATGTTCTTGCCGGTGGCCGCCTCGATGCCCTCGAGCCCGGGCGAGGAGTTGACCTCGAGCACCTTCGGCCCGCCTTCGGAGCGCAGAAGGTCCACCCCCGCCAGCGTCAGCCGGAAGGCCTTGGCGGCGCGGATCGCGGTGTCGCGTTCCTCCTTGGAGATACGCACCACCTGGGCCGAGCCGCCGCGGTGCAGGTTCGAGCGGAAGTCGCCCTCGGCGCCGGTGCGCTTCATCGCGGCGATGACCTTGCCGCCGACCACCAGGCAGCGGATATCCTCGCCGGCGGCCTCCTTGACGAAATCCTGCACCAGGAAGTTGGCGCGCAGGCCGCGGAAGGCGTCGATCACCGATTGCGCGGCCTTCTTGGTCTCTGCCAGGACCACGCCCTTGCCCTGGGTCGATTCCAGGAGCTTCACGATCAGCGGCGCGGTGCCCACGAGGCGCATCAGGCTCTCGGTGTCCTTGGGGCTCGCCGCGAAGGCGGTGTTGGGCATGCCGATCTTGTGGCGCGCCATGAGCTGGTGGGCATAGAGCTTGTCGCGCGAGGCGGTGATCCCGTCCGAGCCGTTCACCACGAAGGTGCCGATGGTCTCGAACTGGCGGATGACGGCGGTGCCATAGGCGGTCACGCTGGCGCCGATGCGCGGGATCACCGCGTCGTAGCGGGGCAGGCGCTTGCCGTCGTAATGCACCTCCGGGGCCATGGCGTTGATCGCCATGTAGCAGCGCGTGGTGTCGATCACCTCGACCGAATGGCCGCGGCTCTCGCCTTCCTCGACCAGCCGGCGGGTGGAATAATTGTTCTCGCGGCTCATCACCGCGATGCGCAGCGCGCGTTTCGGCGCGGCGGTGCGCATCCGGCGCGAGGCATAGACGTCGTAGGACAGCTCGGGCTGCTGGAAGCGGTCGGTGGCGACGATGGCGATATTGTCCTTCAGCGCCTCGCGGCCCAAGAGCATCCGGCTCGCCATGCCGCCGCGGTTGGTCAGCGTCAGCTCGATGGGCCAGCTTTCCTCGCCGACCGAGAGCCGCGAGCCGATGACGTAGCGGCTCTCGCCTTCGCCGTTGGACGAGGTCACCACCCGGCGGTCAAGGATCTCGGCCGAACAGGGGATCGAGAGGTCGGCGCGTTCGGGCACCGGGTGCACCATGAAGCGCACCTTGGGTTTCGAGGCCGGGCCGAAGGTCTCGATCTCCGAGGCATGCAGCGCCGAGGTCCGCGCCCCGGTGTCCACCTTGGCCTTGAGCGCCGGCAGCCCGAGGTCGGGCAGGGCGACCCATTCCTCCCATCCGAAGCGCAGAAGATCGGCGGCGGGGTCGGTGTCGTCACTCATTCTCTCGTCCTTATTCCGGGGTTCCGGGCGCGCGTGTGAAGGCCAGACCTACCAGCCGCGCGCGGGGGCGGCTAGGGCAGGTCCCGCAAGGCTCCCCATGCATATGCGGCGTTTCGCTCTTGCGACAAATCCGCGGGCGTTGCATCTGGCGGGGCATGTCCAGGTTTTCCTTCACGCTCGACGCCCGCTCCGGCAAGGCCCGGACGGGGCGCATTTCCACCCCGCGCGGCGAGATCCGCACGCCGGCCTTCATGCCCGTGGGCACCGCGGCGACGGTCAAGGCGATGATGCCCGAAAGCGTGGCGGCGACCGGCGCCGACATCCTGCTGGGCAATACCTATCACCTGATGCTGCGCCCCACCGCCGAGCGGGTCGCGGCGCTGGGCGGGCTGCACAGCTTCATGAACTGGGACAAGCCGATCCTGACCGATTCCGGCGGCTTCCAGGTGATGAGCCTCGCCGATCTGCGCAAGCTCACCGAGGAGGGCGTGACCTTCAAGAGCCATATCGACGGCTCCAAGCACGCGCTGACGCCGGAGCGCTCGATGGAGATCCAGCGGCTCCTGGGCTCCGACATCGTCATGGCCTTCGACGAATGCCCGGCGCTGCCCGCTCCGAAAGAGCGGATCGCCGACTCCATGCGGCTCTCCATGCGCTGGGCGGCGCGTTCGCGCGAGGCTTTCGGCGACCGGCCGGGCCATGCGCTCTTCGGCATCCAGCAGGGCGGGCTCGAGCAGGACCTGCGGGCCGAAAGCGCCGAGGCGCTGACAGAGATCGGCTTCGAGGGCTATGCCGTGGGCGGCCTCGCCGTGGGCGAGGGGCAGGAGGCGATGTTCTCCTGTCTCGACTTCGCGCCCGACATGCTGCCCGAAGACCGGCCGCGCTACCTCATGGGGGTGGGCAAGCCCGACGACATCCTGGGCGCGGTGAAGCGCGGCATCGACATGATGGACTGCGTGCTGCCCTCGCGCTCGGGGCGGACCGGCCAGGCCTGGACCCGGCGCGGGCAGGTGAACATCAAGAACGCCCGCCACCAGGACGATCCGCGCCCGCTCGACGAACACTGCAGCTGCCCGGCCTGCCGGAACTATTCGCGGGCCTATCTGCACCATGTCTTCCGCGCCGGAGAGATGATCTCGGGCATGCTGCTGACCTGGCACAACCTGCATTATTACCAGGAACTCATGGGGGGCATGCGCGCGGCCATCGCCGAGGACGCCTTTGCGGCCTTCGAGAAAGAGTTCCACGAAACCCGCGCTCTCGGCGATATTGAGCGGATTTGAGCCGATTCAAGCCGATCCACCCCCGGTCATGGGCCGGAACCCGCCGAAAGCGGGGGTATGGGCCCTTGGCTATCGGATAACAGGCGACCGTTTTCGTCTCTCGCGAGTTGGAGCCCTACAGACACGGGCATTCCGACAGACAGAAGGAGTCGTCACCATGAAGAAACCGATCACGCTTTTCGCCGTCCTCGCCGTCACCGGGCTTTCGGCCTGCGCGAACATGACCCAGGACCAGCGCACCGCCGCGGGCGCCCTGGCGGGCGGGGCCGCGGGCCTGGCCCTGGCCGACCGCGCCGACAAGAGCGACACCGCGCGCGGCGTCGCGACGCTGGCCGGTGCCGCCGCGGGCGCCACGCTGGCCGCCAACTCGGGCGGCGCGCAGTCGACCACCACGACGCGCAGCTGCGTCTACCCCGACGGCCGCCCCGCACCCTGCCCGGTGGGCTACTGAGGCGCGGCGCTTGAATGTGAGGGAGGGGCCGGTCGTCGACCGGCCCTTTTCTTTTGGGGTGGGGACGGATCTTCTGAGTGGGGGTGGAGCAGGCGCGGCCTGCGTTCGGGCGGCTATTCCGTGACATGCGCATCGCGCCCGGAATTTTCGTCTGACGGCACCTTCGCGTCAGGCCCCAGCACTCCGCGCGTCTTTGCGTGACGCCTCTTGCCTCAGCTTGCCCGCGCTTCAGCATCGCGCGCAGCCTCAGCCCGCCCGCGCCTCGGCGATCATCGCAGGCAGATCGGCCCGCAGCCGCTCCATCCCGCCGGGCCGCCAGCCCAGCTCCGCGAGCCGCGCGCAGTCGAGCACGCCCGGCGCATCCGCAGTGGCCGCGGGCAGGGGATGCGCCGCGCCGGTCAGCGAAGCTACCTCCGCCAGAAGCGCGCGCCGATCGAGCAGCAGGTCCGAGCAATGCACCGGCCCCGTCACCCCGGGCGCGTCGAGCAGAAGCGCCACGGCCTCCGCGAGATCCGCACCATGCACCTCGGTCCCGATGCGCGGGGCCACCGCGCGGCCCGCGAGATAGTCGGCGATCAGCCCGCGCCACTTGTTGGCGGGCCCCGGCCCGTAGACCCCGGTCGCCCGAAGCGCCACCGAGGAGACCGGCAACGCCGCGAGCGCGGCTTCCGCCCCGGCCTTCACCTCGCCGTAGATCTCGGCAGGGCGCGGGGGCAGGTCTTCGGTCAGCCGCGTGCCGCGCGGGTAGCCGTCGAAGACCGCGCGGGACGACAGGAACAGGATGCGTGTGACGCCCGCGTCCACCGCGGCCTCGAAGAGCGCGCGGCTGCCGGAATGGTTCTTGGCGCGAAAGCCCTCCGGGTCGCCCGCATCGCCGCCGCGAAACCGCCCCGGCGCGTGGTGGAAGGCGCAATGCACCAGCGCCTCGGCGCCGCCGAAGTCGGGCGCGGGCCCGCCGAGCTGCCAGTCCGGGCCCCCGAGCCGCAGAATGCTGTCGCCGCGCGCCGCCAGCGCCGCGGCGATCAGCCCGCCGACCACCCCGCCCGCGCCGGTCAGCGCGACCTTCATGCCGGGCCGGGCAGCGCCGAGAGGTCCGGCGTCTCGCCCCGCTCGTAGGCGCGCCAGAGCTCGATGAGCGGGCGCAGCCGGTCCGCCTTGGCGTGGTCCTGCCAGGGCTTCTCGTATTGGAAATGCAGAACGCGGATCGCCTGCCAGTCCCAGAGCTCGGGCAGGTTGAACCAGACGTATTGCAGCATGTTGTCGAAGACCGGCAGCCCGTGCCAGTCGGGAAAGAAGTCCTGCAGGAAGGTCTGGTCGGTGCGCCGCCAGAAGGCGCCGGGCGTGTCGAGCCGCGCCAGCATCGCCTCGAAGGTCCTCTGCGCGGGCCGGGCGGTGAAGACGCCCGAGTTCATCCGGTGGAAGTCGCCAAGCCCCTCGTAGACATTCGGCGCCGCCGAGAACTCGGGGTAGTCGAAGAGCCGGTCGATGTTGCGCAGGACCAGCGTGTCGGCATCGAGGAAGACCACCCGGTCGTAGTCGAGCTGCCAGAGCCGGAGCTTGGCGAAATTGTCGAGCGGGGTGTGGAAGGCCGGCTTCTCGCCCTTGGTGAAGGGGGCCGCGCCGTGCAGGCGGTCCTTCTGGTGGGCGGCGTTGAAGGCCTCGGAGGTGGGCAGGAGGTCCACCTCGAGGCAGCGCGCCCGGGCGCGGAGCGGCGCCAGCGCGGCCTCGGGCACCCCGCCAGTGTGCATGACCACCCGGTCGGCAGTGCTGCCGGTGGCGGCCAGCGAGTTCAGAAGCGCCGCCGCCCCCCGGGCGAAATCGGCATTGGTGACCAGCGTGACATAGGCGTTACGCGGAGGTGTCATAGCAGATGAATTCCAGAAGCGTGCCGTCGGGGTCGCGGAAATAGAGGCTCAGGCCCGGCCCCCGCGCGCCGTTGCGCGCCACCGGGCCCAGTTCGACGGGGATGTCATGGCCGGCAAGATGCGCCGCCGCGCTCTCGGGCGTGCCCTCCCAGGCGAAGCAGATGTCGCTGCCGCCGGGGGCCACCGGCACCCGGGCCAAGGGCGTGGCCTCGACGCCGGGGCCGTGGCAGTTGATCTGCTGGGCGCCGAAGCGGAAGGCCAGGCCGGCGCCGCGCGGCACCACCTCGGCGCCGAGCACGTCGCGGTAGAAGGCCGTCGCGCGGTCCCAGTCGGTGACATGGATGACCACGTGATCGAGCGTCACGCCCATCTCAGGAGACCGACTTCAGGCCCTTGCCCTCGGGGTCGCGGTCGACGCGCTGGCCCAGGTCGCGGGTCCAGGCCGAGACCGCGGGCACCCGGCTGCGGTCGATCCGGTGGGCGTATTTCTTCGCCACGTCGACCACCTCGGAGAGGAGCCCCTCGGCCAGGGTGGTGGGGTCGAGCCCCAGCGCCAGGAACTGGTCGTTCTTCACGATCAGCTCGTTCTCGGCGGCCTCCTTGCGCGGGTTCGGCAGGTACTTGATCTCGGCGCCGGTGAGCTTGGCCACCAGTTCGGCCAGGTCGCGGACGCGGTGGGTCTCGGTCATCTGGTTGAAGATCTTCACCCGCTCGCCCGGGGCCGGCGCGTCCTTCAGCGCCAGCTCGATGCAGCGCACCGAGTCCTGGATGTGGATGAAGGCGCGGGTCTGCCCGCCGGTGCCATGCACCGTCAGCGGGTAGTCGATCGCCGCCTGGATCAGGAAGCGGTTCAGGACCGTGCCGTAGTCGCCGTCGTAGTCAAAGCGGTTGATCAGCTGCTCGTGGCGGCGGGTCTGGTCGGTATGGGTGCCCCAGACGATGCCCTGGTGCAGGTCGGTGATCCTGAGCCCGTCGTTCTGGGCGTAGAACTGGAAGAGGATCTGATCGAGCGACTTGGTCATGTGATAGACCGAGCCGGGCTTCGTCGGGTAGAGGATTTCCTGGGCCTTCTTGCCCGAGGGGGTGTCGATCTCGACGTCGAGATAGCCCTCGGGGATCGGCGCGCCGACGCTGGAGTAGCCGTAAACCCCCATGGTGCCGAGGTGCACGATATGCGGGTCGAGCCCGCTTTCCACCACCGCGGCCAGCAGGTTGTGCGTGGCATTGGTGTTGTTGGTGACGGTGTAGACCTTGTGACGGTCGGTCTTCATCGAATAGGGCGCGGCGCGCTGTTCGGCGAAATGGATCAGCGCATCGGGCTTGTGGTCGATGAGCCAGGCCTTGAGGCGCTCGTATTCCTTGGCGAGGTCGAGCAGGTGGAAGTGGATCTGCTCGCCGGTTTCCTGCTTCCAGATCCGGCAGCGCTCCTGGATCGAGTCCATCGGCGTCAGGGACTGCACGCCCAGTTCGGTGTCGATCCAGCGGCGCGACAGGTTGTCGAGGATATGCACCTCGTGGCCCTGGTCCGAGAGATGCAGGGCGGTCGGCCAGCCGACGAAACCGTCCCCTCCGAGAACTGCGATCTTCATGGGGCGTGTCTCCTTGTTCCTCACGCGCGCAAGCGGGTAACGCGGCGGCATGTGAAGGTAAAGCGAAACAAATATGACGGGCGGGGCGGTCGGCCAGCAGGTTTGTTGTGGGGAGGGGGTGTGGGGAGGGGTGGTGGGTGCGCAGGTGTTCCGCCCGTTTCCAATAAGTCGCCCTTGGTCTCCAAGTGATGCTCAGCCCCGGCATGGTCGTTCCCCGACCTTCCAGAGCGTTGCCCCCCTTGCGCCCGAACAGCATCGAAGATGCCGGGCGCGCGCCGGACCGGCCCTATGGGCCGGCGCTCCTTGGGATGGCGTGCATAGTTCGCCTCTAGTCCTGACCTTGCCGGGATTAAGCGCATAGCTCGGAGGTCGGCAGCGCCGGCCCCCGGTCCGGCGCGCGCCCTCTGTTGCGCGGGCTTTGAGCGGTTAGGGGCTGCTTGGAGAGGTTGGGTGTCTGCGCAGGTGATCCGCCCGCTTCTAGGTGGTCGCCCGTGTCGTCCAGCCGATACTCAGCCCAGGCGGGGTCTTGGCCCCTGACCTTGGAGAGTGTTGCGCCTCCTTGCGCCCGAACAGCACCGAAGGTGCCGGGCGCGCGCCGGACCGGCCCTATGGGCCGGCGCTCCTTGGAGTGGCGTGCCTAGCTTGCCTTTAGTCCTGACCTTGCAGGGATAAAGTGCCTCGCTCAGAGGTCGGTAGCGCCTGCCCCCGGTCCAGCGCGCGCCCTCGGGTGGGGATTGTTGAGAGGTTTGTAGGAGTGGGCTTGGCGCACGGACCTGCATACGGAAGGTGGCGCCAAGGTGCTCCGTTTGAACCACTGCCAGATACGCTCGCGGGTGGTGCTTACCCTAAGAGCGGCGGGCGTGAAGCGCGGTAAGCATGAGCTAGAGCGGTGGGCATGAAGAGCGGTGGCCATGGCCTTGACTGCGCCAGCCCATGAAGGGCGACAGCCCCCCCTTCACCCCTCCCCCAAGCTTGCCGCCGCCTCCTCGACCACCCGCGCGACGCTCTCCACCCTTGCCGGCAGCCGGCGCCCCCTTTCGGCGACGAGCCAGAGCGGCTGGCGGTGGCGGCGGGGCAGGGGGGCGATGCGGATCCGGGCGCGCTCGGGGTAGGTGTCGTAGCCGCTGCGGGGCAGGAGCGTGTAGCCCAGCCCCGCCGCCACCGGCGCGGGGATCTGGCCGATCTGGTTGTTGCTGCAGCGCAGCCGCAGCCGGTCGGCGCCGCGGTAGCTCTCGGGGAAGTTCAGCCCGAAAAGCGTGTCGGCATGGGCGAAGCCGTCGGGATGGGCAACCATGCCAAGCGCGTCGAGCGCCTCGAGGTCCACCGGCCCCTCGCGCCCGATCGGGCTGTCGCCCGGCACCAGGAGGCACAGCTCGTCCATGCCGATCTCGCGGGCGACGAGCCGGGGATGCTCGGGCGCGCTCTCGCAGATGCCGAGGTCGAAGCGCCGCGCTAGCACCCCCTCGCGGACCCGGGCCTGGGGCGCGGCCTCGAGCGTGACCGAGAGCCGCGGCGCGCCCGCCATATGGGCGATGAGCCTTGGGTGCAGCAGCATGGCGAAACTGCCCGAACAGGCGATGCGGACCTCGCCCCTGTCGGGGGCGTCCTCGCCGATGCGCTCGGCCAGCGCGGCCTCCTCGGCGCGCCGCGCGAGGCCCATCTCGCGCAGCGCCTCGCCCGCGGGCGTCAGCGAGAAGGACTTTCCCGACCGCGAGATCAGCGCCTGGCCGACCTGCGCCTCGAGCTTCTGGACGTGCTGGGTGACGCCGGGCTGGGTCATGCCCAGCCGCTCGGCGGCGCGGGTGAAATGGCCCGCCTCGCAAAGCGCGGTGAAGGTCTCGAGCCAGGTGGCGTTCAGCATCAATTCATTCCGTTTCGTTATCAAAATTAAACGAAATGATAATTTCAAACGCGGGCGGGGCCAACCCATCTTCCGGCGTGAACCGGGCAGAAGCCACAAACCACAGGAGACTGCAAGATGACGACCACCCCCACCGCCCCGCGCGCCTTTTCCCACATCGGCCTCTCGGTGCCGGACCTCGACGCCGCGGTGAAATTCTACACCGAGGTGCTGGGCTTCTACACCATCATGGGCGCCACCGAGGTCAGCGAGGACGACAGCGAGATCGGCCGCATGTGCACCGATGTCTTCGGCCCCGGCTGGCAGAACCTGCGCATCGCGCATCTCGCCACCGCCGACCGCGTCGGCATCGAGCTCTTCGAGATGGCCGGCAACCGCGCGCCCGAGGATAACCTCGATTACCGCACCCATGGCACCTTCCACTTCGCGATCCAGGATCCCGACCTCGAGGGGCTGCTCGAGCGCATCGTCGCCGCCGGCGGCAAGCAGCGCATGCCCGTGCGGGAATATTTCCCCGGCGAGAAGCCCTACCGCATGGTCTATGTCGAGGACCCCTTCGGCATCGTCTTCGAGCTTTACAGCCACAGCTACGAGCTGACCTACAGCCCCGGGGCCTATACCTGAGATTTCAAGGGGCAGGGGGCCTGCGTCTCGGCTCACGGGGCTGTGCGGAGATGCAGGCATCCTTTTCGCACCTGCGGCGTTACCTCTCGAACGCGACAGGACGCAGCACAGATTTCAAGGAGCTTCTCATGGCAGAACATGCGCTCTTCACGCCGCTCAAGGCCGGCGCCATCGACCTCAAGAACCGCCTGGTCATGGCGCCGCTCACGCGCAACCGCGCGATGAACGCCGATGACGCGCCGATGGACATGCATGTCACCTACTACAGCCAGCGCGCCGCCGATGCGGGCCTGCTGATCACCGAGGCGACGCAGATCTCGCCCGAGGGCAAGGGCTACGCCTGGACCCCGGGCATCTACTCCGAGGCCCAGGTCGCGGCCTGGAAGAAGGTCACCGACGCGGTGCATGACGCCGGCGGCAAGATCGTGATGCAGCTTTGGCACGTGGGCCGGATCTCGCATACCTCGCTGCAGGAGGACGGCAAGCAGCCGGTCGCGCCTTCGGCGATCCGCGCCAATGCGCCGACCTTCGACGGCCAGGAGATGGTCGATGTCTCCGAGCCCCGTGCGCTCGAGACCGAGGAGCTGCCGCGCATCGTCGAGGACTACCGTCGCGCCGCCGAGAACGCGAAGGCCGCGGGCTTCGACGGGGTCGAGGTGCATGCCGCCAACGGCTACCTGATCGACCAGTTCCTGAAGGATGGCGCGAACCGGCGCAGCGACGCCTATGGCGGCAGCCTGGAGAACCGCGCGCGGCTGCTCTTCGAGGTGCTGGAGGTGGTCGAGGGCGTCTGGGGCGCCGACCGCGTGGGCCTCAGGCTCTCGCCCTTCTCGGGGGCCAACGACGCGACCGACAGCGACCCCAAGGCCCTGGCCGACTACCTGGTCGACCGCCTGGCGCCGCGCGGGCTGGCCTATCTGCACATGATCGAAGGCCAGACCGGCGGTCCGCGCGACTGGCCCGAAGAGTTCGACATGACCGCGCTGAAAGAGCGGTTCGGCGGTGTCTGGATGGGCAACAACGGCTATGACCGCGACCTCGCCCTGAGCCGCGTGGCCGAGGGCAAGGCCGACCTCGTGGCCTTCGGCGTGCCCTATATCGCCAACCCCGACCTCGCGAAGCGCTTCCGCCTCGAAGCCGATCTGAACGAGGCCGACAAGGCCACCTTCTACGGCGGCGACGAGACCGGCTACACCGACTATCCCTTCCTCGAGGAGATGGCCGCGCAGCGCCACCACGCCGCGGAGTGAGCCGGGACGGCTGAGGTCCGACACGCCTTGAGGGCCGCGTCTTGGCGGCCCTCGGGGTGAAGCATAAGGCCCGGGGCCCTGTGTGGGGCTCCGGGCGCGTGCTGGCCCGAGCGCCTAAGCCTGGCCGCTCAGTCTGCGCCCGCGTGCGAGGCCCGAATAGCGCCGCCGCGCCAAGCTCGCCACGCGCCAGACCCGGCAGGCCGGCACGGCCATGCGCCCCGCGACCCTCGGTCGCTTTTTCCTCAAATCGCGAAGTTATCCGCGCGGGGCTCTCGATTGCGCTGCGGGGCCGCTCTACATCCCGCCAAGGCCGCGGACCTGCGGCGGGGGGCGAAGACGGCCCCCGGGCGGGCCGCCAAGGCGAGGGACGCCAGAGGGGGCGCAAGGCCAAGCCCTCAACATATTGATGCCGCATTTGCGGCGCCTACCGCTTTTTGTGTGGATAATTGCACGGATCGCGGCGTCAGGCACAGAATCCCGCTGGTCAGTCGCGCTTGAAAAGCGTTAGCCTCGACCACACGTCCCTTGTCCAGGACAGGAGACGGTCAGTGCTGCCGACAATCGGGGCCCCGCCGTCTTGCCGAGCAGAAGGAAGCCAAATGGAACATTCCCTCAACACATCCTATCCGGTGCTGCCGCTGCGTGACATCGTGGTGTTTCCGCATATGATCGTGCCGCTCTTCGTGGGGCGCGAGAAATCGGTCCGCGCGCTGGAAGAGGTGATGGCCGACGACAAGCAGATCCTGCTTGCCAGCCAGATCGATCCCGCCGAGGACGATCCCACCAGCGACCGGATCTACCGCGCCGGCGTGCTGGCCAATGTGTTGCAACTCCTGAAGCTGCCCGACGGCACCGTGAAGGTGCTGGTCGAGGGCCAGGCCCGGGTGCGCATCGACAAGTTCACCGACAACGAGACCTTCTTCGAGGCCTCCGCCGAATATCTCGACGAGACGACCGGCGACGAGACCACGATCGAGGCGCTGGTGAACACCGTCGCCGACGAGTTCGAGCGCTACGCCAAGGTCAAGAAGAACATCCCCGAAGAGGCGCTCTCGGCCGTCTCCGAGACCACCGATGCCGCCAAGCTCGCGGACCTCGTGGCCGGGCACCTGGGCATCGACGTGGCGCAGAAGCAGGAGCTTCTGGAGACCCTCTCGATCTCCGAGCGGCTCGAGAAGGTCTACGGCCACATGCAGGGGGAAATGTCCGTCCTGCAGGTCGAGAAGAAGATCAAGACCCGCGTCAAGAGCCAGATGGAGCGCACCCAGCGCGAGTATTACCTGAATGAGCAGATGAAGGCCATTCAGAAGGAGCTGGGCGACGGCGAGGACGGCCAGAACGAGGTCGCCGAGCTGGAGAAGCGCGTCTCCGAGACGAAGCTCTCCAAGGAGGCCCGCGAAAAGGCCGACGCGGAGATCAAGAAGCTCAAGAACATGTCGCCCATGTCCGCCGAGGCGACCGTGGTGCGCAACTACCTCGACTGGATGCTGTCGATCCCCTGGGGCACCAAGTCCCGGGTCAAGAAGGACCTGGGCCGCGCCCAGAAGATCCTCGATGACGATCACTACAGCCTCGAGAAGGTGAAGGAGCGCATCGTCGAATACCTCGCGGTGCAGCAGCGCTCGAAGAAGCTGAAGGGGCCGATCATGTGCCTCGTCGGCCCTCCGGGCGTGGGCAAGACCTCGCTGGGCAAATCGGTCGCCAAGGCCACGGGACGCGAGTTCATCCGCATCTCGCTGGGCGGCGTGCGCGACGAGTCCGAGATCCGCGGTCACCGCCGGACCTACATCGGCTCGATGCCGGGCAAGATCATCCAGGCGCTGAAGAAGGCCAAGACCACCAACCCGCTGATCCTGCTCGATGAAATCGACAAGATGGGACAGGACTTCCGCGGCGACCCGGCCAGCGCCATGCTCGAGGTGCTCGACCCCGAGCAGAACGCGACCTTCGTCGACCATTACCTCGAGGTGGAATACGACCTTTCGAACGTGATGTTCCTGACCACGGCGAACTCCTACAACATGCCGGGGCCGCTGCTCGACCGGATGGAGATCATCCCGCTCTCGGGCTACACCGAGGACGAGAAGGCCGAGATCGCCAAGCGTCACCTGATCAGCAAGCAGGTGAAGAACCACGGCCTGAAGAAGGGCGAGTTCGAGGTCACCGACGGCGCGCTGACCGATGTCATCCGCTACTACACCCGCGAGGCGGGGGTGCGGAACCTCGAGCGCGAGCTGGCGAAGCTGGCGCGCAAGGCGGTCACCAAGATCGTCAAGAAGGAGTCCGACAAGGTCACCGTGGAACCCGACAACCTGTCGGACTACCTCGGCGTCCGGCGGCACCGCTATGGCCTCGCCGAGCAGGAGAACCAGATCGGCGTGGTGACCGGGCTGGCCTATACCTCGGTCGGCGGCGACCTTCTGCAGATCGAGGCGCTGCGCCTGCCGGGCAAGGGCCGGATGAAGACCACCGGCAAGCTCGGTGACGTGATGAAGGAGTCGATCGACGCGGCCTCTTCCTACGTGCGGTCGATCTCGCCCCGGATCGGGGTGAAGCCGCCGCGCTTCGAGAAGTGGGACATCCACGTCCACGTGCCCGAGGGCGCCACGCCCAAGGACGGCCCCTCGGCGGGTCTGGCCATGGTGACCTCGATCGTCTCGGTGCTGACCGGCATCCCGGTCCGCAAGGACATCGCGATGACCGGCGAGGTGACGCTGCGCGGCAACGCGCTGGCGATCGGCGGCCTGAAGGAGAAGCTCCTCGCCGCGCTCCGGGGCGGGATCACCACGGTCTTCATCCCGAAGGAGAACGAGAAGGACCTCTCCGAGCTGCCCGACAACGTGAAGGACGGGCTCGAGATCATCCCGGTCGATCACGTCTCCGAGGTGCTCGAGAAGGCGCTGATCTCCAAGCCCGAGCCGGTCGAATGGGACGAGGAGGCCGAGGAGGCCGCCGCCCACGAGGCTCTGAAGAAGTCCGAGGCCGAGACCGGCGCGGTCGCGCACTGAGCCTCGCTTCGGGCTTCGGGCCCTGACAGATGCAAGGCGCCGCGGGGGACCCCTCGCGGCGCTTTTTCTTTGGGGGGCCGGGCGGGGCTCTGTTAGGCTGCCGCCCCAGAACAGGGGCGTGGAAGGCCCCGGGGACGACAGAGGGACGCGAGATGAGCGAGCAGAGATCAGGAGATGAGACGTGGCCGGCGGAGGGCGCCGATGCGGACGGGGCCGGTGCGGGCGCGGACGTGGGCGATGCAAATGCGCGCGCGGGCGGCGAAGCTGCGGGGGGCGCGATGGCGCCTGCAACGGAGCTCGCAGCCGAGGCGGCAAGCGGTGATGGTGCGGAGAGCGCGCCCGCCGGCGACGCTGAACCTGTTGCGTCCGACGCAGAAGGCGCGGCTGTCGCGTCAGACGGTGCCGCGTCGGACGACCCCGCCGCCAGCCCGGACGACCCCGAGGCCGAGCTCGACCTCGCCGTGGCGGCCACGCTCGACCCCTCGGTCCTGCCGCCCGCCCAGCAGCCCGGCCTGAAGAAGCGCGAACTGGTCGACAAGATCGTCCGCCGCACCGGGGTGAAGAAGAAAGAGGTCAAGCCGGTGATCGAGGCGGCGCTCGAGATTCTCGGCGGCGCGCTCTCCGAGGGCCGCGAGCTGAACCTCAAGCCTTTCGGCAAGATGAAGGTCCAGCGCGTGAAGGAGGTTCCCAACGGCCAGGTGCTGGTGACCAAGGTGCGCCAGCCCGAGGAAGTGCAGAAAGGCGGAAAAGACCCCCTTGCACAGCCCGCCGAGTGAGTCTAATTCACGCCGCACCGGGTGATTAGCTCAGTGGTAGAGCGCTTCGTTCACATCGAAGATGTCAGAAGTTCGAATCTTCTATCACCCACCAGGATTTCAGAAGGCGCGCTCCGGAGAGAGCGCGCCTTCGTCGTTTCTGGGGGTGATTGGGGAGGTGAGGTGGTCTTTGGGGGCGTTGGTGGAAGGTGTGTGGGGTTGTTTATCGGGGGAGCCGATTGGGTGCTTGGTGGTGTCGAGAGGTCCAAAGGTCTCTGATCGCGCGTGCGGCCCGCGCCGTTTTCTAAGTTGAGCCGAACCGGTCGCAGATGGGAGCTGAACAGAGAGCCTATACGCAGCGAAATCTCATCGGGCGCGCCTTCGGCGCTCCGACACTCCCAGTTTCAACGCGTAAGACCTCACTCCCGCAGGTCGCTCTGCCGACCCACCACCCAACTCAACCACCACACCACACAGCCCGCCGGAAGAGGCTTGATCGCTCGCCGCGCCGGCTCTACAAGGCAGGCCGCATCGGGGGCGGTTAGCTCAGCTGGTAGAGCGCTTCGTTTACACCGAAGATGTCGGGGGTTCGAATCCCTCACCGCCCACCATGGTTTCCAGTAAGTTGGCGTGTTTCCACGAAGTGCGCGGCGGTTCATCGAACCTAGCCCCCAGCTTTCGCAGCCCGTCGAAGTTCACGATTTCCGCCGTATCGACAGGTGATCCGGCATGAAGCGGGCATAGGTCTTCTAGGTGATGCGGGTATTTGAGTGCCCGAGAAACTGAGCGACCTTCTCGATGGCGTGCCGGGCCCGAAGCATTAGGACTGATACGCTGTGCCGGATCTGGTGAATGTTCACTTCCTGTAGCTCAGCGCTACGCAGAGCGGAGCTATAGCCCGTCCTGCTGGACTTGAAGCCTTTCCCACCCCTCGCAACAGAGGGCGCGCGCCGGACCGGGGGCCGGCGCTGCTGACCTCTGAGCTATGCGCTTTATCGCAACTAGGTCAGGACTAGAGGATTGCTTAGCACGCCACCCCAAGGAGCGCCGGCCCAAGGGGCCGGTCCGGCGCGCGCCCGGCACCTTCGGTGCTATTCGGGCGCAAGAGAGGCGCGGGGTTTGAGGGGAGGTGCGATGGGAGGGCTTCGATCTATCTGGCTCCTCCAAGGTTCGGGTATTTGGTGGGTGCAGGCATGTGGAGCCCCGATGGCTTTCGATGCCTCCAATTGGGGCGGCGCAAGCTGGAGGCTTAGGGAGGACGGCACACTGCGGGTCTTAGCGCCGGGCAGCTAACCCGCCCGGTCGCTTGGCTGGACCTCAGAACGCATCTCGACCTCCGCCACTCACCGCACCTCAGCCTCTTCTAACCCCCCCTTCAGCACCATCCCGCCACCCCACCCCCACATTGCCCCGATGTAATGGAACGTCGCCCGCCCGCTCCTGTTGGGTGTCAGATCGCACCCACATGAAAGAGGAGGGAACATGCGTATCGACACAGGTCTCATCGCTCCGGTCACCGCGCTGGCGCTGGTCTTGTCCAGCGGCGCCTATGCCGCCAGCCATTCGACCGGGGATGACACCAAGGCCGGCGCCGAGGCCGGGATGCAGGCGGAAGGCTCCGCCGATGTCGCGACCGGCTCCGGCGCGGGCGCGGAAGCCGACACCGGGGCCGAAGCCAGCACCGAAGCCCAGGCCGGCACCAGCGCCCAGGGCCAGGCGGCCCCCGCCCAGGACAGCGCCGGCGACCCCGAGCGTCTCGTGGTCATGGTCGGCGAGACCGAGATCACCGAGGGCGACGTCATGGCGATGATCGCCGCGCTGCCTCAGCAGGTCCGCCAGATGCCGCAGGAGCAGATCGTGCCCATCGCGGTCGAGCAGCTGATCCTGCGCGAACTGCTGGTCACCGCCGCCCAGGACGCCGAGATCACCACCGAGGACAGCGACGTCCAGGCGATGATCGAGGAAAACGGCGACATGGCCGAGAACGACGCCCTCGCGCGGGTCTACCTCGACCGCGAGCTCAGCGGCGCGGTGACCGACGAGGCGGTGCAATCCACCTACGAGGAAATCAAGGCCAACGCCGAGTCCGAGGTGCCGCCGCTCGAGGAGGTTCGCCCGCAGATTGAAAAGCAGGTCCGCCAGGAAGCCTTCGGGGACCTCCAGGCCGAGCTGCAGGAAGACACCCGCATCGTCTTCTACGGCCCCGACGGCAAGCCGCGCTCCGCGAGCACCTCGGAAGGGGCGCAAAGCTCCGGCAGCTAACCACCTGAGCAGACGTCAGAAACGCAGTTGTGACCGGCGGGTTATCCGCCGGTCGCCTTATTTTTGGGCAGGAAAAATATATTTGCGGTGCCAAGGGGGGCGGCATAACACTGCCCAGACAGATCAAGGGCCCCGCGGCACAAGACGGGGCTGGAGATGGTCAAGGGAGGAGACCAGATGCCTATCATTCGCAGAACCTGTCTTTCGCTCATGGGCGCCGCGGCGCTCGGCACCGCGCTCACCGCGGCGGGCCCGGTCGCGGCGCAGGAGGTGACGCTGCGCCTGCACCAGTTCCTGCCCGCGCAGGCCAATGTGCCGAAGAACGTGCTCGACGTCTGGGCCGACAACGTCGAGGAAGCCTCCGAGGGCCGGATCGAGGTCCAGCGCTTCCCCTCGATGCAGCTCGGCGGCACCCCGCCGGAGCTGATCGACCAGGCCATCGACGGCGTGGCGGATGTGATCTGGACCGTGGCGGGCTACACCCCCGGCCGCTTCCCGCGCGCCGAGGTCTTCGAGCTGCCCTTCACCATGACCGACGCGGAGGCCGTCTCGCGGGCCTATTGGCAGCTCGCCGAGGAAGCCATGATGGACCAGGACTTCGCGGACTTCAAAGTCCTCGGCCTCTGGGTGCATGGCCCCGGCGTGATCCATTCCTCCGAGCCGGTGGAAAGCCTCGAGGACCTGAACGGGCTGAAGCTGCGGGCGCCGACGCGCCTGACCACCAAGCTCTTCTCGGACCTCGGCGCCACCACCGTGGGCATGCCGGTCCCGGCGATCCCCGAGGCGCTCTCCAAGGGCGTGGTCGACGGCGCGGTGATCCCCTGGGAGGTGACCGGCGCGCTCAAGGTCAACGAGCTGGTGTCGAACCACACCACCTTCGGCGACGAGACGCTCTATACCACCACCTTCATCTTCGCGATGAACCAGGACCGCTACGACGCGCTGCCCGATGACCTCAAGGCGGTGATCGACGACAACTCGGGCCTCGAGTTCTCGGGCTTCGCCGGCAAGCAGATGCAGTCCGACGACGCCGGCCCCCGCCAGGCGGCCATGGAGCGCGGCAACAACATCATCGAGCTCACGCCCGAGCAGATCGCGCCCTGGAAAGAGGCCGCCCAGCAGGTGACCGAGGATTGGGTCGCCGAGATGGACGAGGCCGGCATGGACGGCTCGGCGCTGGTGCAGCGCGCCGCTGAGCTGATCGAGGAGAACAGCCAGTAAGCGACGACCTGTCGGGGGCGGGCGACCGCCCCCGCAGCTTTTGGGGGAAAGCAGCATGGGCATTCTGATCGCGCGCCTGGCGCGCGCGACGGCGATCCTCGGCGGGCTGGTCCTGACGGCCCTGGTGATCCTCGCCTGTCTCAGCATTCTCGGCCGCGGGTTGAACACGCTCGGCCATTCGGGGCTTCTGCCCGCGGGTCTCGGCGAGGCGCTGATCGCGCTGGGCGTCGGGCCGATCGACGGCGATTTCGAGCTGGTCGAGGCGGGCGTGGCCTTCGCCATCTTCGCCTTCCTGCCGATCTGCCAGCTCTCGGGCGCGCATGCCAATGTCGATGTCTTCGTCTCGGCGCTGCCGCGCCCGGCGGTGCGGGCCATCGTGACCTTCTGGGAGGTGGTGCTCTCGGCGGTGATCCTGCTGATCACCTGGCGGCTCGGCGTCGGCATGGAGGGCAAGATCTCCAACGGCCAGACCACCTTCATCCTGCAATTCCCGATCTGGTGGTCTTATGCGGCAAGCTTCGCGGCCGCCTGCGTGGCCTCGCTGGTGGCGATCTACTGCGCGGCCCGGCGCGTCCGGGGCCTCCTGCGCGGCGAGGACGACGATCTGACCGAACAAGGGGGCGTCTGAGCCCATGGACATGCTGACCCTCGGCTTTCTGTCGTTTCCCGTTCTGCTGTTTTTGATCTTCCTGCGCGCGCCGATCGGGCTGGCGATGTTCCTCTGCGGCATCGGCGGGCTCTATTTCGCGCTCGGCAGCTCGGGCATGTTCATGTCGCGGCTGAAGACCGAGACCTACACGACCTTCTCGAGCTACTCGCTCTCGATCATCCCGATGTTCCTCCTGATGGGGCAGTTCGCGACGCTCTCGGGCATGTCCTCGGCGCTTTTCAAGGCGGCGGAAAGCTGGCTCGGGCACCGCAAGGGCGGGGTCGCCATGGCCGCCGTCGGGGCCTGCGCGGGCTTCGGGGCGATCTGCGGCTCCTCGCTCGCCACGGCGGCCACCATGAGCCGCGTGGCCCTGCCGGAGCTCAGACGCTACGGCTATTCGGGCGGCTTCTCCACGGCGACGCTGGCCGCCGGCGGCACCCTCGGCATCCTGATCCCGCCTTCGGTGATCCTGGTGATCTACGCGATCCTGACCGAGCAGAACATCGCCAAGCTCTTCCTCGCGGCCTTCATCCCGGGGCTCCTTGCGGCGGCGGGCTACATGCTGACGATCTCGATCTACGTGCGGCTCAACCCCGATGCGGCGGGCACCCGCCCGGCGGTGCCGATGTCCGAGCGGCTGCGCGCGCTGATCGACGTCTGGCCGGTGCTCCTGGTCTTCGCGCTGGTCGTGGGCGGCATCTACCTGGGCTGGTTCACCCCGACCGAGGGCGCCGCGGTCGGCGCCGCGGGCACCGGGCTCATCGCGCTGGTCTCGGGCAACCTCGGCTGGCGCGTCTTCAAGGAAAGCATCCTCGAGACCGCGCGTTCGACCGCGATGATCTTCTTCATCATCCTGGGGGCCGCGATCTACAACGGCTTCCTGGCGCTGACCCAGGTGCCGCAGGAGCTGTCGAACTGGGTGGTCGGCCAGGGCTTCAGCCCCTGGACCGTGCTGGTGATGATCCTGGTCTTCTACCTGCTCTTCGGCTGCCTGATGGACAGCCTCTCGATGATCCTGCTGACCATACCGATCTTCTTTCCCACCGTCAGCGCGCTCGATTTCGGCATGAGCCAGGAGCATATGGCGATCTGGTTCGGCATCCTGGTGCTGATCGTCGTCGAGGTCGGGCTGATCACGCCGCCTGTGGGCATGAACCTCTTCATCATCAACGGCATGGACCGCGAGACGCCGATGACCGCGACCTATCGCGCGGTGCTCTGGTTCGTCGGCTCCGACCTCGTGCGGGTGGCGATCCTGGTGCTCTTCCCGGCGATCACGCTGTTCCTCTTGCCGGATTGACCCTCGAGCTAGGAGACCCCCCATGTTGATCGAAAACCGCACCGTGATCGTGACCGGCGGCGGCAGCGGCCTCGGAGAGGCCACCGCCCGCCATTTCGCCCAGGCAGGCGCCCGGGTGGCGATCTTCGACTTCGACGCCGCGCGCGGAGAGGCCGTCGCCGAGGAAATCGGCGGCCGGGCCTTCCAGGTGGATGTCGCCGACGCGGGCGCGGTCGAAAGCGCCGTGGCCCAGGTGGTCGAGGCGCTCGGCGCGCCGCGCGTCGCGGTGAACTGCGCCGGCATCGCCGGGGCGGCGCGCGTCGTGGGCCGCGAGGGCAAGCTCGCGATCGACCTCTTCGAGCGGACCGTCAAGGTCAATCTCTTCGGCACCTACAACGTGATGAGCCATGCCGCCCGCGCCATGTCCGAGCTCGAACCCGAGGGCGAGGAACGCGGTGTCATCGTCAACACCGCCTCCATCGCCTTCGAGGACGGGCAGCTTGGCCAGACCGCCTATGCGGCCTCCAAGGGGGCGATCGCCTCGCTCTGCCTGCCGGCGGCGCGGGATCTCGCCAAGCTCGGCATCCGGGTCGCGGCCATCGCGCCGGGGCTCTTCAACACGCCGATGATGCAGGGCCTGCCCGAGGAGACGACGGCGGCGATCACCGCCAATATCCCCTTCCCGGCGCGGCTGGGCGATCCCGGCGAATACGCGCATCTGGCCGAGCACATCGTGCGCAACGCCTATATCAACGGCACGACGATCCGGCTCGACGGCTCGGTGCGGCTGCCGCCGCGCTGAGGCGCGGGGGAGGGGGCTTCCGGTTTTGGTAGAGGGTGCGATGCGGGGACCGCCGACAGGATGGGTGGCCCACGTCGCCCGGTGCTACTCCGCCCCGTAGCCCGTCATCTCCAGGTAGCCCTCGCCCGCGTGGCTGCCCGAGACCGTCACCGGCCCTTCCCAATAGGGAAACAGCGTGCCCATCCAGGCCTGCTCGTTGAGCGGCTCGGTTGTCACCTCCAAGCCCCGGTCGGGCAGCTCCAACCGCCAGCGCACCGGCACCTCGCGGCCCGCGACCTCGGCCGTTTCGAGCGGGGTCAGCCGCAGCGCCCCGTCGCCGTAGGGCGTGGGCCTGCCGTCCGGCGCGATCCAGGTGGCCGAGGTGAAATGCCCGCCGTCCCTCTCGCGCAAGCCGAAGCCCATGAGCTTCGCCCCGTCCGCGAAATGCAGCGAGAACCAGTCCCAGCCGGTCTGGTTCTCCGACAGGGGCTGCGAGGACCATTCCCGGTCGAGCCAGGCCCGCCCGGTGACCGCCACCTCGCCCCCGGGCAGGGAAAGCGCGCCCTCGACCCGGTAGAAGGGCTGCGAATAGTAGTAACTCGCCTGGCCCGCGGGGGATTTCACCGAATAACCCTCTTGCCCCTGCAGGACCAAGGGGCCCTCGGCCCGAAGCGCCAGGTCATAGGCGAAATCGTCGCCCCGGGCGGTGAGCCGCGCGGCGGAGAACGGGTCGGCGCCCTCGGGCGCGATCGAGGCGAAGGCCCAGTCGTCGATAAAGGCGGCGAAGGGGCGTTCGACGCCCGCCTGTCCGGTGCCGCCGCGCCCAAGCCGTTCGTCGACGCGATGCGCCTCGGCCGAGGTCAGCGCCGCATGGCCCATCCAGAGCTGCTCCGCCTCCCAGCCCGGCGCGGTGCCGGGGCTTCGGGCCGAGCGGAAGAGCGTCCATTGCACCCCGTAGCGGGTGCCGTCGGGGGCTTCGAGGTTGGCGGTCAGATACCACCATTCGATGCGGTAGTCGGGGTGGGGGAAGTGGTCCTCGGGGAAACTCAGCGCGGCCTCGGGGTCGGGCACGGCGAAGTCCCGGGCCTCGGTGCCGAGACCCGCGAAGCCCTGGGCCGAGGCCGGCCCGGCGAGCATCAGCGCGGCGAGGAGCGCCTTAACGTTCATTGGCAAAGACCCTCAGCAGGCGGTTCGGGGGCAGGCGGGTGAGGCGGATCACCGGCCAGAGACAGGCCAGCGCCGCGGCCCCGAGCGCGGCGAGCCCGAGCCAGAGCCAGTCGGCGGGGAAGAGCCGCATCGGCAGGCGCCAGCCGAAGGCCTCGACATTGACGATGGCGAGGAGCACCCAGGCCAGCGCCAGCCCGACGGGCACAGCGAGCACCCAGGTCAGCGCCGCCAAGAGCAGCGTGCGGGCCACCTCCAGCGCGCCGAGGCGTTGCGGCCGGACCCCCAGCGCCCAGATCGGCGCGAGCTGCGGCAGCCGCAGGGTGGAGAGCGTCAGGAGGCTCGTCAGGATCGCGAAGCCAGCGACACCCAGCGTCAGCGCGTTGAGCGCGCCGGTGACCAGGAAGGTCTGCTCGAAAACCCGGAGCGAGAGCGCCTTGACCTCGGCCTGGTTCACCAGGTTGCCCGGCGGCAGGCCGAAGCGGTCGCGGATCTCGCGGGCGAGCGCCGGGGCCTCCTCGGGCGGCAGCCGCAGGGCGAAGCGCAGGCGCGGGCGGCCCGGGAAGGCCGCGTCGAGCGTCCGGGCCCCGACCATGAGCTGGCCCGCCGGGTTGCCGTAGTCGGAATAGACCCCGGCGACGGGCAGGCTCAGTCCCTCCGTCACCCGGATCGGATCGCCCAGTTCCAGCCCCTCGCGCCGCCAGAGCTGTTCGTTGATCAACAGGCCCTCGCCCGCGGCCAGCCGGTCCCAGACCCCCGGCGCGGCGCTCAGAAGCGGCCAGTTCTCGCGGTAGGTCGCGTGGTCGGCGACGCCGAAGACCTGGGTGGGCTGTCCCTTGATCTGCGTCTCCACCGACCAGATCGGCAGGATCGCGTCGCTCCGCGTTTCGGCGAAGGCGCGGATCTCGCGAGCCTCCTCGGGGGTGCGGGCGGTCAGGTAAAGCTCGGCCGCGAGCCGCTGGTCGAGCCAGCCGGTGAAGGTGGCGCGGAAGCTGCCGACCATGGTGCCGACGCCGATATTGGCCGAAAGCGCGAGCAGCAGAGCCATGAGCGCCAGCGAGAGCGCGGGCACCTGCTGGCGCGCATCGGCGAGCAGCCATTCCGTGACCGGCCCGCGCGCCAGCGGGCGGAGCGCCCTGAGCGCCGCGATCAGAAGCGGCGGCAGCGCCAGCGCCGCGCCGATGAGAAGTGCCGCGAGACAGGCGAAGGCCAGGACCAGCCCCTGGCCCAAAAGCGCGAGCCCGGCGCTCGTCAGCAGCAGGAGACCCGCGAGCGCGCCCTGCGCCTTGAGCGTCCGGGCCGAGGCCATGGCCCAGGCGCGCGGCTGGGCGGGCGCGAGAAGCGGCATCCGCGCCACCCGCCAAAGCGCCTGCGCCCCGGCCAGACCCGCGCCCGCCAGCGCGATGGCCAGGGCCGAGACCGCCCAGAGCGGGTCGAAGGAGAGCTGCCCCGAGACATCCGCGCCATAAAGCCCGCGCAGCGTGCCCGCCACGCCCGGGAGCAGCGCCGCCGCGATGACATAGCCGAGCGCGATGCCCGCGGTGCCCGCCACCAGCGCGAGGCCGGCCAGCTCGCCCGCCAGAAGCCAGATCAGCCGGGCCAGCGGCATCCCCAGCGCGCGCAGCGTGCGGAAGGTCTGGCGGCGTTGCTCGAAGGCCAGCCCGATGGCGCTTTGCACGATGAAGAGCCCCACCGCGAAGGACAGCAGCCCGAAGGCGGTCAGGTTTAGGTGGAAGCTCTCGGTCAGCCGGGTGAGATCGCCGCCGGACTGGCCTTCGACATAGGCGAACTCCGTGGCCTCGCGCAGGGGCGGCAGGCCGAAGGGCTGCCCTGGCGCCAGGACCAGCGCGGTCAGTGTCTCGACGCCGAGGAGCCGCTGCGCGGTGACGACATCGGTCACCGCCTCGCCCTGGGCGATATTGGCGCTGGAGCGCAGGGGCGGCAGCCCCTCGGCGCCCGAGAGCGCGCGGGCGGTCTCGGGGGCGACCAGCAGGAGGCCCGCCTCCGACAGGAGCCCGTCGAGCGCGTCCTCGTCGCCCGCGATGGCGAGCGTGCCAAGCCCGGGCGGGGCGGTCAGCGGGTCGATGCCGCGGATCGACAGCCGCCGCCCGCCGACCTCGAGCCGCCCTTCGACCAGCGGCGTGACGCGGTAGCCCGCGCGGCGCAGCTCGGTGAACTCCGCCATGCCGAGGCCGCGGTCCGAGACCAGCCGGTCGAGCGCGCCTTGCCCCAGCGTCTCGGCGGCGCGGTCGTAGCTCGCCCGCGCCTCGGCGTTGATCGCCTGCACCCCGGACCAGAGCGCGGTCGCCAGCGCCAGCCCCAAGAGGAGGGCGGCCAGTTGCAGCGGGTGCCGCCGCCAATGGGCAAATAGCGCGGAGAGCCCCGCGCGGGTCACGCCAGCCGCCCCTGTTCGAGAGTGAGCCGCCGGTCCATGCGGGCGGCGTGGCGGGCCGAATGGGTGACCATGAGGAAGGCCGCGCCGGTTTCCCGCGCCAGCTCCAGAAGCAGGTCGAGCACCCGTTCGGCGGTCTCCTCGTCGAGGTTGCCGGTGGGCTCGTCGGCCAGGAGAAGCGCCGGGCGGTTGGCGATGGCCCGGCCGATGGCGACGCGCTGCTGCTGCCCGCCCGAGAGCTCCTCGGGGTAGCGGTCGAGATGTTCGGACAGCCCCAGCCGCTCGGCCAGGTCGGCTTGCCAGGCGGCGTCGGCGCGCCCCGCAAGCCGGGCCTGGAAGGCCAGGTTCTGCCGCACGTCGAGCGAGGGAATGAGGTTCAGGCTTTGGAACACAACGCCGATCCGCCGGCGGCGCAGCTCCGCGCGGGCGGCCTCGCCCAGCCCGTCGATGCGCTGGTCGGCCAGGGTGATCTCCCCCCGGTCGGCGGCATCGAGACAACCGAGGATATGCAGGAGCGTCGACTTGCCCGAGCCGCTTTCGCCGGTCAGCGCCACCGCCTCGCCCCGGGCGACCTCGAGCGAGACGCCGCGCAGGACCGAGACCTGCGCGCCGCCGCTGGCATAGCTCTTGTGGATGTCTCGCGCGCTCAGCATGGCACCTCGTCCTGGCATCTTCCCCGGAGCTAGCGGCGGCGCGGGCCGAGGCAAAGCGGCGGTCAGCCGCGGCTGCGGGCGATCTTCTTGTAGCGCGCCAGCCAGGTCTCGACCTCGGGCAGGCGGGTGCGCGCCACCGGCACCTCCTTGTCGTTGGTCAGCCGCACCACGTGGCGCTTACCGTCATGGATCAGCGCGCCCGCCGCGCGGTGCGGCACCCAGAAGGAGCGATGCGGCTGGAAGCCGTCCTCGGGCCGGGTCTGGGCGACCACATCGGCCAGCCGCGCGCGCTGGGTCAGGACCCGGTCCTCGAGCGTGACCTGGACGTGGTGCTGCCGGGCCTCGATCAGGAGCACCCGTTCGATCGGCACCCGGGTGGAGCCGACGACCAGCGCGCGGCCCTCGGGGTCTTCGGTCGGGGCCGCCGGGGCAGGGGGCGCGGCCTCGGCCTCCGGCGTGGCGGGCGCGGGCGCGCGCCGCGCCGGGGCCCGCGGCGCCTCGAGCGGCGGCAGCCCGCCGCGCCGGGCGATGGCGGGATAGGCAAAGAGGAAGAAGACGCTGTCGAAGAAGCCCACCAGCATCAGGATGCCGACCATCCGGCGCAGCGAGATCAGGCTGGCCTCGGGTCCGCCCGCGGTCCGCGCCAGCACCTCGAGCGCCAGCACCATGAGCGTCGCGGTCACGAGCCCCGCCGCCACCGTCGGCACCCGCGGGCGCAGCCGCTCGGGCAGCATGGCCAGCACCGCGGGCAGCGCGCAGAAGATCAGCACGTAGCCCAGCGTCACCCCGAAATAGAGCGGCGGCAGCACCGGCGCGGGAAAGACCGTGCCGAGCGCGGCCGGATCGGTCGCCAGCAGCGTGGCGTAACACAACAGCAGGTAAAGCAGCCCGTAGGGCCGCAGCAACACCCGGGCCAGCCGGCCCGATGACAGCTCGAAGGGCCGCCCGGCGAGGTCGAGAAAGACCAGCCGCTGGATCAGAAATCGTCTCACGATATACGGTCGCGCATGTGAAGGGGGATGCGGTCTAAACTGGGAAAACGGGACCGCCCGGGCGGGCGGTCTCGGAGGGGCAAAATCTGCGCGACGCGGAGGCCGTAAATCTGGCTGCGCAGGCACGCACAGGACTACTCCCGAAATGCGTGTTCATGCAAGTGCCCGCACACTCTATGATTCTTGGCGTGACCCGGATGCCCCAAGGAGAGACCACATGAGCTGGAACCCCGCGCTTGATCCGCATTGCCCGACCGGAGACGAGGTCGACGCCATCGAGACCGTGATCGTCCCGCGCGCCCGTGACCTGGGCGGTTTCGAGGTCCGCCGCGCGCTGCCCGCGCCGCGCCGGCAGATGTTCGGACCCTTCATCTTCTTCGACCAGATGGGGCCGGCCGAGCTGCTGCCGAGCCGGGGGCTCGACGTGCGGCCGCATCCGCATATCGGGCTGGCGACGATCTCCTATCTCTTCGACGGGCGGATGCATCACCGCGACAGCCTGGGCACCGATGCCTGGATCGAGCCGGGCGCGGTGAACTGGATGGTCGCGGGCCATGGCATCACCCATTCCGAGCGCACCGACGACGCGACCCAGCGCCAGGCCATGCCGTTCTTCGGCATCCAGACCTGGGTGGCGCTGCCCAAGGACCACGAGGACCGCGCGCCGGACTTCCAGCATGCCGCCGCCTCGGCGCTGCCGCTCCTGACCGGCGAGGGCAAGGAGGTGCGGCTGATCCTCGGGCGCGCCTGGGGCGAGGAAGCCCCGGTCGAGACCGCCTCCGAGATGTTCTACGCCGACGCGCAGCTGGCGCCCGGCGCGGCGATTCCCCTGCCGGACGACCACGAGGACCGCGGCGTCTACGTGGTCTCGGGCGCCATCGAGATCGCGGGCCAGCGCTTCGAGGCGGGGCAGATGATGGTCTTCCGCCCCGGCGACCGACTGTCGCTGCGCGCGGGCGAGCAAGGCGCGCGGGTGATGCTCCTCGGCGGTGCGACGCTCGAGGGGCCGCGCTACATCTGGTGGAACTTCGTGGCCTCCTCGAAGGAGCGGATCGAGGCCGCGAAAGAGGCCTGGCGGGCCGAGGATTGGGCCCATGGCCGCTTCCAGCTGCCGCCCGGCGATGACGGCGAGTTCATCCCCCTGCCGCCGCGCTAGCGGGCTTCCGCGGGGTCGCGAAAAAAGCCCGCAATCCGGGCACGGAAACCGCTTGACGGGGGAAGGACACCCGCCTAGAACGCGCGGCACGCCCGGGGGCACCGGGCGAACAGCGAGCGGTTGTAGCTCAGATGGTTAGAGTACCGGCCTGTCACGCCGGGGGTCGCGGGTTCGAGCCCCGTCAACCGCGCCACGCTGTTCCGATCCGAAGGTGCCCCTAGACGCTACGCGGTTGTAGCTCAGATGGTTAGAGTACCGGCCTGTCACGCCGGGGGTCGCGGGTTCGAGCCCCGTCAACCGCGCCACTTCTTCTAAAGAGATGAGATGAGTGAGGCGTCGCGCCCGACTGGGGCTGCGGCGTGGTTTTGTGTTTGGGGTGAGGTGGTTAGGGCATGGTGGTGGTCGGGCGAATGAGGCCGGGCGGCCCGAGTGCTCAGCCTGCGGTCCGCCGTGTAGGGCAGGGTGTCCCGGAGGCTCCGCAAATGGCCGGCCTTGCGGGGCAGGGTGGCTTCGGTGCTTCCCCCGTGTGGCGGTGAGCGCAGCCGGGCGGGTCAGGGCCGCTCCCGTTGTGCCACCCATCTCGGAGCCAGCATAGTCCCCGTCCGAGCGAGCCGCGCCCGGCCCCCCTCTCCACAAAAAAGAAAAGGCGCCCGAAGGCGCCGTTCTCTTCACGTCCAGACAGGTCGCTTGTCGCGCGGTGGCCTCAGCTGCCCCAGCTCCGCACCGGGCCGCAGTCCATGTGCACGAAGTTCGAGCCCGAGTAGCGCCCGACGCCGCCCGCCCGGCAGGCCATGGCGGCCTTGGCGACCTGGTGCACCGAGCGCGAGGCCAGCCGCAGGTCGGCCGCTTCGCCGCGCAGGTGCCGCGAGTTCTTCGCCACCCCCGAGGAGCGCGCGCGCAGCATCGAGTTGGTCTCGGGGCTGCGGTAGCCCGAGATCAGCATGTAGGGCTCGTTTGCGTCCAGAAGGTTGTGCGAGGCGGCCATGATGTCGATCGTGCGCAGATCGATGTTCTTGACCTTGTTGTTCCGCCAGTCGCGCATGAAATGCGTGATCTCCTGCACCGCGTCGGCGATATAATCCCCGTCGACCCAGTAGATCATGTCGATGCGTTCCCCGGTGCGCCCGGAATACATCTTGATGCGACGGATGTCGCCACCACCCCGAAGGAACCCAGCCGCATTCGCGAAGGTTGGAGCTGCGGTGACTGCTGTCGCAGCGAAGGCCTGCAAGAGGCCACGGCGGGTGAACCCGCCCGTCCGTAGGTCTGTCATAGAAAACCTGTCCCGTTTTCTGTCCTGTATCGCGCACCTCGTTGGGCGCGCCTGCCATCTTCCCCCAGATGTCTTAATGGTTATTGCACAGTCGGGTTTTTCTCGGAAGGCCGACGGGCCGGATTGTTCCGAGATACAATGGGTTTCGGCGAAATATTGCTCAAAACGCCGGGATGTTGCCCGAATGCCGCGTGGCAAGGCGGCCTTGTGACCCTGCGGCAAAAGGTGCAAAAAAGATTTTCCGCATGAGGGAAATGTGAATGGACAGATGCGTTGGTTCACAGATCAACTGTCCTCAACCCCTTCTGTCCGCCCGTTGTTTCGAGACCTTTCCATGATGTTTCCCCGTGCCTTCCGCTTTCGCATGGCTGCCGCCGCGGCCCTTGTCTCCCTGGGCCTGACGGCGCTGCCCGCGCCGGCGCTGGCACAGGTGACCGCCTTCAAGCAGGCGGTGGCCGAAACCGTGGCGGAGCACGACGGGCTCAACGATTTCTACCGCGCGCGGCTGTTCGAGCCGGTCTGGACCGGCGGCGAGGCCCTGCACCGCGACCGCCGCGCCATGCTGATCGACGCCATGCGCCGGGTCGAAGCCCATGGCATCCCCGCCGCGCGCCACGACGCCGACCGCCTTTACCGGATGCTGCGCGCCGCCGACACGCCGCGCGCCCGGGGCGAGGCCGAGGTCGAGATGTCGCTCGCCTACCTGCGGCTGGCGCGCGACCTGCAGACCGGCATCCTCGACCCGCGCGAGGTGGTGCGCGCGATCAAGCGCGACCCCGAGGCCCGCAGCCCCGAGGACCTCCTGGCCCGGCTCGGCAGCGAGGAGCCGCGCGCGCTCTTCCGGTCGCTGGCGCCGCAAAGCCCCGAATACGTGCGCCTCATGGCGACCCGCGTGGCGCTCGAGGATCAGCGCGCCCGCGGCGGCTGGGGCCCGGCGGTGCGCGCCTCCAAGCTCTCGCCCGGCGACAGCGGCGAGGCGGTGGTGGCGCTGCGCAACCGGCTCGTCTCCATGGGCTACCTCGGCCATACCTCGACCGCCTTCTACGACCGCGCCATGGAGCGCGCGGTGCGCGACTTCCAGGAAGACCACGGCCAGGAGATCGACGGGGTGGCGGGCGACGCCACGCTCTCGGCCCTGAACGTCGGCATCGACGAGCGGCTGAAGTCGGTCATCGTCGCGATGGAGCGCGAGCGCTGGATGAACCGCCCCGGCGGGCTCGGCGAACGCCACATCAAGGTGAACCTGACCGAGTTCAAGGCGCGCATCTACGACGACGACAAGGTGACCTTCGAGACCCGCGCCGTGGTCGGCTCGCGCGAGAGCGACCGCCAGACGCCCGAGTTCTCGGATGTCATGGAGTTCATGGAGATCAACCCGAGCTGGTATGTCCCGCGCTCGATCGTGGTGAACGAATACCTGCCGATGCTGCGCCGCAATCCCTACTCGGTCTCGCATCTCGAGATCACCGACAGCCGGGGCCGGCAGGTCAACCGCGGGCGCGGCTTCTCGCAATACAGCGCCTCGAGCTTCCCCTTCTCCATGCGCCAGCCGCCGGGGCCGAAGAACGCGCTCGGGTCGGTGAAGTTCATGTTCCCGAACCGCTACAACATCTACCTGCACGACACGCCCGCGCAGAGCCTCTTTTCGCGCACCGTGCGGACCTTCTCGCATGGCTGCGTGCGGCTGAACGACCCGCATGACTTCGCTTATGCGCTGCTCGCCAAGCAGGAGGCCGACCCGGTGGGCTTCTTCCAGAACCACCTCGGCAAGCGCAGCACCGTGCGGGTGAACCTCGAGACCAAGGTGCCGGTGCATCTGATCTACCGGACCGCCTTCACCACCGCCAAGGGCCGGACCCAGTACCGCGACGACATCTACGGCCGTGACGCGCAGATCTGGCGCGCGCTCGAGGCCTCGGGGGTTTCGCTGGGCGGTCTTCAAAGCTAAACCACCCGGGCAGGCAGGCCCGGAGGTGACATGACCAGCCATCGTCTCGACGCGATCGCCAAGGCCCTCGGCCTCGAGGCCGTGGGCCGGACTGACATCGCCCTGTCAGGCGTCGCCGAGCCGCAGGACTGCCCGGCCGACCGGCTGGCGCTGGCGATGAAGCCCGACTACGCCGAGGGGCTCGCGCAGGGTCAGGCGCGGGCGGCGATCCTCTGGGACGGGGCGGACTGGCAGGGCTACGGGCTCGAGGGGGCGATCCTCGCCCCCCGGCCGCGATTCGCGCTCTCGGGGCTCTCGGCCATGATGGATCCCGGCGCGGGCTATGCCCCCGGCATTTCCGAGATGACCTCGATCGACCCCAGCGCAGAGATCGGCGCGGATGTCAGCATCGGCGCCTTCGCGGTGATTGGCGCGGGCGCCAAGATCGGCGCGGGCACGGTGATCGGCCCGCAGGCCTTTGTCGGCGCCGAGACGGTGATCGGCGAGGGCGGTCTGATCCACGCCGGGGCGCGGATCGGCGCGCGCTGCACGCTGGGCGACCGGGTGATCCTGCAGCCCGGCGCGGTGATCGGCGGGGACGGTTTCTCCTTCGTGACCCCCGAGGCCTCGGGCGCCGAGAAGGCCCGCGAGAGCCTCGGCGGCGAGGCCGCGGCCGAAGGCCAGCCCTGGGCGCGCATCCATTCGCTCGGCGGCGTGACGCTCGGCGACGACGTCGAGGTCGGCGCGAACACCACCATCGACCGCGGCACCGTGCGCGACACCCGGATCGGCCGGGGCACCAAGATCGACAGCCTCGTGCAGGTCGGCCACAACGTGGTGGTGGGCGAGCATTCGCTGCTTTGCGGGCTGGTCGGCATCGGCGGCTCGACCGAGATCGGCTCCTTCGTGGTGCTGGGCGGCAAGACCGGGGTCAGCGACAACCTGCGGATCGGCGACAACGTGATCTGCGGCGGCGCGACGGTGGTGCTGTCCTCGATCCCCAAGGGGCGCGTGGTGCTGGGCTACCCGGCGGTGAAGATGGATCAGCAGATCGAGATCTTCAAAGCCATGCGCCGGCTGCCACGGCTCGCGCGCGAGGTCGCGGCCCTGCGCAAGGCGGTTTCAAAACCCGCCGCCAGCGAGTAGAGCGCAAGACAACAATCGCTTCGGGAAAGATCTGGGATGGATATCAGGACCAAGGTGATCGAGATCCTCGCCGAACAGGCGGTGCTGGAGCCCTCGGACGTGCGCGAGGAGATGACCCTCGAGGAGCTGGGCATCGACAGCATGGGGCTGGTGGAATCGATCTTCGCCATCGAGGAAGCCTTCGACATCTCCGTACCCTTCAACGCCAACGACCCCCAGGAAAGCGACTTCGACATCACCTCGGTGGCCAAGATCGCCGATGGGGTCGAGCGGCTCGTGGCCGACCAGAAGGCGTGAGACGGGTCGTCATCACCGGGGCCGGCACGATCAACGCGCTGGGCCTGTCGGTGCCCGCCACGCTCGAGGCCATGCGCGAGGGCCGCTGCGGCATCGGCCCCCTGGAGATGCGCGACACCGACCGGCTGGCGGTGAAGATCGGCGGCCAGGTCAAGGGTTTCGACCCCGAGGCGGTCTTCAACCGCCAGCAGATCGCGCTTTATGACCGCTACACCCAGTTCACCCTGATCGCCGCCGAGGAGGCGATCCGCCAGTCGGGCCTCGAGTTCGACGGCGAGCTGGCAGCGAAATCGGGCGTGGTGCTCGGCACCTCGGGCGGCGGTCTGACGACACAGGACGAGAACTATCGCGCGGTCTACGAGGAGGGGAAGAACCGGGTGCATCCCTTCGTGGTGCCGAAGCTGATGAACAACGCCGCCTGTTCGCACGTCTCGATGCAATACAACATCAAGGGGCCGAGCTTCACCGTGGCCTCGGCCTGTTCCTCGTCGAACCACGCCATGGGCCAGGCCTTCTGGTTCGTGCGCTCGGGCATGGCGCCGGTCATGGTCACCGGCGGCTCGGAATCCATGCTGTGCTTCGGCGGCATCAAGGCCTGGGAGGGGTTGCGGGTGATGTCGAAGGACGGCTGCCGGCCCTTCTCGGCGACCCGCAACGGCATGGTGCAGGGCGAGGGCGCCGGCATCTTCGTCTTCGAGGACTACGAGCACGCGAAGGCGCGCGGCGCCGAGATCCTCGCCGAGGTGGCGGGCTTTGCCATGTCCTCGGATGCCGCCGACATCGTCATGCCCTCGAAACAGGGCGCGGCGCGGGCGATCTCGGGTGCGCTGAGCGACGCGGGGATCGCGAAGGACAAGATCGGCTACATCAACGCCCATGGCACCGGGACCGCGGCGAACGACAAGACCGAATGCGCCGCGGTGGCCGATGTTTTCGGCACCCACGCCGACGATCTGATGATCTCGTCGACGAAGTCGATGCACGGCCATTGCATCGGCGCCACCGGCGCGGTGGAGCTTCTGGCCTGCATCATGGCGCTGAAGGACGGGGTGATCGCGCCGACCATCGGCTACGAGGAGCCCGACCCCGAATGCGCCCTCGACTGCGTGCCGAACGAGGCCCGCGAGGCCCGGATCGAGGCCGCGCTCTCCAACGCCTTCGCCTTCGGCGGGCTGAACGCGGTGCTGGCGCTGCGCAAGGTCTGAGGCGGGGGCGGCTCTCGTTCTTCGTGATCTGCTCGACCCAGCGGAGCGGGGCCATGGGCCCCGCGCATGTCTGGCCCCCGGTCCCGCTGGCGCGGGTCCGGGCGCGGGCGAGGGGGCTGTCTGCCCCCTCGCGCTCCCCCGAGAGGTATTTGAGGCCCGGTCAGGCCTGCAGGGGGTTGGTGCGACACCCGACTGTCAGCTAGGGTTGACAGGTGTCGGGGAACGGGAGGGCACATGCCACGCGACAGCGCGGGACTCATGGTGCCGGAGATCGGCGGCGCGGCGCGGCCGGGGCTCTGCACCGATTGCGGCGTGAGCCGCATGGGCGACGGCCGGGCCTGCGGGCGGGCCTGCCAGTTCATCCAGCCGGATTATCCCGGGCTCGAGGCCCAGGTGCACGGCCGCGCGGCGGAGCCCGGGGGTGACGAGGGCTTCTTCGGGGTCACCCGGGCGATGTATCGCGCGTCGCTCGATCCGCCCCTGCCGGGGGCGCAATGGACCGGCATTGCCTCGGCGCTCGGGGCGCAGCTTCTTGAGGACGGGGCGGTCGACGCGGTCCTCGCCGTGGCGCCGCATCCCGAGGACCGCTGGCGGCCCATGTCGGTGGTGGTCACAGATCCCGCCGACATGGCCCGCACCCGGGGCATGCGCATGGGCTTCGCGCCGCTTCTCGCGGCGCTGGAGCCCGCGCGGGACGCGGGCCACAGGCGCATCGCGGTGATCGGCATTCCCTGCCAGGTCTACGCGCTGCGGGCGCTCGAGGCGGAACTGGGCTTCGAGGAGATCACCGTCATCGGCACGCCCTGTTCGGACAACACCACCACCGAGAACTTCCACGCCTTCCTCGCGCGGCTCGATCCCGCGCCCGAGCGGATTTCCTATCTGGAGTTCCGCGCCGACTACTGGGTCGAGCTGCGCTTCGACGACGGGCGGCCGCCGCGCGAGGTGCCCTTCCTGAGCCTGCCCCTGTCGGATCTGTCGGCGGATTTCTTCCCGCTGACCTGCCGGACCTGCGTCGATTACAGCAACCGGCTGGCCGATGTGACCGTGGGCTACATGGGCGGCGAAGGGCAGCAGTGGCTGATCGTGCGCAACGCCCGGGGCGCGGCGCTTCTCGATCGGCTGGGGCCGCGGCTGAAGCGCGCCGCCCCGGGCTCGAAGGGCGCGCGGGCCGGCGCGGTCCGGGGCTTCATGGGCAATGTCGAGCGCGCCGCGGGCGGGCTGCCGGTGCGGCGGATGCCGGGCTGGTTGCGGCCGCTGGTGTCCTTCCTGCAGCCGCGCATCGGGCCGCGCGGGCTGGAGTTCGCCCGGGCCCGGCTCGAGATGAAGGCCATCGAGACCGTGCTGCACCTGCGCCGCTGCCACCCCGCGCGGATCAAGAACATGGTGCCCGCGCATGTCTGGCGGCTGGTCCGGCCTTACGGGCTTGAGCCCCGCGAGGACGAGACGCGGTGAGGCTTTCCTTGGCACCGCATTTGCCCTAGCCCTGTCGCGCAAGACAGAAGGTTTGAGCGGCGGAGGGGCAGCGATGATTCCGGTGACCGGCATGACGGGCGAGCGCGTGGGCGTCCTGGGACTGGGCCGCTCGGGCCTCTCGGCGGCGCGGGCGCTGGCGGCGGGCGGGGCGCATCCGGTCCTCTGGGACGACACGCCGGACGCCCGCGCCCGGGCCGAGGCCGAGGGCTTCGAGGTCACGGCGCTGGCCTCATCCGCGGTCATGGCGGAGCTGACGCTCCTGGTGGTCTCGCCGGGCATCCCGCATCTCTATCCCGCGCCGAACCCGGCGGTTGCCGCGGCCTGGGAGGCGGGCGTGCCGGTCGACAACGACATCGGGCTGTTCTTCCGGGCCCTGGCCTCGGGCGACTGGATGGAATTTGACAGCCCGCCCAAGGTGGTGGCGGTCACCGGCTCGAACGGCAAGTCGACGACCTCGGCGCTGATCCGGCACATCCTGGCCGAGGCCGGGCGGCCGGTGGATCTGGCGGGCAACATCGGGCGCGGGGTGCTCGACCTCGATCCGCCGGGCGACGGGGCGGTGATCGTGCTGGAGCTGTCGTCCTACCAGACCGAGCTGGCGCGGGCGCTGACGCCGGACATCGCGGTCTTCACCAATCTGACCGCCGATCACCTCGACCGGCACGCCGGGCTCGGCGGCTATTTCGCCGCCAAGCGCCGGCTCTTCGCCGAGGGCGGGCCGGACCGCGCGGTGATCGGCGTCGACGAGCCCGAGGGCCGGTTCCTCGCCAACCAGATCGCCACGTCGCCCGGCGACGACCGGCTGATCCGGGTCTCGGTCGGGCAAAAGCCGCAGGGGCCGGGCTGGCAGGTCATGGCGCGCAAGGGGTTCCTGAGCGAATGGCGCAAGGGCAAGCAGGTCGGTGCCATCGACCTGCGCCAGATCCCCGGGCTGCCCGGGGCGCATAACCACCAGAACGCCTGCGCGGCCTATGCGGCGGTCCGGGCGCTGGGGCTCGGGCCGCGGCAGATCGAGGCGGCGCTGGGCAGCTTCCGGGGCCTGCCGCACCGCAGCCAGATCGTCGCCGAGGCGGGCGGCGTGCGCTACGTCAACGACAGCAAGGCGACCAACGTGGATTCGGCTCTGAAGGCGCTGCAGGCCTTCGACAAGATCCGCTGGGTCTGCGGCGGGCTGATGAAGGAAGGCGGGCTTTCGGCGCTGGAGCCGGGGCTGGCCCATGTCAGCAAGGCCTATGTGATCGGCCGCGAGGCGGCGCAATTCGCGCTGGGGCTGACCGGGGTCGAGGTGGAGATCTGCACCGACATGGCGACCGCCGTGGCCGCCGCCCATCGCGACGCCCTGCCGGGCGAGACGGTGCTGCTGGCCCCGGCGGCGGCAAGTTTCGACCAATACGACAACTTCGAGAAGCGCGGCGAGGATTTCGCCGCCGAGGTGGCGCGGGTGACGGGCGGCTGACGCCCGCCTGACGGCCTTAGCCGCGCGGCATCTCGGGCGGCTGGCGCAGCACCGCCAGGTGGCCCGCGTCCAGGGCGCCGGGGTGGATCGCGCCGATCTGCGCGGGGATCTTCGGCAGCTGCAGAAGCCGCGCGATGGCGAAGCGATGCGCCGCGCCGCCCGAGCGCATCAGCGTGCCGTCCCGCGCGATATGCACCAGCACCCCGCCGTGTTCGCGGCGGTAGCTCTCGGGCGTCTCCGAGCGCGGGCGCAGCCCTTCGCGCTTGGCGTAGCTCCAGAGCTTGTCGAGCCGCGCGTAGCGGCGGTCGAGCGCGTCCAGGTCCTTCAGCCCGTCGGGGCGGCCACCCGCCAGGATCTCGGCCTTGAGGCGGTGATAGATCGGGGTCTCCGACCAGGGCACGCCCTCGACGAAATGCAGCCGGCAGGACAGCGCCTTGTCGCTTTCGGGCAGGGGCAGGCGCGAGAGGTCCCAGTCGCCGGGGATCACCTGGCCCGAGTTGTGCCGCCGGAGCGGGAAGGTCTTGCCGCCGGAATAGACGTGGTTCACCGCCATCGGATCGACCCAGAGGCATTCGTCGCTCTGCGGGGCGCCCGCGCCGAAGCGCAGCCGGTTCCAGAGATCGCGCGCGGTCTTGCGCGGCACCTGCGCGCGGATCGCGCGGGTGATGCGGGTCGGCAGGCTTTTCTTGGCGGCTTTGGTCATGACGACGGATTTGTAACCATCGCATGACGTTTTCAAGCGTCTTCTGTGCGGCTGTCGCCGGGCTGTTACCTAGGCGTCATGCCCGGCAATGGCGCGGCCCGCGGCCCAGCCCGAGGACCAGGCCCATTGGAAGTTGTAGCCGCCGAGCCAGCCGGTCACGTCCAGCGCCTCGCCGATGATGTAGAGGCCGGGCAGGCGTTCGGACTGCATGGTCTTCGAGGATACGCCCTCGGTCGCGACCCCGCCCAGGGTCACCTCGGCGGTGCGGTAACCCTCGGAGCCCGCGGGGCGCAGTTCCCAGTGCTGAAGCGCCCGGCAGAGCGCCGCGATGCGCGCGTCCGAGAGATCGCCGAGCCGGCCCGAAAGGTCGATCTCCTCGGCGAGGTGGTCGACCAGCCGCTGCGGCAGGTGGTGGGCAAGCTCGGTGGTGAGCTGGCGCTTGCCGCTGCTGTGGCGCTTCTCCGACAGAAGCTCCGCCAAGGGCGTCTCGGGGAGGAGGTCCAGCGCCAGGCTCTCGCCCTCGCGCCAGTAGCTCGAGATCTGCAGCACCGCCGGGCCCGAGAGCCCGCGATGGGTGAAAAGGAGCGCCTCGTCGAAGCTGGTGCCGTTGCAGCTGGCGCGCGCCGGGGTCGAGACGCCCGAGATCGGCTTGAAGCGCCCGTCGGGGAAGGTCAGCGGCACCAGCGCCGGACGGGTCTCGGTCAGGACATGGCCGAAGCGCTCGGCAATCTCATAGGCAAGGCCGGTGGCGCCCATCTTGGGGATCGACTTGCCGCCGGTCGCGAGCACGAGGTTCCGCGCGGTCACGGTGCGGCTTGCGCCCTCGCGCTCGAAGGTGGCGCGGAAGCGCCCGTCGGCATGCTCGAGCGCGGAGAGCCTGGTCGAAAGCCAGAGCTCGGCGCCCGCCGCCGCCATGTCATCGCGCAGCATGGCGATGATCTCCTTGGCGCTGCCGTCGCAGAAAAGCTGCCCCAGCGTCTTTTCGTGCCAGGCGATCCCGGCCTCGGAGACCCGCGAGATGAAATCCCACTGCGTGTAGCGCGACAGGGCGGACTTGTGGAAATGCGGGTTGCCGCCCAGGAAGCGCTCGAAGCGGACGTCGAGATTGGTGAAATTGCAGCGCCCGCCGCCAGAGATGCGGATCTTCTCGCCCGGGGCCTTGGCGTGGTCGACGACCAGCGTGCCCGGTCCCGCATGGGCCGCGCACATCATGCCGGCCGCGCCGGCGCCGAGGATCAGCGTTGTCACTTCCATGTCGCGCGGAAAGCACGCGCGGCGGCAATTCGCAAGCGCGCCGATGCCGCGGCTTCCCAGGTTCGGGGCTTTTGCTAGACTTTCGGGACAAGCGTCAGGATGGACGCGCGAGCAGGGTTCCCGTTGTGCAGGTTTGTGTTCAAAGCGCAGCGCCCGAGGAAACCGTGGTCTTTCTTCCGGGCCATGGCGCGACGGGTCACGTCTTTGCCCATCAGGTGCAGGCGCTGGCGCTCGACCGGTTGGTGAGCCTGGTGCTGCCGCAGGGCGCGGCCCGGGTCGAGGAGATCGCGCAGCGCATCCTGCCCTGCCTGCCGCCGCGGGTGGCGCTGGTGGGCCATGGGCTTGGTGGTGCTGTGGCGCTCGAGATCCAGCGGCAGCTGCCGGCGCGGGTCACGCGAATTGCGCTGATCGCCGCGGCGCCTTTTGCCGAGACCCCGACCGAGGCCGCCGCGCGCGAGGCGCGGATGATCGCGCTGCGCGCCGGGCGGATCGCCGATTGGGTCACGCGGGAGTTCCCGGCGGGCGCCATCTCCGAGGTGGCCGAACGCGGACGGCTCGGCGCGGTCCTCTCGGGCATGGCCGAGGTCATGGGCGCCGAGACGCTCCTGGCGCAGTCCCGCGCCATGCAGCGCCGGCCCGACCAGCAGGCGGTTCTGCGCCGCTGCCTCGCGCCGATCCTGGTGCTGGGGGGTACCGAGGATCCGCTGATCCGCGCCCGGCGGCTCGAGGTGACGGCGGGGCTGGCGCCGGTGGGCGAGCTTTGCCTGATCCCCGGCGCCGGGCATTTCCCCATGCTCGAGGCGCCGCAGCTCGTGGCCGAGGCGCTGCGCGACTTCATGGCCCGGAGCCTGATCCTGCGCCGGCGCGCCGCGGATTGACGCGGGCCGCGGGCCGGCGTATCGCCCGGGACGCGCGGAGGGCCGGACGGCCGCCTCGGCCGGGGGTCACCCCGCCGGGGAGGAAAGTCCGGACTCCTTGAAGCGACGGTGCCGGGTAACGCCCGGGCAGGGCAACCTGACGGAAAGCGCCACAGAGAACAGACCACCGCCGGCGCGTCCGGCGGCCAGGGTGAAACGGTGGGGTAAGAGCCCACCGGGGGCCGGGCAACCGGACCCGCATGGCAAGCCCCACCGGGAGCAATGCCGCATAGGGACCCCGCGCGGGCTGATCCTTTCGGGGATATCGCCGCAGGGCCGCTTCAGCCCGAGGGGTCCGGGTTGGCAGCACGAGCCGGTCCGCGAGGGCCGGCCCAGATGAATGGTCGTCGCGGGCGGGGAGACCCGCCTGGCACAGAATCCGGCTTACAGGCCCTCCGCGCGAGATTCCGGGGCCCGCCCGGTTGACTTGACGGGCCTCTTGAGCAATACGCGGGCCTCAAAGAATTTCACGGGGGTGCGTGGCACCGCGCGCCCGCCCGAAGGAGACGACACGATGGCGAAGCCGACGACGATCAAGATCCGCCTGAACTCGACCGCAGGCACCGGCCACTTCTACGTGACCAAGAAGAACGCGCGCACGATGACCGAGAAGATGGTGATCAAGAAATACGATCCCGTCGCGCGCAAGCACGTCGAATACAAGGAGGGCAAGATCAAGTAATCTGCCCGATTTTTGATGTTCCGGAACGCCGCTCCCCCGGGGGGCGGCGTTTTTCGTGCGGGCGGTCCGGGGGGCGGGCTATTCTGGCCGCCCCACATTTCCGGACAGATTGATGATGTTGATTGATTCGCCGATGATCCGCCGGGCCCATGGCTCGGACTTTCCCGCCGTGGACCGGCTGTTTTCCACCGCCTACCCGGTGCTGCTGGCCGGGACCTACTCCGAGGAGGTCTGCGCCGGCGCGCTGCCGGTGATCGGGCGGGCGCAGCCCGAGCTGCTGCGGTCGGGCTCCTTCTTCCTGGTGCTGCGCGGGGCGCTCCTGGTCGGCGCCGGGGGCTGGACCCAGGCGGCGCCCGGCAGCGGCGCGCGCACGCCGGGCGTGGGCCATGTGCGCCACGTGGTGACCCATCACAACTACCAGCGCCAGGGCATCGGGCGGCGGCTTCTCGACTATATCATCGGCCATGCCCAGGGGCAGGGGATGCGCGAGCTGTCCTGTGTCTCGACGCTGAACGCCGAGCCCTTCTACGCCGCCATGGGCTTCGAGCGGCAGGGCCCGGTGACGGTGCCGCTGCCGGGCGGGGTGAAGCTGCCGGCCGTGGCGATGCGGGCGCGGTTGTGAGGGGGGGCTTTGGGGTGCGGTGGGTCGGCGCGTAAAGCTTGAGAGAGAGGCGCATTTCTCACGCCACTCCTTCTAAGCAGATCCTCACCACCAACACAGTGAGCCGTCCTTCCTTGCGCCCGACCAGCACCGAAGGTGCCGAGCGGGCTTTGGTTCGAAACGCGACACCGCACCCCGCGCCCCCTTGCGCCCGAATAGCACCGAAGGTGCCGGGCGCGCGCCGGACCGGCCCCTTGGGCCGGCGCTCCTTGGGGAGGTGCGCATAGCTATCCCCTAGCCCTGACCTTGTTGGGATAAAGCGCCCCGCTCAGAGGGCAGCTGCGCCGGCCCCCGGTCCGGCGCGCGCCCTCTGGTGTGCGGGGTGGGAGGGGGCGGTGTTGAGCGGTTGCGCGTCGGGCGGCAGGGCGGCGTGTGTTGGGCGTTGCAAAG